>JBCCSG010000560.1:0-1547 GCA_039200565.1 Cyanobacteria bacterium P01_D01_bin.50 | reverse complement strand
TCCAGCTGCTGCATCTAAATGACCAATGTTAGTTTTAACTGAACCAATGGCACAGAAACCTTTTTTGTCAGTACTAGAACGAAAAACTTTGGTCAGCGCGGCAATTTCAATCGGATCGCCCAATGCTGTGCCACTACCGTGCGCTTCAATATAGTCAATCGTTTCTGGTTCTACTTCCGCTAGCATTATTGCTTCGGCGATCGCCTCTGCTTGACCATCAACGCTAGGTGCTGTGTAACCAACTTTGTTGGAACCATCGTTGTTAATTGCAGCACCCCTAATCACAGCATAAATACAGTCACCGTCGGCGATCGCATCTTGGACTCGCTTGAGAACCACGACTCCCACCCCGTTACCACCAGTTGTTCCCTGTGCTTTGGTATCAAAAGCATAACAATGACCATCAGGTGATAGCGGTCCTCCTGGTTCATAAAAGTAACCAGTTTTCTCTGGCACACTAATAGAAACCCCTCCCGCTAATGCCAGATCGCATTGATAACTCTGTAAACTTTGGTAGGCCAGGGTAGTAGCAACTAATGATGTCGAACAAGCTGTTTGAACCGTAATACTTGGCCCAGTAAGATTTAACTTATAAGAAACTCTGGAAGAAAGGAAACCTTTATCGTTTCCAATCATTTTTTGATATGATTCCCCAGATCCTAGTCGGTCATGATTCAGATCGAATGATATATAGTTATTTAAGCTAGCACCAGCATAAACACCAATTCTACTTTCACACTTGGTTGAATCGTAACCAGAATTTTCCAAAGCTGACCAAGCACATTCTAAAAACAGGCGATGTTGTGGATCGGTAAGCTCCACTTCTTTCGGGTTCAGATCGAAAAATGCGGCATCAAATAAATCGACATTATCTAAAACACCACCAACTTTGACATAAT
This sequence comes from Cyanobacteria bacterium P01_D01_bin.50, assembly GCA_039200565.1. Lineage (GTDB taxonomy): Bacteria > Cyanobacteriota > Cyanobacteriia > Cyanobacteriales > Nostocaceae > Rivularia. The sequence continues at coordinate 648 of JBCCSG010000560.1, read as the reverse complement.
TACTATCATTTACCAATGTCGCAGGTACACCAGCAGCGATTAATTCTTCATCCGTAAATAAAGATAAGGACTCTACGCCATTTTGCAAATTTTGCCAAAAAGACTCTATGCTGATAGCTCCCGGAAAGCGCCCAGCCATGCCAATAATAGCAATTCCTTCAATTTGTTCATCAGTTTTTTCAATATCATTTTTTGTATTCATATTATTTAACCTTTTCAATTTTATTTATTTCCAAATCTGGACTCATACAAATTATCTATATGCTTGGAATAAATAATTCTCCTTCTCTTTGGGAGCATCCCAATTTTGCAAAAATAAAATTTGTAGTGCGAACATCTTGCTCGCTAGCAAGCAATGGCAAGCAAGATGCTCGCACTACGAAAAAATAAATTTACACATTTGGGATGCTCCCTTCTCTTTCTTGGTGTTTCCTTGCTTTTTCCACGGTAGTTGATAGTAAGCTAACTTTGTGTTTAATATTTAAAATTAATAGTGGACGACTATACTTCCTAATTAAGTACAGGATTAAATATAATAAAAAACTCAATTAATCGCTTGAAAATTTACATATGAGGGTATATCTTGAATTCGAGTTAAATCATTTTCAAAAATCACAGAACCATCATTATTCTCAATTTCCTTAAAAC
>JBCCSG010000559.1:0-2167 GCA_039200565.1 Cyanobacteria bacterium P01_D01_bin.50 | reverse complement strand
GATGAAAATGACAATCTTTTATTATGGGGTTTAGAAAAAGCAAATCAAGAAAATCAACGAGCAGAAAGATTTGCAGCACAACTCAGAGCAGCAGGAATTGAACCCGAGATTTGAAAAAATACATTGATCCCAAAACCTAAAGGCCTCTCCCTTCGCGAGGGGAGAGGTTTGCAGAGGGGTTTTTTAAACTCTAGGATAAGCTATCAATTATTCACATTAAGTAAGTCGGGAGAAATAAACCCAACTATATTACAGAATGTAAACTTGCTCCAAAACCTTGTTACTACTCACTATTTACTATTCACTACTCACGGGCACCCATAAGAATTTTTTTAGAAGAAAAAATTCTTATGGGAACCCTTCACTTGCCCCAATTACTATTTTCAATGCTAACCTACTTAGATTCAATATAAGAAAGTAACGTTTCAATCCCAGCATTATGATCTAAAAAGGAAAATAAATGCTTGTAAATCAACTTCCCTTGTTTATCTAAAATAAATTGTCCTGGTAAAGGCGCACCTAATGCTTGCCCAACTCCATAATTACGAAATACTCTACAACTAGGATCACACAGCAACGGCATTTTTAAACTCAAATCTTTAACAACTATCTGACTTTGGCGTTCGTCAGTACTAGTAATCATTAAAACTTCCACACCCCGATTCTTGAATTCCTCATAATTTTCATTCAAAGCTTTGATATGAGGAAAGCAAAAGGGACAATATTGTTTTTCAGTAAAAATTCGAGTCAATGCCAAAATTACCGGTTGCTTGTCTCTATAATCCGATAATTTAACTAAAGTACCATTAGTTATATCCGGAAGTTGAAATTGAGGTGTTAACTGTCCCAATTCCGGACTATTTCCTGCCGGAATTGGTAAAAAGTTTTGCGCAAAACGCTCGTTAAATAAGCCGCTAAAATCAGTAGAAGTTAACATTGCTAATACTTATAGATTAAAAATATGACAATAAAAAACATAGATAGTTGCGGATTCTAACTCAATTTAATTAATTTATATCCGCTTTTATCTATGTATATCGAAATGGTCTAGTTATTGCCGATTTTGCCATTAAGTTAATTAAAATGTGGTTAATTACAATTAAATCGCCATTGACAACACTTTAATTAGACAATGGAATCTAAACCGCTGAGAAATATACCTTAGACTTCACTGGATCGGGATTCATAGTTTGATCGCCTGGTTGCCAACCCGCAGGACAAACTTCATCGGGGTGAGATTGGACGTATTGAATAGCTTGCAAGGTTCGTAGCGCTTCGTCTACGTTACGACCAAAAGATAAGTTGTTGATGGTAGCATGCTGAATGACACCATCTTTGTCTATAATGAACAAACCGCGCAAAGCAACCCCTGCTTCTGGGTCTAACACGTTGTAAGCAGCGCTAATTTCTTTCTTAATATCTGATACTAATGGGTAATTCAGGTCGCCGACTCCACCAGACTTACGGTCTGTTTGAATCCATGCCAAATGGGAAAATTCGCTATCAACGGAAACACCGAGTATCTCTGTGTTAAGCTTTTTAAATTCCTCGTAACGGTCGCTAAATGCCGTTATTTCAGTGGGACAAACAAAGGTAAAATCTAAAGGATAGAAAAACAGAACGGCATACTTACCGCGATAGTCGGAAAGTTTAACCGTTTTAAATTCTTGATCTACCACGGCTGTAGCTGTAAAATCTGGAGCCTGTTGACCTACCCGGAGGCATCCTTCTGATGAATAAGTAAGGGGCATTATACTAATTCTCCTTGAAGCTATACTTTTGAAGCGTGGCAATATCAGTGATGTTTATAAAATTCATCTATCCACACTTTGATTTTTAATTACGAACTGTTACAAATAATATCATACTCATAACGATTTCTCGTTTGGAAATGGGAGATTTAGATATTCGAGAATGGCTGTTGACTAATGGCTTGGGAAGTTTTGCAAGTGGTACTGTTTCCGATGTCCGCACTCGCACTTACCACGGTTGGTTGTTTGCTGCGACAAGCCCACCTTCTGGGCGTACTTTGCTAATGTCGCATCTAGAAGCGAGTTTGGAACTACCTCATGGGGTAATGGCATTAGGAACTAATTGTTGGGCTAGCGGCAAAATAGAGCCACAAGGTTACAAGTTGCTACGCTCTTTTGATATTAACCCAGTTCCG
>JBCCSG010000558.1:0-2292 GCA_039200565.1 Cyanobacteria bacterium P01_D01_bin.50 | reverse complement strand
TTTAAATGCTGGTTCTAAATTTTGTAAAATTTTATCCGACCGTTGGACGGCGGTAACTGTAGATAATTCACTCTCAGCACAGTTTGAGCATACCGTATTAGTAACAGAAACTGGGTATGAGATTCTAACAGATAGAACAAAGGTTTAGATTTTTGGAAATATAAAATAATAATACAGAGACGTTGCATTGCAACGTCTCTGTGTTGTCTAAGAATGTGATACAAAACTAATTGTTCTGAATTTCCTCAAACTTTGACCGCACAGCTTGTATATCTTGCCACATTAACCATTTAGGACTACCGACTTCACGGGAAGGGTTACGTAGTAAGTATGAAGGATGAAAAATAGGCATACACAAACGCTCTTGCCACTGTATCCATTGTCCGCGAATTTTGGTAATTCCGCGTTTTTCTGCGAGTAAACCCTTGAGTGCTGTCGCACCTGTCAAAAGGATGATTTTTGGATCGATTAAACGAATTTGTTCTAAAAGGTATGGCTTACAAGCCTTAATCTCTTCAGCTGTTGGATTGCGATTACCAGGAGGACGACATTTATTAATGTTAGCGATATATACATCTTTTTCACTATCGAGTTTTACTGAGGCTAAAATTTTTTCAAAAAGTTGTCCAGCACGCCCAACAAAAGGCAATCCAGTTTCATCTTCATTTTGCCCTGGTGCTTCTCCAATAATCATGATAGATGCTTGAAGATTTCCTCTTCCTACGACGGCATTTTGGCGAGTATTTCCAAGCTGACAACGATGACAATTATTGCAATGCTCTGTCAATTCCATCATGCTGGGATAAGTGCCTTGAGGAATGGGAATTTTGGTATCTGTGGGAATAAGCTGTTTTTGATTAAAGTTTGAGTAATCGAAAAGACTTAATTGGTTTTCACTGCTCATCTGAAATTTTTTGGTTTAACACCGTTTTCTAGCTTACGCCGGGAGGTGTTGTTGAATTGAAATTAAACTTGTCTTTGAGAAGATAATCTGCGACACAAACAATAAACAAGTTCAGACATTTTTTATTTCCCATTTCAAAGGGGGTACTCTGCGCGAGCTTCCACGACGATTGCCAAATGCGATAAATTAACTCTAAAAATATAGGTTGGGCTAGGCTTGAGTGCGTAATACTTATATTTATAAACCCACATTATATCAGCGATTTTAAGTAGACGACAGCGAGATTCAAGGCAATGCCGTTGTAAAGTGTTTAATAAATCATGTTATACAACCCACTTTTTCAAAATCGCGAAGCTGCTGGCGAGCAGTTAGCGCGAAAAATTCGTACTCAGTTGAACAAACAAGCAGTTGAAACCCAAATAAAGCCAATACCAATTGTTTATGCTTTACCTAGAGGGGGATTGCCAGTAGCCTTACCAGTAGCGCGTTTGCTTGATTGTCCTTTAAAAATAGAAGTAGCAAAAAAGATTAGTCATCCCCAAAATGAGGAATTAGCCATTGGTGCAGTGACAGCTTCAGGAAGTCTAATTTGGTCAGAAAATAGACCATTTCGCTTCAGATTTTATTCGCCGCAACAAAAACGTCAAGCAAGTTTAAATGCAGCTATGGACTATGCTAAGTCTTTAGAGGCACAATTAAGCCCTGCTTGTCCCCAAGTAAATGTAGAGGGAGCAACTATTATTTTAATTGATGATGGTATTGCTACAGGTATGACTATAGCTGCAGCTGCAACAGCTTTAAGAAAATTAAAACCTAGAGAGATTTGGTTGTGTACCCCTGTTGCGCCTTTAAAATTAATACCTTGGTTACATAAATGGGGTGAAAAAGTAATTGTCTTAGCAACGCCAGAATATTTTTTGAGTGTGAGTAATTTTTATGTAGAATTTCCCCAACTTAAAACCCAAGAAGCTCTAGAATATCTTCAGCAACAATCTGTTAAAGGCTGAATAATCTAAAAGATTAAATTCAACGCCCTCTAGTTTTAACAGTATAGTTTTAGGTTACATTTCTCTAAAAATTATTTTTCCCTCACCCCGATTGGGGCAGGGAAAAATAACACAGTTTTAATCGGATAAAATCATTAAATTTTACAATTTTATTACTTTTTATAAGTAATTTCTAAGTTGGTAAATCACCAGATTAAAGATATTAAATTTGAGATTATTTTGAAACTTGATCATTTAAAAAATTAATCGTATTCCATCGCTCTAGCATAGTCACCCATTGCATAACAAGCCGTTTTAAGACTAGCACGAGCTTGTTCTTGGCTGCGGTTATCTTTAATGGTTTTAGCTATTAGCAAACGTTCTTCATAATAATATATAGCT
>JBCCSG010000557.1:0-2337 GCA_039200565.1 Cyanobacteria bacterium P01_D01_bin.50 | reverse complement strand
GTTGGTGATGCAGGCTACAAACAAGCAGCTTTAGAAAACCGCATCACTAGTTTAGACCTACTCGGAACTGACGACGGAACTTCTACTACTATTAATGGAAGTTTTGATGGTGGAGGTATTATAGCTTCCTTCATGATTGTAGATGGAACCATAGAAGAAGCTCTCAACGATACCAAAGAAACTTATTTCTCCTACTTAGGAGCTAACAATGGAGTAGACAGGATTCGCTTGCTTGGTGAAAACACCTTCGGTTACGAAGATTTGACCGATAATGACTTTGATGATGTAATCGTAGAACTTAAATTTCCCACTGTTTAAAGGTTAAAGACATTTAGACAATTTGTCTAGCTGTTGCAAAATATTAATTCGTAATCAAGAAGCCCTGGTGATATGCTGGGGCTTTTTTTATGCTAGGTGCTTTAGCAAGACACAGTCAGAAACAATCTCTTGAATAAGGCGCTAGGGCTAAGTTGTCGTTGGTATTAAGCAGAACGCGATATGCCGAAGGCATCACGCTCCGCGTATCGCAAAGTTTAAGCAGTTCTACCTCAGTCTGTGTTTTTCGCATCAGCCGCAGAAAGTTACCTTCAGCGTCAACCAAGAGTGCAATGTAGTTGAGGTACATTTTTAGGTGTCCCGCACGCGCTCGCGGAAAACTTGATTTAAGGATTGGGTATAAAAGCGGGAATAAGGGATAAAGCTGCATTGTTGAAAGTTAGTGGTGAGTGGTGAGTACAGATAATACATGAATCGCCGTCTCTTCAGTTATGTTCAGAGACGGCGATCGCGATCGTAACCTTCATGGGAGGATACTTAATTTTACTCAGGTTTCTTCGCTACAATAAACACTGCTTTGCCTTTGCCGGGTTGCCATTGGTAATCAATCTTAAAATTACCATCTATTAAACTGTCTTCCAATTCTTTTGCGGTAAAAACCTTGACAAACGGTATTAAACCCAAGAATTTGCCAATTGGCCCAACGATTTTAAACCATTCCATGGTGTCTCCCAGACATGCCGTACTGGTGACAAAAAGTCCACCCGGTTTGAGCATCTTATGAACTTTGTTAATCGCCTCTTCTTTGTTTTCTAGTAAATGCAAAATACTCAGTCCTAAAACCATATCGAAGGTGCAATCGGGCACAGTTAATTCTTCGATAGTTAATTGTTCAAAAGTGATATTTTTGATATTTTCTGCCTGGGCTTTACCTTGGGCAATTTCAATCATCTTCTCGGAGATATCTATTGCCCGAATGTGTTTAACATGGGGAGCGTGAATAATAGCAGTAGATCCCGTACCACAGCCAAACTCCAATACCTCCATTTCCGGTTGAAAGTATTCCCGCGTGACTTGCAGTTTTTTCTGGTAAGCTGCTTCATCAGCAATGGGTTGTTTTGAGTATTTTTCGGCGATTTTGTCCCAAAATTTAGTTGAACTCATAATATCTCCTCGTATTTTTTAGTTTCTTACTTCTAATCCGAACGTGGTTTATTTACCGTAAATCATATGAATTATGCCATTTACAAGCAATCCAAATAATTAGCGATAAAGATAAAATTTCTATAGAAGCAAAAAATATATCATCGAGGTCTTTTACTCCATTATTAATAACAAATGTAATCATTAATGCACCTGTAATAATATTTGCCCACCTATTGACTTTATACTTCAATATTCGGGATAGAAGAACCATAGAAATGGGAATTTCGACCATGATTCCACCTAGCAACAAAAGTGGTTCATTTATTTGAACACCATTTACAGTTCCTGTCATAACTTCTTCGATAAAACCAGGTTTGACAAATTCATGAATATCTCGAAAAATTATATTGAATAGAATAAATATCCATAATGTGGAAAGTAGAGCTTTTGTATCTATTCCTATTGTTTTGTTGTGGAAAATCATTTTTTTACTCCTTATATTTCAAGGTGAGTATAATTTTTAATTCGTAATATTGACCTACGGGAGACGCTTCGCGTTTAGTTTGCTGACTCGGCTTTAGTAAGGTAATTCTTAGTTAGTTAGTGGTGATTAGTAAATTAATTTTTCAAGGCTGTATTTTGTTGCTGAAATACTAATTTATTGAGGATAAATCAAGATTTATCTCCCGCTTACAGACGGGGAATTGAATTTCTATATCAATTCTAATTGGTTGAAACAAACCAATTTCATCGTAGTAACGCAGTAACCGCTTAGAAACTTGGGCAATTCTCGAATATTCCCCAATGCTGTACATGATTTATTTGTTTAGTTTTGCTCGACATTCATCAACATAAGGGGTGACGTAGCGTTAACTTCAAGAATGGTGAAATATTTCTTAATAATCAAAGGATTTG
>JBCCSG010000556.1:0-2354 GCA_039200565.1 Cyanobacteria bacterium P01_D01_bin.50 | reverse complement strand
TACCTTCTTCTTCGAGAACAACAAAGAATCCATCCTCATCTCGATCGAGAATGGGTAGGGCAGCTGACAACATTTCCCCTACGGTAGGAGGATTTTCATTTCCTGGTTGTCCGTAATTTTCTAATCCCGCTGCAAAATTAGCTTCTTCAGTAGTATCGTTGTAGGTATCTTCTGCTGCAAAAATACCTAATACTTTTGTTGTACCTTCGGGGAGATTTTGTAATTCTTCACGGGTATAAACAACGGTATAGCCGTCTGCTTCGGCTTCCTCAATTAAATTCCGTCCATCTTCGCGGATACCTTCTTCTCCGAATCTTCCGATAGTACCTTGGGGTAAATAGTGAATTTCACCACCACCCATAATAATATCGACACCAGACTCCACAATCTGTGCAGTAATTCCAGTCACATCACGACGACTTTCCGCAGATGCAAGAAATACACCTGTTCCTGGTTCAGCGATAAAGCCAGAGTTAATTACAGCAGTAGCTTTACCAGCCATAATCGCCTCTTCCATAATGGTTAAACCGGGCTCATCTACTTCCCCGGCTAAGAAAGAAAGAGACTCTACAGCAGTACCATCTTCATTGAAACCGTAGGAACCCGCGTAAGCTTTGGTTCCGTGGGAGTGAATTACTGCACCAGTATTGGAAGTAGATACCAATCTATCTTCGATATGTTCTAGGTAAATCCCAACATTGGTCATCTCATCCCAATTTAATCTACCATCGGGACCTTCTTGAACTAAACGTCCAGCAGCGAAATGAGCAGGAGCGGTACCATCGGGATGGATAAATATTACGTTATTGTTTGCCATGTTTTTGGTTTGATGACTTAACTAATTGACCCGGATATACTTTAGAAAATTATTACTCAGTTAATGATAATTGTTATCATTATTTTGTTAAAAAAATGCTATTGACAACCTCTTTTTTACTGCTTATAAGCAAAATAAAAATGCTTGAGATTTTTCGATTTGCAATAATTTTAACTGTAGCTTGCAATTCAGATATTTGGTGTTAAATACTAAATGCAACTGTTTTCTAGAGTCTCATTAATATTTTAAAAATGGGTTAAGTAAACTTTAAATTGCTATTTAAGCTAACATTAAAACATTGATGATTTCGCGATTGTTTTATCTTGATTTTTCCAATCTTATTTCTAAATAATTTATAAAATTGTATAAACCTGGTTTTTTTAATAACTAGATACTATTTACTACTCACTCACCCCAATTACTATTTTCAATTAACAAAAAAAACACCCAGTCAACCGCCCCCGGTTACTAGGTGTAAAAATTTAATAGCCTACTTTTTGAGTAATAGTTTATTCCTCAATCGATATGTGAGGAATAAACTAGATTCAAAATTCAAACTTTTAATTAAGCAATACTGCTAATTTCGATACGAATATCGTTGAAATCTTGGTCGCCACCGTTAGCTAAATCTTCAAATTCAAAGGTATTGGTAGCGTCATTAAATCTGATGTGATCGAAACCATCACTGTTAGCACCCAAGTATGGGAAGTAAACTTCAGCAGCACCGCTTAATGCTTCTGCGAAGGTACCATCAGCAATAATTACAGGAACAACGATAGAACCTGCGTTGAATTCAACGGTTCCGCTCTCTGTATTACCGTCAGTGGTAGAGAACTTACGAGAAACAAGCTGTTTCAAAGCTTCTTCGGCATAGTTTGCATCACCAACTTCTACACCGTTCACAGTACCAGTAATATCATCAACTGCGTAGAAGTAAACTTCGTTATTGAAATCAGCTTCTCTAGTGATGGTGAAATCAACACTAACAGTTGGTTGAGCATCAAAACTAGTTAGGTTAATCGCTTCAACTGTAGTTCCACCAACTTCGGAAGTGAATATTGGATTTTCTGGTACAGCATCTAATACCGTATCAGCACGGAACTCAAGATTTTGAATTCTGGTGTCAAATTCTTCAGAAACATCTTCTGTAGAGAAGGGATTTTCTTCCGAGAAGTTTGCTGCTAAGAATTCAGCTAAAGCATCTTGTTCGGAACCGTCGGGAGCAAAAGTAGCAACACCTGTACGAGGAGCATCTTCAGCTTGTTCTAACTCTACTACATCACGTTGTGGGAAAGGATAATCATCTCCACCACCAGCAAGAAATCCCAAGGTTACAAGACGAAATTCACGGTTGGCATCACCTTGTAATTCGCCGTCTCTAGCGATTACGTCGATAACTTCGCCATCTTCATCGACAACCGCTAAGGATTGTACTCTATCGCCAGCAGGTAAGCTTTCATCAAAGCTGAATGCTAAACCGCTAACTTGAGGGAAACGTCCTGGTGTTGCACCATCTCCACTTTCTGCTACACCATGT
>JBCCSG010000555.1:0-2482 GCA_039200565.1 Cyanobacteria bacterium P01_D01_bin.50 | reverse complement strand
TTGTTGGAATTGGTGCGTCGGCAGGAGGGCTGCGTGCTTTAGAAGAATTCTTTGCGAATATGCCTGCTGATAGCGGTGCTGCGTTTGTTGTCATCCAGCATTTATCGCCAGATTTCAAAAGTCTGATGAAGGAATTGCTAGGAAGAACAACCAGGATGGAGATTTATCGGGTAGAAGATGGCATGGAGATTAAGCCTAATTGCGTTTACTTGATTCCTCCCGGTCAAAATTTAGAAGTCAGAAATCGCCGCTTGCAGTTACAACGTCAGGATAGAGAACGTTCAGGGCCTAATTTTCCCATTGATATATTTTTACAGTCTTTAGGTGAAGATGCTGGTGATCGCGCTATTGGTGTGGTGCTTTCGGGCACTGGTAGCGATGGTTCCGAAGGTTTGCGGATGCTCAACGAATCTGGTGGAATTGGCATGGTGCAAGATCCAGCCACGGCTGAGTTTGACGGAATGCCTCACAGTGCGATCGCGACTCGCATTGTAGATAGCATTGGTTCACCTCTGGAGTTAGCGGAGGTTATTTACGATTTTGCCAAAGCACCTGCCAATGAAGAAAAATACAACGAACCACGTTCCAAGTTAGCGTTAGATTCTTTTAGGTTAGGACAAATTACTAATATTCTCAACCGCCATCAACATATCAATTTTACCCATTACAAACCTTCTACTCTTTCAAGACGCATTCATCGCCGCTGCTTGATTACGGGGTATCACGATATTGATGATTATATTGGAAGGTTGCAAATTGAGCGTCAAGAAAGAGAAATCCTTTGTCAAGATTTACTGATTAGCGTGACAAAATTTTTCCGCGATGTAGCAGCTTGGGAATATCTGGAAACGAATATAATTCCTAAAATAATTGAAAAAATTAATCCCGGAGATGAATTGAGATGTTGGGTAAGCGCTTGCGCCACAGGAGAAGAAGCTTACACCTTAGCAATTTTGATCGATGAAGCGATTTCCGATTTAGGAAAACAAATAAAAGTCAAAATTTTTGCCACAGATATTGATCGAACAGCTTTAGAAAAAGCCGCTAATGGAGTTTACCCAGAAAGTATCGCCAAGGATCTTAATCCCGAGCGTTTGGAGCGATATTTTATTCGTCAAGAGCAGAGTTTTCAAGTTGCCAAGGAACTACGGGAAAAGTTAATTTTTGCACCTCATGACTTGACAAAAGATGCAAATTTTACTCGCATGCATCTGATTACCTGCCGCAACGTACTGATTTATATGCAGCCGCAGTTACAGCAGCAGGTGTTACAAAATTTCCATTTTTCCTTGGTACCGAAAGGCTTTTTACTTCTGGGAGAAGCCGAAACAGTTGCCTACTTTGAAGATGAACTTATCCCCGTTGAGAAAAAACATAAGATTTATCAAAAAGCCAGAGATTCGCGGCTACCTTTACCTATAAGAGGTGTAGAAAACTTTTCCAAACATTTGTTATCCCAACCTTTTGTGAAGGCAGCTCCGAGATCGACAAAAGAGCCAATGCTCGAAGTTGCCTTGAATAGTTTATTAGGGCAACAAAAAGCAACTTGTCTGCTTGTGGATAAAAATCATCAAGTAGTATATATGTTTGAGGATTTAGCAAAAGTACTCAAATTTCCCATAGGTAATCCGACTACAGAAGCAATTAAATTAGTGATTCCGCCGTTGCAACTTCCCCTTAATACTGCACTGCGTCGCGTCCAAAAAGAACGTACAACTGTTGCATACACAGGAATTAAGGTAGAAGAAGGCGAGAAGCAACGCATTCTCAATTTAAAAGTCACTTACGAACAAGCAAGCAAAATAGCTGGCGATTTCTTTATGGTGACAATTGCTGAAGACGTAGAAGTTGAAGTTGTACCGCAAGTAAATCATTTTGAAGCAGACAGTGAAGTATCACATCGGATATTGGATTTAGAATACGAATTGCAGCAAAGTCGCGAAAACTTACAAGCAACTATTGAAGAATTAGAAACTACTAATGAAGAGCAGCAAGCGACTAATGAAGAATTAATTGCTTCTAACGAGGAGTTACAAAGTACTAATGAGGAACTGCATTCGGTAAACGAAGAACTTTTTACAGTTAATGCCGAATATCAATCAAAAATTCAGGAATTAACCGAGTTAAATGCTGATGTCGATAATTTATTACAAAGTACCGACATCGGTGTTGTATTTCTAGATAAAGAGCTAAGAATTCGTAAATTTACCCCCGCAGCCACAGCAGCAATTAACTTAGTTGATGCAGATATTGGTCGTCCTATTGAGCATATTACCAATAACATCAACTTTGGTGAATTTATGGAACTGCTGCAATCAATTCTTAAATGTGGAAAACCAAAGCAAAGACAAGTTAAATTAAATTCCACAGGGAAACATTTGTTAATGCGGATTTATCCCTATCGCCAAGCAGATAAATGTTGCGATGGAGTGGTGTTAACTTTTATAGATGTAGATGAAATTAAACAAGTTCAAGAAGAACT
>JBCCSG010000554.1:0-2509 GCA_039200565.1 Cyanobacteria bacterium P01_D01_bin.50 | reverse complement strand
AATAGCCAACAACTCCGGTGTCAGTTCATTACCAAAAAGAATTTTTTCTTCAATCAACTGTTTGACTTTAGACAAGCCAGAGGAGGAAACCTGCATTGGTAAATTTTTTTTAAGATTTATCTACTTTTATTATGATATCAAGTGACAATACTGAATACTCTCTAAGGTATGGAATTCAAGAGAGTTTGATTACTTTATCTAGAAATTGACATATTCATAAGTTATACAAAGCTTTTTCTAGTACAAGGAGGAAGCTCCCGAGACAAACCGAAGCTAAAATAATTGCCAAAACCTATAAATATTTCTTTCATAAAGCATAAGTAATATTAGATAGATGTATAGAAGATATTGAAATTTTCAATACTAACTATCAATTATTTCAAAGCTTACTCGCTTTTTTTAAAACAACAACCGCATTTTGTCCGCCAAACCCAAAACTAAAGCACATGGCTTGCTTAATATTGCCTTTACGGGCTTTTCTAACTAAATTTAAATCAAACTCTGATTCCTTCAAACCGACAGTTGGTAGTAATATTTGATGCTTCAAACTCATCAGAGAAAAGGCTACACCTAAAGCACCAGAAGCTCCAAGTGTATGACCTGTGATACCTTTTGTAGAACTAACCGACACCTCTTCCGAAAAAATATTTTGTATAATCAGACTCTCTATCCGGTCATTAATCTGCGTAGCCGTACCGTGAGCGTGAATGTAATCAATATCTTGAGGAGAAATATGAGAGCGGTGTAAACATTGTTTAACAGCAGAAATTGCGCCTTTTCCTTCAGAGTCTGGTTGATTCCCGTGATATGCATCCGCAGTCAACCCAAAACTGCAAATTTCACCATATATCTTTGCTCCACGCTGACGCGCTAATTCTGCTGATTCTAAAACAAATACCGCAGCACCTTCACCTAAAACCAAACCTTCCCGATTGATATCAAAAGGATAAGCACCTGTTTTCGCTAATGCCCCCATTTTTTTAAAACCAGCGATCGTCAAAGGCGTAATTGGAGCTTCCACCGCACCTGCAACTACTCGCTGACATCGCTCAGATTTAATTAAGTTAAAAGCTTGAGAAAGCGCCCAAATTCCAGTCGCACAAGCCGCCATCGGCGCGAGTACAATTCCAGTCGCACCCACAAGTCGCGCTGTAGCGATCGCGTTCATATGAGGTAATGAAGATAGGAGGGGGAGAGGGGGGGAGTGGGAGATGGGGGGATGGGGAGAAAATTTTTCATCTTTGTCCCCTTGTCCCCTTATTCCCTTGTCTCCATACATCCACCTTGCCATCTTTTCCCATTGAGCTTGATAGCTGCGACTTGAACCAATTACAACTGCGCAATCGGGTAAAGGTGGAATTAATAAAGCATCTTGCAAAGCAGCTTTAACAACTTCTTGGGTAAGACTTTTTAACTCGATTGGTTGATTGCTAATTAAACCTAAAGGAAGCGCTTGCAACTCTGGAAATGGCTGATGCAGTTTAATTCCAGATTCACCTGCAATTAAACGTTCCCAGCTATCCTCCAGGCTATTGCCTAGGGCGGAAATCAAACCAATACCAGTAACTACAACCCGAATCAATTTTAGATTTTAGATTTTAGATTGGAAATGAAGAATAGGAAGTGAGGAGTGAGTAGTGAGTAGGGAGTTAGGAGTTAATTATCTCCCCATCTCCCCATCCTAATTACTCAGCGCCCTTCAAATTCTGTGCGCCTTTGGTAACTTTGGCATTCTCGATTTTATCGCCTTGTTTAATTTTGTTTACGACATCCATTCCGTCAGTGACGTTACCAAATACAGCGTAGTCACCATCCAAGAAAGCTAGATCCGCTAGGGCAAAGTAAAACTGGGAAGAAGCAGAGTTGGGATTTTGCGATCGCGCCATTGCCACAGCACCTGCTTTGTGTTGCAATTGTGGTGTCTTCTTAACATTTGCCGTCTTAAATGTTTTGCCGTAAATCGGCTCTTCTGCACCTTTTGGCGTGATTTCTAAGGGTATAGTGCGTTCCTTACCAGTTTCGTCTATATACCCACCAGTTCCATTACCTTTGGGATCTCCTCCTTGAGCTACAAATGGTTGAGGTGAACTTATCACTCTATGAAAAGCTAGACCATCATAGAAACCTTTTTGAACTAAATCTACAAAGTTACCGGCGCTAATGGGAGCATTTTCTCCATCCAATTCGATAGTGATTGGCGAACCATTAACAGTCATCACTACTGTAGCATTGCCTTCAAGTCTTGGTAAATCATTCATTCCAGGAACAGCCTCGTTTTTTATGTCAGATGCAAGAGTTGCTTGTGCGGTTGTGTCGCTGTAAGATCCGGCGACTGAAGAATCTGAAGAATTTGTGGTAGAACCTACTTCTTCACCAGAACACCCGTTCAAAATCAAAGCACCGACAACCAGAAGAGTGACTAAAAAATATTTAGGAGCTTTCAATAGCATTACTAGTAAAAAAACTCAACCCAAGTATCTTAGCCTCTATAGTCATTTAGGCAACAGTT
>JBCCSG010000553.1:0-2582 GCA_039200565.1 Cyanobacteria bacterium P01_D01_bin.50 | reverse complement strand
TTATGCATTAGACTTTTTGAAAAAATAATTTTTGATGAAGCGCAAGCACAACCATCCCAGAAAACTACCAACGAAGTAGACGGGAAAATCTGTCCAAGTAAAACTATTTCCTAAAACAAGTCTACCGGGTAAAGTAGAACGGGCTGCTTGTAAAAATGGTGGTTTCCATAATTGTAGAAATTCGATGGCGCAAGTTGCAATACAAACTGCTCGAGCAATCCGCAATGGTGAAACTTTAGGTAAAAGAAAAGCAAATGATAATACCCAAAATATCTCGTAGGCGACGCTGCCTAAAGCATCGTGTAACCATGCTGGATTTAATCCTTGAGAAAATCTTACTATATAACCCAAAGGAATGATAATTATTATGCTCACTAATAGCGCTATGCGATATTTCAACAAGCGCTTTTTATTTATAGAATTAGACATGGAAGATAAGTAGGTTGGCGTTGAAAATAGTAATTAAAACAAGTGATGGGGTGAATAGTGAATAGTGAGTAGAAATAAGGCTTTGGAGGCAGTTTACATTCTGTAATATAGTTGGGTTTATTTGTGCCGACTTACTTATTTATTATTGATAATGATAAACAAAGATGCAAGTTAGCTATCTTTATACAAGAATATTGTCATTATATGAATTATTTCAAAAAATATAATAGTAAAATTACCGTTATTTTCTTTAACCTTGATTATTTAATAATAAAAAAAGAAAAAGCAGAGAAAATAAAAAAATCCCTGCTTTAATATCTGTATATCAATGAATCCCACTTTTTAAGAAAAGAAATTAAAACATTACATTATCTTGCGGCTGTTTAGGTACTTTGTTTTGGTTTTTGATAATAGCCCAAAACTTTTTTCACATAATCTGCACTAAAACCTCTATCGCAGCCTTTGTATTTACCAGTCATCCACCAACAAGCAGTAGCGCGCACAGCTTCTGTTTCATTATGATTAGTAGCTTCCAATTGTCCTTTTAATTCTCGTTGCATAATACAAGTAATAATTTCACGGGCTAATTGAGAATTACTTTCAAACTCTGCTGGTGAAACTTCTTTTTTCAAACAAAATCTTGACCAACCCTTCAAAGTTTCTGGTTTAACCTGCCATTCACTATAATATCCGTCATTTTTAGATCCTGTTTTTGGTGCAGCCAATCGCAATGCTTCTACCATTGCTGCAACTTGAGTATCGAAGGATTTTTGTTGTGCCTGTGCTGTAATTGGTAACAACCCTAAAGTAGCAATTAACGCACCGAGTAGAAATTTCATCGCATTCGTTATAAACAAACAGGCACGAGGATACAACATTATCCTTGAGTTCTCATCTACCGAAAATAGTAGATGATACCTGTAATAATTGTTTCTTTGAGGTCAACCGCTTGCGTTCGTCAAAAGTCAAGGTGAATTTAGAATAAGACATGAAGAATTTAGAATTATTACCCCACTGTTTATTTTTCGGTCAATTAGAATAAGGATTTCAACCTTTTAAGACGGGTACGTTATTTACGCCATGCTGTACTAGTGTTCTGTCCCATTAGTTTTGATGGGTTTGTTTTATTTCAAACGTCGGGAGACTTCCGCATTGCTACGTCTCTACACCCATCAGAATTAATGAAAAGGACTACTAGTATATAGTACATAAAACTACTATATTGAGAATTTATTAGCATATATTCGTAAATTTATTGCTGGCTAAGTGAAGTAAATATTAAAAATTGTTAGTAATTATAGTGAGGATAACGATATGGATATTTGTGAAAAAATTGATCATGTTCGCGATTGCGGCTATGTAAATTGCGGCATCGTTGATGAATCATTGAGCCTTAAAAAACTTGCCAGTCGGTTTGAGCTATTTTTTAAACCTAACTTATACTTTGAAATTAGTTACCAACAAGCAGCATCATTACTCACACGTATCTTAAATCGCGACTTGGCATACAATTCAAAAATTATGTCTGGAGCAAAGGCAGAAAACCTAACAACTCGCTTTCTTGAGTGCTTTGATAAGGAGAGCGCCCAGTATTACACCAATGGCGATTTTTACGAAACAAGACCAAAGCGCGGTTGGAATCCAGCTACAAATGCAACCTTTGATACTGGAATTCTTGTAATTAGTAACTCAAAAGCAGGATGTCTTTGGGTAGAAGATGAAGATTGAGTTTCACCTTGCAGCTATTTTGGAAGGGCTTTTTGATTTATTGTATCCAGAAACTTCAAATCCATTTTTGCTAATAGCTGCGAAAACGTCCCGGCGTAACTTCCTGCAAAAATGTGAGAAATGCCTTCACTTTGGCTGTCTGATGTAAATCGACATGGGTTATTATCCAGAAGGGTACATCCCATTCTTCTTTGTGGGGTGAGATTTCAATCAGTTCAGGATGCTCAGTGGCTTTGTCAATTGGAAAGAACCCAATGCCAATTCCCGATAGTATTGCAGTTTCTAAGACGGTCACATCGGTACTCCGAAAAATAATATTCTTCTGGGGGATATTTTCTTGCATCCAGGTATTTATGTTAAATGGTGGTCCATAATTTAGATTGTCAAACCCCACAAAATAGTGTTCTGCAAAATCATCAGAAACT
>JBCCSG010000552.1:0-2694 GCA_039200565.1 Cyanobacteria bacterium P01_D01_bin.50 | reverse complement strand
TTGTAACATTATCTTTAAAATCTTTCAGAGATTTGTTGAAATCTAAAGTAGCAAAATTTTTTTTATTCATTCGGTAGGCGCTCCTGTTTTGATTTAAAGTTCAAAACTATTACCAATAAAGCATCCTACCTTTTTTTTGACTTTAAGAAGATAGGGATGTTGCTCCGCAACATCCCTATCAGATTTACACCTAAATAATTATACTTATTTAGCTTGTAATAAATTATTTTCATATACGCAATTCAGATGTTGGCGATCGCACTCGTTTCACAAAATTGCGTTGCTCCCGTGTCGCTCTACCGAGCGACACCGGCACACGTCTAGGTTTTGTCCGGAAATATTGTAAAACGGTGGGACAATTTATTTTTTGGATCTTCCTAATGTGTATGAAATTTACCATCATCTTTTTTGTCATTAATCTACCCATTACATAAGTCCATATCTGTGCTAGGATTTTATGTTACGTACAATACATATTTTTATTTATAAAAACAGTATTTATACTTTTAAATTGTAGGTATCTCAAAATCTAAAAATTACAGTTTTTATGCCTTAAGATAGATGAAAAACATAATTATTAAGCATTTTGGTATAAGATATTGAAGGCTGATTTCGGTTTTTACTTAAAAAATGGAGAAATTAATAAATATGTATAACTTAGAAAATATTAAATAATTAACAGTATGAATATGCTACGAAAGAAATATTAACTACCATGATATCTCTTAAGTTATGACTACAAAGGAGAATTGGATATTAAGACTCATATTAGATTGGTATTGCCAAAGATGAAAGAAGTTTATCCGATAACTATTGCCCAGATAACGGATATGCATCTATTTGCCTCGGAGCAGCAGCAACTGCTGGGAATGCCTACTGCTGAGTCCTTCAATGCGGTCATCGAGCGCTTGAAAAAGCTGCGAGAGGAACTGGATTTGCTTTTGTTAACAGGGGATTTGTCGGGTGATAGTACATCACAATCTTATAGTAATTTGCAAAATTTGCTGAATCCGTTGTTTCTTCCTAGTTATTGGCTTCCGGGAAATCATGATGATTCCTTCATAATGAATGAAGTGTTAAATTTAGGACTGGTTTCTCGTCGTAAATGTTTTGAGCGCGGGGGATGGAATTTTATTTTGTTAGATTCTTCGGTTACTACTAAGGTACATGGTTACCTACGTGCGGAAACTTTAGAGTGGCTAGATTTACAGCTAAGTATGAGTGTTGATAAACCAACAGCAATAGCACTTCATCATCCTCCATTTAAGATAAATTCCCGTTGGTTAGATAATAGTAGCTTGCAAAATTCAGAAGAGTTTTTTGCAGTTTTGGATAAATATTCACAAGTTAAATTGGTGTTGTTCGGTCATATACACCAAGAATTTTACGCTCAACGGCTGGGTGTTGATTATTTAGGAACTCCTTCAACCTGCGTTCAGTTTCAACCAAAAAGCAAAAAATTTGCTCTTGACCAAAAGTCACCGGGATTTCGCTTGATGAAGCTTTACCCCAATGGAGCATGGGAAAGTTCAGTTGAAAGAGTTCCTTATTTTCACACTGTAGAGTTAGCTGCAAATGGATATTGACAGTTATTAATTATCATTTACTAGCTATTAATTACTGATAATTGTTAAGTTTTTATTTCGTCGGCAAAGCTGTGCCACCGGACGAAGTGAAATGGTCCTGCGACTGAACCCCAAATTTGCTCGTCGGTTTCCAAGTCTCTTCCTCTGTCTTTGGTGATAAATTTTTCTGCATCAATTTCAAAGTCGCTGTCAAGATAGGTATTTTGCCCTTTACGAAATACGATGCAGCTTTTACCAGGTTCTATCATCCCTTTGAAGCTATGACCAGTCCATTCTATAATCATATTACAGCCAGATAGTTTTTCTAAACCTGAAGGCTCTAATGCTTTGAGACGCTCTAAGTCGCGAGATGCGCCATAAAACTTTTCTGCATCTTTAACTCTATAGTTTTCAATTTCTATATGGTCTCCCGCATCAACTAATTTATTAACTGCAACGCGATAGGGGTCGTCAAGCATGTAATCGTAGGCTTGCTCAACATAAAAGCTTACTCCTGATAACAAATCTACGGGTAGAGGACGCATACATACTCGAATGTGAGCGAAAAAAGGCGGATTTTCAAAGGCTTGTTCTTGATTACTGAAATCGGAAGCCATCCAGCGAGCTAGGGTTGTTATATCGGTAGAATGGGACATTATATAAATTTTGGATGAATTCTTATTGATAAGGTTATATTACCAAGGCACTTACAAGTAATAAAATATCCAGCTTTGGGTTCCCACCAGGTGGGAACCCGCTACCGTATTCTCTATAAAAATCGCCGGATACCTTTACCACACTAGCTCTATTGAGTCCAAAGAACGCTCGTTGGGGTGGAAATTTGGGCGAGATGCTGTCAAAACGTCTGCTTATTTTACCAGTAAATCTCGCCCAAAGAGCCAGCGGGTACAAGAGCATCCGCGCCACGCTTAGTCTGACGACTCACTACGTGTTCAGCTTGCTGACCCGTCAGGGTAACGCTACCCAGATTAAGGGAGAACAGTTGAACCCCCATCAATTTAGGTTTTCTCCGAAATGTATTTGAGCCGCGCTGGATATTTTATTTTTTGGATCTCCCCAAGTGAGTTGATTCAACTGAGCAGATTTAGCGATAACCTTGCTCGTCTTA
>JBCCSG010000551.1:0-2851 GCA_039200565.1 Cyanobacteria bacterium P01_D01_bin.50 | reverse complement strand
CCCATCTCCCCAGCTCCCCATCCCCCCATCTCCCCATCCCCCCCTCGACCCTCTACCCATTTCGCGAGCGCAACGTTAGGATGTAATCGCAAACCGTGGGAAATAATCGAGATACCCTTCTAATCGGGAATATTTATTTGGAATATTTTTTATGTGGAGCTTATTAAAAAGCAAAATTTGGCAATGGCGGGGTATGTTGATTGCTGCTCCTAGTGCGACAATTATTGTTATGCTGCTGCGTTTTGGTGGATTGCTACAAATGTTGGAGTTGGCTGCATTGGATCAACTTTTTATATTGCATTCGCCCCCTAGCCGAGATGAGCGTATTGTCATTGTCGAAATTGACGAAGAGGCTGTACGCACCTTAGGTAAACGAAATCAATTTCCGATTCCAGATGGAGTGCTAGCGAAAATTTTAGAGAATTTGAAGCAACACCAACCTCGTGCTATTGGGTTGGATCTTTACCGAGATTTACCAGTTGGTACGGGTAATGATTCTCTAATTAAAGTATTTGAATCTACACCAAATTTAGTCGGCGTACAAAAAGTTGCTGAAAGTATCGATAGCTCTGGTGTAAATCCACCAGCAGCATTAAAAAAACGCGACCAAGTGGGTGCAAATGATTTACCCTTGGATGGAGATGGTAAGATTCGCCGCACTCTTTTCTATTTAAGAGATCAAAAAATTGACGATAATATATTTAGTTTTTCATTTAAACTTGCTTATCTTTACCTCAATGATAGGGGAATTGAGGTTGGACAGACAGAGGATTTTTTGATCAAAGTCGGTGAAGTTATATTTACACGTTTCCAGGGTAATGATGGTGGTTATGTTGGTGCTCCAGATCAAGGTTATCAAATTCTACTAAATTACCGTGGAGATATAGAACAGTTTCTGAGGGTATCTATCATAGATGTGTTGGAGAATCGCGTTCCCAAAGATTTGATAAAGGGACGTATTATCCTTATAGGTTCGACAGCTTCAAGTTTGAAAGATTTATTTTACACGCCTTATAGCAGTACTCTTTTTACTACTCCCAGACGCATGGCGGGAGTTACCATTCATGCTAATGCTATCAGTCAAATATTAAGTGCTGAGTTGGACGATCGCCCTTTGATTAAAACTTGGAATGAACAACTCGAATGGTTGTGGATTTTTAGTTGGTCATTACTTGGAGCTATTTTAATATGGCTACAAAGGTTAAGTAAACAAAAATTATTACCTATTGCTAGTATTTCTATCGCGGCTTGTTGTTTAGTTGGCAGTTGCTATATTGCTTTTTTAGGGGGTTGGTGGATTCCGGTTGTACCATCAATGTTGGGATTGCTAGGCTCTGTAGTTGGTGTAACTGCTTATATGGCTCAAACAGCGAGTCAGATTCGCAAAACATTTGGACGTTATTTAAATAATGAAGTTGTCGCGAACTTGCTCGAAAGTCCTGAAGGTCTTAAACTAGGAGGTCAGCGTCGAAATATTACCATTTTTACTTCAGATTTGCGGGGTTTTACGGCAACCTCGGAAAGATTACCCGCTGAGGAAGTAATCAAAATTATTAATCTGTACTTGGGATATATGGCTGATGTGATAACCGAGTATCAGGGAACCATTGATGAGTTTATGGGAGACGGTATTCTGGTACTTTTTGGCGCACCTACAGCCAGAGAAGACGACGCTACTAGAGCAATTGCTTGTGCTGTAGCGATGCAGCAAGCAATGGAACCAGTTAATCAAAAAATGAAAGAAATGGGATTACCGAAATTAGAAATGGGTATCGGTATAAATACTGGGGAAGTTGTAGTCGGAAATATCGGTTCTGAGAAACGTACTAAGTATGGAATTGTCGGCAAGCAAGTTAATTTAACTTATCGCATTGAATCCTATACCCTTGGAGGACAAATTTTCATTTCTGAATCGACTTTAAAGGGAGCCGAGCCAATTGTAAAAATTATCGGAGAGCGGGAAGTTAAACCAAAAGGCGTTCAAAATCCGATAACTATTTATGAAGTTGGTGGTATTGCTGGGGATTACAATCTTTATTTGAAGAAGGAGGAAGAAGTATTTTTCCCCTTATCTGAAGCAATTCCTTTTGAATATGCGATTTTAGATGGTAAAGATATTAGTGACAAGTTACAAACAGCTAAGTTAGTTAAGCTTTCAGAAAATGCTGCCTTAGTTGAAATAAATTCGGATGAAGTTATTTCGATTCCTAAGGCTTTAACAAATATGAAAATGAATCTATTGATATCGATCAATAATGCAGACAGAAGTGGAGATATTTATGCCAAAGTATTAGAGCAACCTGCGGAAAATAATAATTTTTACATTCGTTTTACTAATAAACCGCCAGAAGTTGAAGCATATCTTGATTCAACGTATAAGTCTATAAAAAAAGGATAAATAAAGCAATAGCGATCGTATCCGTTAAATTACTTATAATCCGTTTTTTTTCACTCCAACTCTCTCTAACAATAGGGATGAATGTAGCAGTTATATGAGATTTTATCGGTATAAAACCGGAATTTATATGATTAATCAAAGTATTTATTGATGATAGATTGAGTAGGCTTTTTAATCTTTACTTAAATTTGAAAAACAATTCACAGTAAACAAGTAAAATAAACAATAAAAAATCTAAATTAGTGTTATAAAAAATAATAAGACTTATACCTATTTTGGGAGGTAATAAATTATGTGTATGTTTTTCTTAGGTTTGTGAGTTTCAATCAATGATGTATGAGAGATAGTTTTATCGAATGCATCTTGAGAAATAATATCAGAGGAAGCGCCTAAAGCTATTTAGGAAGTTTTTGAGTGCGTAAATCCTATATCAATACAATTTGAACAAACAAT
>JBCCSG010000550.1:0-2982 GCA_039200565.1 Cyanobacteria bacterium P01_D01_bin.50 | reverse complement strand
GTAGGGGAGGCAAAAAGTGGTGTAGATTTTCTTCCCACTTTATTGCCGTTGCTGTGACACTTTGACTGATTTTCAACCTAGTAATAAGGGTTGTGGTGTCACGCACCAGCCGGCTATTGTGACAATTGCGTAAGTCCTGATTTTAAAGATGGCTCAAACGATAAATTCTCAGGTTTATCCTGAGCGAGAGTTAAATATTAAGTTAGAAGAATTACGCCAACTTCCGGAAGGTACTTAAGGTCGAGAAGTAGCCCGATTTTAGGATGATAACGGCTTTGAACCCCTCAATTCTGGTCATTGGATACAAAAAACTCACAAAATGGAGCAGGTTCTTAACGGACTTTCTCCATCAAAAAACGATGAGTTTTCTCAAGTTTTTCGCCATTCTAGTGCCATACTTGTCTAATGGTGTTTTACTAATACATAAATATGATTTAAAGGAGATTGCTCATGCTCTTATAAATGGCAAAATGGCGATAAAATTAATTGATTGGGATATTGAATCTGACTGGGCTACTCCTTTAGATAAAGTCCGACAAAAATTAGGAGTTATAAGTGATGAGTTATGAGTTATAAATTAGCATTTTGGACTCAATAGCCATCAAAAAAGAATGTACTTTACCTTCTATTGCCTGCAGAAAGTAAAAATTAGTTCTCGAAAAACTACAGAGTATTTACAACTTATAATTCCTCATTCATAACTTTTTGTCACTGATAACTGATCGCTGATAGTTGTTGCTTGGCATAAATATTTTTCAGATGCTTTTTGACTGTATTGATGGTAATATAAAGCTTATCGGCTATTTCTTGGTAAGAATAGTTAGCTCGACGCAATAACCAAACTTGTGACTCCCGTTCAGTTAAATCATATTTTTTCGCTTCTGAAATCGCCATACTTCGATTTGTCTGTTCCCTATCTTCTAAGGTAACTAGTAAGTAATTTTCACCACTTTGATATGGTTGTAAACATCTTACTCTAATACGTATTTTTACTTCTGTATTTATTTCAACTTCTGATTCCATAGATATCTTTGTATTCGGGAATAGTTGGCAGTTTTCGCTTAAAGATTGACAAATACGCCGAATTTCCTTGGGTATTTGGCCTTCATCAATCTGTGAGGTTAATTGCTGACAAATACAACGCGCACGCTCGTTAGTATGAACTAATTCACCTTGTGTTGTCACAACCAAAATCCCGTCAACAAAGCTTTCAATTACAGCTTGCATCAGATGCAGTTTGGATACAGGCTGTTTTTTTTCACGTTTTGATTTTTTTTGGTAAAAATTATTTCTATAGGTGGATGCAATATTTCGATTTTGCGCTATAATTGAGAGACTCATCATTTAACCCCTTTAAAATAGTAAAAAATAGCCTTCAATGAAACTCTTTAGCTGCATTGTGATGCTTGAGATTCTGTATTCGCAATGATTGAGCAGCAACTCCTCAAAGAGTTCTGAAGTCAGTGAAGGTACAGTGAAGTTTAGGGAATTTCCCTGAAGTAGAGTGAAGTTTTTCTTAAGCTAAGCAATACAATA
This sequence comes from Cyanobacteria bacterium P01_D01_bin.50, assembly GCA_039200565.1. GTDB lineage: Bacteria > Cyanobacteriota > Cyanobacteriia > Cyanobacteriales > Nostocaceae > Rivularia. The sequence goes on along the minus strand of JBCCSG010000550.1, from coordinate 1,446 downwards.
TGGTCAAAGAATTGATAATGACTGTACTGCTACACGAGCTTAGAAGAATTTACTGGGGAACTCTGCTAAATGGATTTACTGAGCATTGATAAATGGTTTCGTATCGAACATCAGCGCAGGTATATTTCTCTTTTCAAAGGAAGAGTAGGTTTAACCCGCCGTCGCGCTCAATGTTTTGTGAAGTTGTGGGCGTATTTACTGTTAAAACAGCAGCAAGAGTTAGGAAAAACCGTTCAACCTCTAACTGAACTCTCGCTACCTGAAGGTTTTGTTTCTTGTAGCCATCGAGAAGCCAACGAACTATTTTACGCAGAAGAAGATAGAGGAAGCGAGCGTGCTGCGGGAATGATGATTGATAAGTTGGTGGCTTTGGGACTTATTGAAAAAGAATTTGATGGCAATAATATTTGTATTCGCATTTGCTTTACATTGCCAGATATTAATGAATCTAAACAAATTACAGAATCGATAGAACTTTTCACCGATAGCTTTAATCCCCGCATTGACGCTATACCCGTTGCAACTTTCTTAGCCCGTAACTACGATTGGATGAACAAAAAAACCACTGCAGCACCCCAGATGATAGCCAGAAAACTACGTATTTGGGCTAATCTTTATGCAAAAGGCATGCGGGTTTTACGTCGTTGCGATACTCAAGACGCTGTTGGTATTAGCATTCTTTATCCCGTAGCTTCCGAATCTGAGGAGAACTTTTTTCTACCTCCGAGTAAAAGTTTACATCTAAGTACTGCTAGCCAAATCGATCCCTTTAATATTGCCAAACCTGGAGATGAGGATTGCACTTCTGTTTTTGCCCGTAGCTTTCAAATAGATCCTAAGTATCTGCAGCACGAGAGTTTATGTCAATTTTTAGAGGATACCAAGCAAACTTTAATTAGTATGCAAGAGGATTTTCCCAATCTTTGCGATTTATATACCTTAACCATCAATCCGTTCGGAGAAAGTCTAGCATTAGCCTTGGGCTTTCAGAAAACTAGCCAAGATCTACAGATTTATTGGTTGTATATGGCGTTGGATAAGTATTTAGCACTCGATATTCCACGAACCGTATCAAATCTTAAGCTTAATTAATGTGCTCACTCCTAAGCTTCTGAATTTAATTTATGAGAATTTAATTTTGTTGATATCAGCTGTTTTGCCTTACGTAGAGAGCTTTTTAAGCAATAATTAAAACCAATTTTGCAGCCTTACATACAATTTTTTCATGAAAAAGCTTTACAAACTTAAATATTTATCTTAGTATAAGTACATAGGTTGAAAAACCTACATAATCATTCATTTGATCGCAATTATCTGAACCATGACAACCACATTACAAAGACGCGAAAGCGCTTCTGCGTGGGAGCAGTTCTGTGGATGGATCACCAGCACCAACAACCGTTTATACATCGGTTGGTTCGGTGTTTTGATGATTCCTACACTGTT
>JBCCSG010000549.1:0-3043 GCA_039200565.1 Cyanobacteria bacterium P01_D01_bin.50 | reverse complement strand
GCAGTGCGAGCGATACCAGAGGTAATCCAAGAGCAAGGACGTATTTTTGTCGGTGGTGGCGCTTCATTTAACTCCCAAAAAGAATTCCTGAGATACCAAATGGCTGGCATGTAATCAGGTACGATCGCAAAATTATCTGGGCCAGAAACATAGCCACAATAGTTTTGAGCTTGCTGATATTCGCTAATTATCCGTTCTTTATATTCCTCAAAAGGAGGTTCCCGTCGTAAGTAAATAATTCTCTCGCGGGGAACTCCTCGAAATGTTGTCCATCTATCGAGTTGGCTAGATTCTTGTTGATAAAAATCAAATTGATATAGGAGTAGAAAGTCTGGTTGAGAAGCATTTGCTTCCATTTGAATTTTACCCCAGTAACCAAAGGGTTGAGGAGTTTGACCCCATTGCCAATCACCCAGATTCATATTAGGGTATGAGCAAAGCATCCCGATAATCTTTATGTTCATAGGTAAAGATAAGTAGATAGGCGTTGAAAATAGTAATTGGGAATAGTGAGTGGTGAATAGTGAATAGTGAGTAGCAACAAGGTTTTTTAACTAAATTTACATTTTTTAATATAGTTTGGTTTATTTGTGACGACTGACTTACTGCTGATACGGAAAGTTTTTTTAGAAAAAGCCGAATTATTTTACTGAGGATAATGCTTCATATTTAAGGGAAATCTGAATGAATCTTTTCTGGCAAATAAACAATCTAGAAAACGTGGAGAATAATGAAGTTATGATAAGGCTTTTAAATTACTACAAATAAGCTGATGTGCAGCTAAATTATATAATGCAAAACATTAAGGTGTTGTAGTGCGTACGCGTTGTGTGCGCGAAGCGCTTACATCTTGCTCGCTTGAATTATACAGATTAAATGCGTAACAGCTTATTCCCACTGCGGTTCCCTTAGAGTAGCTCGAAGATGCCAACTTCCCCAAGGAGGAACACAAACTGACAAAACACCGCTGTTTAGTTCTTGCTTAACATAAATACTATCTAGTACAGGCCAATTTTGGAGAACCCGTTCTTTTCCATTGACGCTGGCATAACCTATATCTCTGTTGGGATTATAAGTCATTACTAGGCGATCGCGACTGAGACTTGTATAAGCTAGCTCACCTCTTTGCTCCCAGAATTCATCATCTACCTGAGCCTTGTCAAGAGCATTCTTAATATCCCTAAAATCGGGATAGTCGGCTACTGTTGCGATATCAGTAATCCAAGCTGTCTGGGAACCAATGGCAGCCAAAGCTTGAAAGTCATTGTCTTTTTTTGAGACAAGTGCTTGCAAGCTAATTGTTTCACCCCAAGGATAGACACACAACCAGATTGCCTCAATTTTCCAGATATACCAATTTCCATAATACATAGGTTGACCACAACTTGCTGGCAAAACCAGATGGGAACGAGGTGGCACTCCAGCAGCTAAATCCTGTTCATTAAGCCTCAATTGATAAATAACCGTTCCCCGCTCCTGTAAATACTGGTCACCTGGACTGCACCCTTTTGCTGTAGGATGATGAAAGGTTCCTCCCAGACTTACTACTGCATTGTTAAGTCCCCGGGGATCGCGTACTACCAACTTGTAGGTAGCATATTGAGCATTGATAGTTCCTTCAATTTGGTAGGAGCGCTGTGGTACTAGGAGTGTACCTAAACTGTAATCCTCAGTGACATAGAATGTCTCCCAAAATTGGTTTCCTTTGTGATAGCTGTAATAACCAGGATGGCTGGCTCGAAGTACAAAAGGCAGAGACACTTTCTTTAATGCCAGTGCTTTTAAATTATCTGGTGGACGGTAGTTACTTAAACCAGCAAGCAGTGCTAAACTTAAATGATTAGGACGTGCATTCTCGGCAATTGCGGCATCCTCACCCCACCAAATCCAGGCAATAGCAGCCAATCTACTTCCTATCCAAGTGCCGCGATCGTAGCCTCGACTTTCTGCACCACCAACAGTTCCCCAACTAAAACGTAAAGCAATATTAGTTGCATACCAGTCCAAACCTGCTTTGGCTAGTTGCCGCAGTTGAGGAGTGCGAGCAAAGTCATAAAGATTCAGCAAGCCACCGATAGAATAACCATAATAGGTAGAGGAATGAAATTCTCCCTGTCCAATAGTTAAGAATTTATTAAGTTCTGCCCTTAGCCAAGCTTCGTTAGTCGCTGCGGTAGATGGACAAGCATTAGGGTAACCGCTTCCATCCATCAAAGCAAGACCTGATAGACGTTGCATAAACATATGGTTCTCAGTACCGGGAGCGCTCCATTCCCGGACACGAGGAACATCCAGCATACTGTGATAGTCGTCAATAAGTTCCTGTGGCATCAGCTTGCGGAACATTAAGAAGATGCGGACATCGAAAACACTACGGAAGTGATATAGATTGCTTTTTTCCCGGTTCAGGTTTAGAAGAACTGTCCAAATATGCTCAGTGTTATACTGTTTTCCTAAGCTAAGTTGTGCAAGGATGGCAGGTAGTAAATATTTGTGTGGTTCTTGTATTTTCCTGCGCCGCCACCAGGCATCAAGTCCATCTAGATTTTGTGCTGCTAGCTTTTCCTGGATGGCTAGACTACGCATTTGGAAAGCCGCTTCTTGCGATTGAGAGCAAGTCTGGTGTGCACCTCTGAAATTTTGACTCTTTAACTGACTCATCCGCTAAAAATAACAATTGAATAATTGAATCTACACTGAATTAATCTCAAAATAAGTCTTGATTAAACGAAGGAAGAAGGTTTGAGCGGAAGAGCCGAAGTTGGCTGGAATTGAGATGGGTATGAGCGACCCCAACTCAATTCGTCCACCGTGTGACGGGCACCCATAAGAATTTTTTTCTTCTAAAAAAATTCTTATGGGAACCCTGTGACGGTGGGGAATTAAACCCATATGTTTTAGTTAAAATGAAACAAATAGACAAAACACTACTGTTTAGTTTTTGCTTAAAATAAGTTCTATTTAGCGGATACACCTAGTTGATCATCAAGATTATCCAAGAAATTCCTGATACCTTGCCGGCGCTTTTTACCTCTGTTCTTAG
>JBCCSG010000548.1:0-3109 GCA_039200565.1 Cyanobacteria bacterium P01_D01_bin.50 | reverse complement strand
CAGATGGATTACCCTTCTTCCGATTTCTCCTTAATGATAAGGAGAAATCGGAACCCTTGTTAAAAACAGATTTCAGTACTGATAATTCTAACTCGAACAAATCTAAACATATTGAACATCTATGAGGTGGATTTTTTCTGTCGGTCTACCACCCCTTGGAGTGGTTTTTGCGGTTAACCGCAAAAACTCGGAACTCTCTTCCTTTCTTGGATTTGAGCATGCAGATGTTAAATTGTTTTATTGAGTAACCTTAGAACTCCCCATACTTGAATTACTCGTTTTCCCGCAAGCGGCTGATCCGAGACGATAGCGTATAACCACCAGGCGGGGTCGCCGGAAAGCACACAGCGATTTTTGGGGAGCATCAAAATTACTCGTCTCCCCCACAGCTGCTCGTGCTCCCCAAAAATACGCTTTAGTCGCTTTCCGGCGACATGCAGAAAAAGGGGGGAAAGTAGCTGTCACTATACCCCCCTATAGTCAGTTTTTCAACCTATGTGGTGTGTAGATTAGATAGACGAAACTCCTGCATAAAAACTTTAGAGTTACTATTACTCCACAGTTTTAGTGAAAAGATATTGAAGGCGAGACTGTGCCAAAACGAGAAAATTGTACGCTAAGGGATTAAGATAAACTCCGAAAGTCTTGCGTAATAGAGCTTTCAGCAAAAAAAGTTCCGTCTATTTTTCAAAAATCGAGAGTTATCTAGGGGTAGTTAGTAACTCATTCTTATATCGGCGCTTTTTAAAGGGAATTCTTAAATTAAGTATTCCCAAAAAAAGGTTAAAGGTGAAGAGTTTAAAATTATCTCCCAATTCCCAATTTCAAAAAAAAGTTTGATAGTAAAGGTTCTCAGTTTTAAATTTCCGCCATCCTAACTCTTAACTCCTAATTCTCCCATTTCCCCCTCTTCCCGTTCATTTATAATCAAGAATTAAATATGATAATCGGCATTTTGGACTTGGATTAATAGGTGGTTGTTTAGGTTTAGATAAAAAAACAATAAAATTACAAATAAAAATAATGGTAAATAAAACCAATCTTCTCATCGCATGGATAGTACTAAGTACGATTGGTCTTAGTCTTGGTCAATTAGGAAATTATTCTTTTTGGACAGTATTTCAATTAAAGGGAATGGCAAGGGGAATAGAATTAATAAGAGGTTTAACAATCTCTGGTGTTATACAGTCTTTGCCATTCGCAATTTTAACCGCACCACTTATTCATGCTGTCAGGTTGAATTTTAACCGATGGATACTAGTAAATGTTGTTTCTATGACTCTGGCATTGATTTTACCATCGATACTAGAGTTAATTGGTAACCCTGCCAATACTTTTTCGATGTTCTACAATGCAAGAAGAGATGGTCACATACTTTCTTGGATACTGACCTATGTATCCCAAGCAATCTTTATAGCCCGCAGTAAAGAACAAATGATAATCCTTGGAACAATTAATGCGTTGGCTGGAATATTGCATATGGTTAACACAATAATTTTATCCTTTATAGTAGGATTTGCAACAGATCCTACTTTTTTTAAAAACTACAATCAACCAAGAGTAGTAACTCCATTAAGTGAATTATATACCCCTATATTCATTGTATTTATTATCTTAATGATAACTGTGAGTCTTAACGCAGTAGTCTTTTCCAAAGCAATAGATAATAATGCTAGGAAAAATTCACGCTAATAATATTTATCACAATCAATACCCAATTCCCAATCCCCAATCCCCAACTATTCCTTCTACGCTTTATAGGTAAAGAAATTATCTAAAGCTCCTGCGGTCTCGAACTTATATGAAGGTATAGGCGAGAAAATTAACGTTAAATTGATTCAAGATTGTTGGGACGATATTCTCCGCTTGGCTACTTCCATTTCCAAGGGAACGGTTACAGCATCTTTAATGATGAGATAATTTGAGTCCGTTGAGAACCAAAAAGATAAAAACTTTGAACACCTGAAAGCTTTATCTCAAGCGGTTTTTGGGAGTTGCGTTAATTCCTTAGCGTACAATTTTCCCGTTTTAGCACAGTCTCGCCTTGAACCATAATTTTGCCACGAGTTTAACAACGGGGACTTGAAAGCACGAAGTTAATAATTTAGGTAACTTTAGGTGGTGACTATCCAAAGTTATCACCAAAACTATAAAGCTAATTCAATGGTAATAATGTACCATTAACAAACCTTGGGACATATCACTAACAGAAATTGCACTTTTCTGTATTTATATTTTATCACTAACAGAAATTGCACTTTTCTGTATTTATATTTAAAGCGAGGTAAATTATACTGCATAAGTATTTTAGATACTTACAAGAGCGCATAAACAGCTTGTACTGATGAAAGCTTCATTGAAACTGCTTTATCCGCTCAATTTTTATTGTTCTATTAGAAGTAGCCTATAGGAACCTGATTTATTAACAAATGTAAATTATACGTAATTTAGGTTGTCTGCTCTAGATAAAACTATACATCTACATAAGGTAATTTCTCTCATGTTCAACAAAATGCGTGCTGCCACTTTTATAATTCTACTGCTAGCTACAGCATCACCAGCAATTATCAGTAACACAGCAATTGCTCAAACCCAGTCTTCAACAAAAATAGCTAGTACCGTTTTAGCTACAGTCAATGGTCAGCAACTAACCCAGGGTATGGTTGACTCAGCTATTGAGGTAGGAGAATTTCTTGCGGGTCATAAGTTTAGTCAGGCAGATAAGCGTTGGTATAGAGACGTAGTAATAAAAGAGTTTCGTCAAAATCCAACCGATAAAATTGAAGGCTACATGAATCTTAAACAAATTCTTTCATCAATAAGAAGAGATTCACAAAATCCAGTCAAACTTGCTTATGGGCGAGAACATTTAATGGCAGATATTCATCTTCACCTTCTTGCAAAAAATCAGGTTAACACACCATCACTAATGACCATCGTGTATAAGTATTCACCAGTTATCTACGCTAATCCCAAACACAAGTTGGTAATAACTAAAAGAACTATTGATTCTCTTACTGCTTCGCATAATTTAGTCGCAAAAATAGCTGGCAAATCTGTGGTAAAACCAGATTACAAGGATTGGAAGCAAGGTTTTGAGAAAGAAAAT
>JBCCSG010000547.1:0-3116 GCA_039200565.1 Cyanobacteria bacterium P01_D01_bin.50 | reverse complement strand
GTTAACAATGGCTACTGGTACAGGTAAAACTTTCGTTGCTTTTCAACTCGCTTGGAAACTCTTTCAAAGCCGTTGGAACCTCAGCCGAAAACCCACCCGTCGCCCGCGAATTTTATTTTTAGCAGACCGCAATATTTTAGCCAACCAAGCTTATAACTCTTTCTCAGCCTTCGCTGATGATGCTCTTGTCCGCATTGATCCCGAAGCTATCAGAAAACGGGGTCGAGTTCCCAAAAATGGTAGTATCTTTTTTACCATTTTCCAAACTTTTATGACTGGAAAGGATGACGCGGGCTATTCTACGCCTAAATTTGGCGATTATCCCTCAGATTTCTTTGACTTCATCATCATTGATGAATGTCACCGAGGTGGAGCCAGTGACGAAAGCACCTGGCGTGGTATATTGGAATACTTTTCTCCCGCAGTACAACTGGGACTCACCGCTACCCCCAAACGCGATCATAACGCCGATACCTACGCCTACTTTAGCGAGCCAGTTTATACTTACGCCCTCAAAGACGGCATCAACGACGGATATCTTACTCCCTTCAAAGTTAGGCAAATTGAAACGAACTTAGATGAATATGTTTATAGTCCCGACGATGAATTAATCGAAGGTACAGTAGACCAAGCCAGAACCTATACAGAAGAAGACTTTAACCAAATTATTGAAATTAGCGATCGCGAACGCTATCGGGTGCAACTGTTCATGTCAGAAATTGACCAGAATCAAAAAACTCTGGTGTTTTGCGCCAATCAACCCCACGCATTAGCTGTGCGAGATTTAATCAATCAAATGAAGATCAGCAGTAATCCTAATTACTGTGTCCGTGTCACTGCCAATGATGGAAAACTAGGCGAACAACACCTCAGCAATTTTCAAGATAATGAGAAAAATATCCCTACCATTCTCACTACTTCCAAAAAACTCTCCACTGGGGTTGATGCTCGTAACATTCGCAACATCGTTTTGATGCGTCCCATTAAATCTATGATTGAATTTAAACAAATCATTGGTCGTGGTACGCGACTATTTGAAGGCAAAGACTACTTTACTATCTACGATTTCGTTAAAGCTTACGAACATTTCAACGATCCTGAATGGGATGGGGAACCCCAAGAACCTGTAGTAATAAGAAAACCTGAAGGTGAAGATAAAATCAAAGTTTTCATACATGATACCAACAAAGATAACGAGAAAACTCCTGAAGAACGTCGCCCTCGAAAAATCAAAATCAAACTCGCTGATGGTAAAGAACGTACCTTCGAGCATCGGGTGTCCACCACCTTTTGGAGTCCAGAAGGTAAACCCATGAGTGCCACAGAATTTGTGGAACGTCTTTTTGGTGAAATTCCGGAACTATTTAAAGATGAAGACGAGTTACGAGCAATATGGAGTCGTCCCAACACTCGCAAAGCCCTATTAGAAGGAATGGCAGAAAAGGGCTACGGGGAGGAACAACTCACAGAAATTAGTCGTCTCATTGATGCTGAAAAAAGCGATTTATATGATGTGCTGGCTTATGTCGCCTATGCTTCCCCACCCATAAGCCGCCGAGAGCGGGTTCTCGCTCATAAGTCCTTAATCTTCTCGCGGTATACAGGCAAACAGCAAGAATTTCTTGACTTTGTACTGGAACAATACGTTCAAGCAGGGGTAGGAGAACTTGATCGCGCTAAATTACCTCAATTGTTAGAGCTAAAATATCATGCTGTTCGTGATGCTGTTGAAGAACTAGGGAGCGTTGTGAATATCAGTGAAGTGTTTATCGGATTTCAGCAGTATTTATATTTACAGGACATAGCAGCTTAAAGCGTTAATACAGCTTTTTCATAACAAACTATATAGGTAATTTTTTCAACTTAAGTTCAGTAGATTATGAGCATTAAAATATTCTTTTTGATTAATTAACCTGCTGCCAGACGGCAACTAACGACAATTGCACTTATGTAATATGATCCATCTATTACTTGCCGAATGGCAAACTAGATGGCTATGGGTATTGCTCCAAAAATTCCTACTCAGAGACACTGGGATGGGTTTAACGCATACCTAGAACCCTTAAAAGATTTGATGGAACTCGACGAGTTTCTTCGGCACTGGGAAGTGTCACGAGAAGAATTAGCTTTTTTATTGCGACTGTTCCTTAACAACAGTCAATCATTGGTTTTCTCAAGGTGTTGACCGGAGAATACCAAATCAAAAACACAAACAGCGCCTAGCTTTGGTACACCATATTTGGACTGCAATTGATACAGAACCGGAGTATTTACAAAAGCTACGGGAGATGTATCGTCAAAAACCGCGCAAAAATCGTAACAATCCTTAATTGCCAAGCGGTCGTTCTGAAGTATTAAAGCTGACCAAAGAAGAATACATATCATGGGCAGATCCGGTACATCGGGGTTTTGAAGAAGCCGCTCGTTTTCTACATAGTCAAAAAATCTTTGACGCTAACGATATTGCTTATCCCCCAAACGTTAGTTGCTTTAAGCGCAATTTCAACAATTCTTGGAGAACGTTCCCGCTATTACCAAGTACGCACTAAGCTTGAACGCTGGCTATGGTGTGGAATGTTTGGTGAAATTTATACTCAGTGGCACGATTCACAAGCCGGAAGAGATGTTGTCGAAATACTTTTATGGGTAGACACTGGTACAGTACCGTTTGGCATTGTCCAAGCAAATTTCTCTTACCAACGACTGCTCAGTGTAAGAAAAAGACTTGGTGCTGTATACCAAGGATTTGCGGCATTACTGCGTCGCGAAGGTGCAGTTGATTGGATTACAGGTGAAGAAATCAACGATGTTGTTTATTTTGAGGAGCAAATCGATTCCCATCATATCTTCCCTATTGCTTGGTGTCGCAAACAAGGCATTGACCCCAAAATTTATAACTGCCTTGTTAATCGTACTCCCCTAAGCGCTAAGAGCAACAAAAAAATCGGCAGCAAGGCTCCTTCGCTTTACCTAAAAGACATCTCCGGAATATAAATAAAATCTGGTAAAATAATATTCAATCAGCGTTTATCGAGGTCAAAAAAATGAATTCAATATCAGGATATATCGATAAACATCCCGGAGAAGCTCAGCGATTAGTTGGTCTCAATTATGAC
>JBCCSG010000546.1:0-3123 GCA_039200565.1 Cyanobacteria bacterium P01_D01_bin.50 | reverse complement strand
TTTTTTTAATAAAACTAATTTGGTATCTTTATAAAAACCGATAATAACGGCAACTATCTTTATGCTTACTTCTACCAAAGAACTTCTAGAGACAGCCCAAAAACATTCCTATGCCATTGGTGCTTTCAACTTGTATAATCTCGAAGGAGTCAAAGCAGTTGTGAATGCTGCCGAAGCTGAAAATAGTCCCGCCATTATTCAAATCCTGCCTGATGTATTAAATTACGGCGGTTCTTCGATGATTGCGCTTTTTTTAGAAGCAGCAAAGCAAGCAAAAGTTCCGATGTCAGTTCACTTAGATCATTGTGGCGATCGCACTATTATCGAAACAGCTTTAGAAGCAGGAGTCACATCAGTTTTAGCTGATGGCTCTATGCATTCCTTTGAAGAAAATCTTGCTTTCACCACCGAAATGACTGTTTTAGCCCATGAATTGGGTTCTACAGTTGAAGCAGAGGTAGGCAGAATAAGCGGTACAGAAGATGGAATGACTGTTGCCGAAAAAGAAGCAAAAATGACCAACCCCTACCAAGCAAAGCAATTCGTAGCAGAATCAGGAGTAGATTTTCTCGCTGTCACTATTGGTAATGTTCATGGTCGATATTACGGCGAACCCCAATTAGATTTCGGGCGTTTGAAGGAGATTCGTCAGCAACTTGATATTCCTTTGGTGTTACACGGTGCTTCTGGTTTACCCGCTCGAATGATTCAGCAGTCAATTGAATTAGGAGTTTCTAAGTTTAACGTTAATACTGAAGTACGGCAAAAGTATCTCCAGTTTTGGCGAGAGTTTGGAAAAACTGAATCTCAAAGTGACCTCTTAGATTGTCAAAAAGCAGCAACGGAAGCTATGCAAGAGGTGATTGTTGAGAAAATAAGATTGTTCGGTAGTGCTGGCAAAGCTTGAATTTAGCTTCGAAGAGAGTTTGAGCTTTTGACGACAGTATATCAGTATAGGCGGCAGAGCGCATATACTTCACTACCTGATGGTAAACCCATATCAGAAGCACTACCAGGTAAAATTGCAAAATAAATCAGGGATTCCATCTTTTGTAGTTAATAACTGGATTCTAACTCCATAAAACAATACCTTTGCCTATTTACGAGGATGAATTTATGCTCAAACTCTCATTTCTAGGAAGCTGGGCAAAAATAATCAGTCCTAAAAATTCTTTCTGGGTTTCTCGCAAGGCTTTTTTAGCATATTTAACGTATTCAGATATTAATCATGAGTAAAAAAGTAAATTTAAGTGTCATTAATGATGTAAAAATTGAACAAGTTTTACAACGCTTACATCAAGAAGCAAATCAACAAATTCCTCGCTTAATTCTTCATTATCTACCAAAACTACCGGGATTATTTACTGGTAAAGGAATAAAATGGGATAAAACAAATACCGATTTTTATAAAGATAAATATATTCCTATTGAACCAGACCAAGGTAATTTTTTATATCTACTAGCACGCTCAATTAATGCTAAAAATATAGTCGAATTTGGTACATCCTTTGGAATCTCAACAATTTACCTCGCTGCTGCTGTTAGAGATAATGGTGGAGGAACAGTTATTGGAACGGAAATCGTACCGGAAAAAGTTATTCAAGCTAAACTAAATATTGCTGAAGCAGGATTAGAAAATTACGTTGATATTCGTGAAGGAGACGCAAGAGAAACTCTGCAAAATCTCAATCAAGAAGTTGATATGCTCTTAGTTGACGGATGGGCAGATTTAGCATTAGATATTTTGAAATTAGTCTCGCCATTTATCAGAAAAGGAGGAATTGTTATATCCGATAATGTGGGGACATTTAAAGAAAATTTGAGAAGTTATGTAGAATACTTGCAAGACCCTAAAAATGGATACTGTTCAACGACTTTGAATTTGAAAGGAGGAACTGAGTTTGCTGTGAAAGTGGGAATATACTAACTTGAGCAAACTAACCCCTGTGGAGAAATGACCTTACACAATAACTTAGAGACGAGCTTGAGTAAAGTTGCTTCCCATGAACCAAGAATTCCCATCCTCATTGATTCTGGCAGGTTGGGAAATGTCAAGTATCTTAAGTAGCATCATTCTATTGAAAATAATTCATAACTATTATAATAATCATAAACTTAGAAATTAAGTATAAATAGAAACAATTAAACTGACTTACTCCTGTCCTGTTCTAAAATTACCGGCTAAAAATTTCTCCCTTACAGCCTCCCTAACTCTCTCTATTCATGGATTAGGCAATTTTTTCCGAAGAAGGGAGTAATAACGAGAGATTCTAGTTGGAGTCGCAATAATTGCAAAATTAATAAATCTTAATCAAAAAATTATTGATAATTATTTTCATTTAAATTAAGCTTTTATTAAAAATAATTTCGTTTAGTCTCAGCTAATCTCGTTAAGAAAATGATCCCTAAGCGTTTGCTCATGGGATAAAGCATTTAAAAACATTAACCTTCTAATAGGAGATTATGATATGTCAGGTACAACTGGAGAGCGTCCCTTATCCGACATTGTTACCGATCCACAGTTTTGGTTACTCCACGTTGTTAATTTTCCGGCTGTGTTTATATCAGGGTGGTTGTTTGTTAGCACAGGGCTTGCCTATGATGCTTTTGGTACACCTCGACCCGACCAATATTATGGATTAGAGCAAAGAAAAGCACCTATTGTAGAAAATCGAGTTGAGGCAAAGCAACAGCTTGATGAATATTTTCAAGAACAGTTTAAGGATTCAGCGCCGCCACTTGACTAGAACTGACTGAAAAAGCCTACTCCATCGAGCACAAACCACAGGAGCAGGGTTTGAAAGAGCATAGAGAAAACACTTTCATACATGTTTATGTTCGCCGCAACGTGTCTGTAAGACATAGTTTTTCTCATCAGGACAGCCTTTCTTACTAAATGTAAACGAAGATTTTTAAGGAGATTTTAAGACAATGACAGCTAATGTTTCTAACCAATCTAATCAGCCACAAATACAGTATCCCATCTATACCGTTCGATGGTTAGCAATCCATGCCTTGGGAGTGCCTACAGTGTGGTTTTTGGGAGCAATTAGTGCAATGCAATTTATCGCCCGTGACCCTGACGAGCCGATTACATTTGGAATTTTTGGGTTCGACTCACCG
>JBCCSG010000545.1:0-3179 GCA_039200565.1 Cyanobacteria bacterium P01_D01_bin.50 | reverse complement strand
TACAATTTGTGAGCAGAATAGCTATGAGTATAAATTTAGCTTCAACAATTCCTGACGAACAACAGAATTTACAATTGATACCACCCTCATTTAGCCAAGAACTTCAGATTGACTCTGAATTTAAAAATCTAATTCCTCCACCGTATCTGTACCGAAGGTCGTCCCGAGACGGCTAAAAAGACTCTTGATGAGCGTGTTTTAAGCGCATGAGTTTTTGATGAATTCTAGCGTCCATTATTTTAAATTAGTTGAATAATTCATTTGTTTACCTCCACATTAAGATATTTAGCGATTTTTTGTAACACAGAAGCCTTCCAGCGCAGATACTGTACTGTCTTGTTGCTTCCGGCTTTGTCTAATATGAATGTGCTGTAGTCATTCCCCCTTTCCGTTGGTGAGTAGGATTTAGTGCGCTTGAGTTTACTAGTCTTGGTGCTAATTCGCGACTAGTAATAACTCGTCTGTAATCCCACTTCCTCTAATGCATTGTTGATTTGATAGGCTTTGATGTTTGTCCTGTGGTGGTTATTCCAGATTTGTGCGAGTTTCGTTGGGGATAGGTATTCTTCATCCGACTTTGGTTGAATACCTGGGAGTATTTTTTGAACAGAAGGAGATATTTCTGGAAATTGGGCTTCAATAGCTCGCAGAAGATAGGTTGCTTTAAGTTCCTCAGATAAGGATGTAGAAGCAAGAATATTCCTGTAAATTCTTATCAGTTCTTCGGGAGATATTTGAGGTTTAGTTGAGCTTGCTTCAGTTTCGATTACTTTTCTTAAAGTACGGTTTGCCCAGATGCGGAACTCCACGCTAACCCATTGCGCTAAATCAATGGCAATTTCTGGATGTCCCCAAGTTCCTTGCGGTATTTTGTCACCACGTCCTTTTATGGTGATAACTAATGAACGATGCCGGGATTCCGGTATCTAACGAAAGTCCTTCCCAGTAAGCTTTTGTGGAATTAAGAGATGCATAATGGTTAAACTTTTTCTCGCAAGCCTTACACATTTGAGTCAAGTTAACGTAACCACTCGGTACATCATATTTTGCAATCTTTGTGGCTTCGCTTAATTGCGCGATTACACTTCCATTCCAATCGTGAGTTATTAGATTCATGACAAAAATTGGTTGATAGAGTGAAGAGGCGAATGCATCGCCTCGTCTTCGATTAAACTAATTTGTTATTCAAATAGCTTTCAATAATTTTTATCTGAGCTAATTCTGCACTGTCGCAAGATATAAGCTTTATTGAATCAACAGGCTGTGCTTTCCAGTTATCGCTAGTAAATGATTCATAGAAAGTGCCAAGCAATCTATCATTTTTCCAAACTCGGTATAAATCCCCGAAATCTCCGTCTGGAACTGAATCTATTTCTATTTCTAATTCTGTTATTGAGTCTTTTTCCAGAAATTGGTCAACTACCGCACAACAAGCAAACAGCTTTTTTTCACCAGATCTATTATTTGAATCCATGCAAGACTTTTCTTGCACTTCAAACTTGGTTTGAGGCATAATTAACAAAGACCTTTACTAATGGGTTAGTATAAGCGGTTGTTACCAGTTGCAAGCAGGGATAACCGCTTATCCTCTAGGTAAATACTACTTTTCCCTTGGGTCAAATGTCAATCAGTTAGTCCAACCAGTTAATAGTTTTTGAGATGAATTTAAAAGAGATGCGTAAAAAATCAGGATTGCGGGTAGAAGAGGTAGCTGCCGTAGTCGGCGTGTCTCACTCAACTGTGCATAATTGGGAGAATGGTAGAACTGTTCCAAAAATGAGAATAGATCAATTTGAGAAAATTCTTGAACTTTATGGCTGTAATTTTGGGGAATTGGTAAAAGCTTTTCAGGAGTCAACAGAACAAAAGACTTCCTGCTAGTACCGCTGCGGGGAAGTCAAAAATATTGTACACCCGCAATAAACCCTGATGATGCGCGAACTTTCACATCTTCAAAAATCTCGAATAATATCTCCAAAGCCTTGATATTACCTCGGTTTTCTCAAATCTCATTAGACCGCTTGATTAACTTTCTTTTTGCTGCAACGCTCCATGAAGCATCCCAAATATCTCCCCATCCCGACTAATAAGCCAGCAAATCGAGCCATTCTTCCTTACAGGTTTCTGGATTGAGGTAATCTACTGGATAAGAATCAAGCGCGATACGCGTTCACTCTCCGCGTGCGGCGAGCGCGTCGCCCTTTAGGGCTATCGCAAGCTCATCAATTTTGAGGGCGACAGACAGCAGCAGTTAAAGCTTCAACAATTTCTCGCTGTTCGCCCTCTTGGTAAGCTTGTGGTAGGTGGCCAAAAACGGACATTATTTAAGTAGATGAACAAAAACATTTACCGTCATTATTCGCTGTGCGTTCGCGTAGCGTGTCCGCAAGGACTCAGTAATCCCAGCCCTTGCGTTCGCGCAGCGTGTCCGATAGGACATATGCTTCGTTCCACTCCGTTCCACTCGCAATGAGATTGTCGTAATAATTTTACTCGCCAATAACGCCAAACTGTTATCAGAAGACACTCTTGGAATTAGGACTATTATCAATCAAACAAATCAAACACTTTTAGAAACTACATCTGCTTCTATTGGATTACAGGAAGCCTATCAAAGAGTAATGCTTAAAAATGGTAAATCAGAGGCAATAAGAACGTTAATTACTCAATGTAACGCTATAGCTGACCCAACTCAACAAACAGATTGCTTGCAAAATGCCCAGAAACAAGCGCAACAAATCGAATCTCAAATTGCCAATAACGATTCCAATTTTTTTCAAGGTATCAATGATTTTTTCAACACTAACATCTTTCAATTAACAGTAAGGGGATGGTTATTAGCTTTTAGTATTGCTTTTCAATGGATTGTAGAAGTTTCTATGTTACTAACAGCACTACTCGGACCTCTTGCTGTCGGAGGCTCATTATTACCTGTAGGAAATAAAGCTATTTTTGCTTGGTTGACGGGCTTCTTTTCGGTAGGAATGGTAAAACTTAGTTTCAATATAATTTCTGGCTTAGTTGCCACATTGGTATTAAATGCCGATAATAATGACCCAATGATTTTTGCATTTGCAATTGGTATTTTGGCTCCAATTTTATCGGTTGTATTAGCTGTAGGTGGAGGTATGGCAGTTTTAAGGAGTTTTTCAAGTATTGCTAGTTTAGGGCTTTCTTCG
>JBCCSG010000544.1:0-3236 GCA_039200565.1 Cyanobacteria bacterium P01_D01_bin.50 | reverse complement strand
ATTACGTGGGGTAATCCTGCTGTTCCTACCATCAAAGCGATAGTGATAAACAGCACGTCTAACATTGTTTTGTTGACGAATGGCTTGGTATATTCCTCAAAACCTAACTCAGTTTGAATTCCATTCAGCTTATCAGCAATATCACTGAAGGTAAATGCAAATTGGGGAATCGGAATATCTGTAAGATAAGCCGCGATTGCTACTGCAGGAATGAGATAAGCAACAATTAATACGCAGTACTGGGCTACTTGAGTCCAGGTAATGCCTTTCATGCCTCCCAAGACGGCAAAAAAGCCGACGATTACCATACCGATAACTACACCAGTACTGACATCGACTTGCAAAAAGCGGCTAAAAACGATGCCAACACCCCGCATTTGTCCGGCGACATAGGTTAGGGAAACAAAGATAGCAGCTATCACAGCAACCAATCTGGCAAACTGGGAATAATAGCGATCGCCAACAAAATCAGGTACTGTATATTTGCCAAACTTTCGCAAGTATGGAGCTAGGAGTAAGGCTAAAAGTACGTAACCACCAGTCCATCCCATCAAGTAAATTGAACCATCATAACCATTGAAAGAAATTATTCCCGCCATGGAAATAAACGAAGCTGCCGACATCCAGTCAGCGGCGGTAGCAGCACCGTTAGCGAGGGAAGGAACACCTTGCCCGGCGACGAAAAAGCCTTTACTATCTTTAACGCGAGACTGCCAACCTATATAAATGTAAAGTAAAAAAGAAATACCAACAAATAAAATCGTCCAAATTTCAACTGACACGGTTTTTCCTACCTTTTAATATTATGTTTGCGGTCTAATTTATCCATTTGCACGGCGTAAATAAAAATTAACACCACGAATACTAGAATTGAACCTTGCTGTGCCATCCAAAAGCCAAAAGGTACGCCGAAAAAACGTATTGTATTTAAAGGTTCAACTAGCAAAATACTAAATACGAGAGAAACTAAAGCCCAAACTATTAAAAGATTGCGAATCAAAGCTGTATTTTTCCGCCAATAAGCGCGGTGGTTTTCGTTATTCATTTTTTCTCATTATCAATGCATGAGAAATCATACCAGTAAAGTGGGTATTTAATGAAAGTGTGTGGCGATACCAACAGTATTTTTAACATTAGTTAAATGTTTTACAAAGCTTGAGACTATTATTTGTTTGTTTAATTACAGATAGGATATTTTATGGCAGTACTTTAGGGTAAAGCTAAAAGTGTAGACAGTTGAAATTTAAATAATTTTCGCTCATCCTTTATTAGTATGCAAAAAAAATAATAAAAAAGGGAAGAGGGAATAGGGAATAGATAATAAAAAATCTGTTACTTTTTAGAAGTATTAATTCGGAAAAATTAAGTAATATTAAAAGTCCCGAACGAAGAATAAAAGCTTTTGTTACCTAATGGAAGGTAATACTTGCTTTTCAACTAAAGTACGTCTGATAATACTAATTTCAGCAACATATTCTCTATTATCCAATTCATAAAATACTAATAGAGTAGTGGAATTCTTTTGGTGCGAACCTAACACTCTATCGACTTCATCTATTACTTCCGTATAATCGCTTCCCGAAACATCAGAAATGGCGATAATTTTTTTGTCTTCATCACTTAAACGTTTATCTTTATTGCTATCAGCTTTAACAACTTCATACCACATTCCCCGAACAATTTTATCTTCACGCCTTTGCAAAACTATCTCTTGGGCATTAATAAACAAAAAGTTATTTCTCGGAACTAATCGCCGTGCTGATTTATCATTAGCATTGAGAAACAAATAGTTACGAGTACTTGACGCTTGCTTATCGTAATAACTTTGACGATAATTTTGTTGAGAATTAACAGGTGCAATTAAATAAGGTGTACCTTCAAGTTCCCGAAAATTACCTAAACTAATTTCTACTTTTTCGTCATTTTCGGTTTCCGTATTTACCAAATTATTTGCTGTACGTTCCCGCAAAATATAACGCCCAAGTTGATAGCCCCCGTAGCCAAAAACTATCAATACAATTAAACCAATTAAAAAAAATAGCCCGCGATTCGCAAATTTCATCTTTTATTATGACGGAAAATAATCGGTTAAGGGTTCTCATGAGAATTTTTTCTCCTAAAAAAAATTCTCATAGGTGCCCGTAAATTGATTTTGGATTTGAGATTTTTTCTTTAGTCGAAACCATTTTGCTTGAGAGCAAAATCTAAAATCTCTAGCCGGAAAGTTTAGTGTAACCCTAACCTACTCTATAAATCTGAGCCAAATGGGTATTCTACAAAAGGGTATGTGTTCAACATCATGGCGTTTACCGCCGACTGATTAATCACCTACTTTCCACAAAGTCCAAAATCTAAATTGATTCGGTCGATGTAATAAATGCATCTATTATTCCATTAATTGCTACATAAATATATTAAGTAAAATAACTGATTATATATCCAAGAAGTCTATTTTTTGTACCACAGTTTCCGATTTCAATGTATAAATTTATAAAATATGTTACGCAAATAAACCCGGTTTGTATAGTTAGGAGCGAGTTTTCTGCTACCTACAAAGAAACCGGGTTTCAAAAAAATTGGTTCTGTATGCGACTCTAAAGGAGAATCGCATAAACAAACATTGACTGATTTAATTATTGCTCTGAACTGGGAGCGGCTTCAAAACTATCACCTGTAAAAGTGAAATCAACAGCGGCGGCACTATCTTTAGCAGGGGAGTCAGAAAAAGTACCAATTCCTCCTGCTGAAGTTAGCTTCACATCGTCAATCAATAGTCCAGAATCGACAATAGTATCAGTTAAATCTACAACTCCAAAGCCTAAATCGTATGTTCCGGCTTGAGAAATTGCAATTTTTACAGTTTGAGTGTCTGTTGCTTCTGAAAATCCTTCTACAGATTTATCAGAAAAAGTTGGATCGGATGTATCACCTAATTCTAGAACAAAACTGCCAAGAGATAGGAAAGCTGAATCATTGAAAGTTGGGGATGGGGTACCTTCATTAGTAAGAAGGGTATAGTCAAACTCTAAAATATCGCCAGCTTGTGCGGTAAATGTTTGTTTGATTCCCGAACCTTCTGTTGCGTTTCCGCCGAGTATCGCATCGAGAGAAGAAGATGGTAAGTCTAGAAACTCTGATAAATCTGATTCTTCAACAGAACCACCAGAATCGCTAAAACCAGTAGTAATCAAAGCTTGGGATTCTCCGTCAGTAGGAGCAATGCCAATTTCTTTTGT
>JBCCSG010000543.1:0-3241 GCA_039200565.1 Cyanobacteria bacterium P01_D01_bin.50 | reverse complement strand
TAAATCATTGAAGCCTAAATTTTGAAAACCAGAGAAATCGTAAGGAACATCATCTACATATATACCAACTCCATCCCTGGAGAAAGCATTGAAGTTAGTAATACCACGCACGCTATAAAAACTTGAGAGACGATTTGTTCCACTACCAAAAACTGAAAAGTTAGGGGTATTTTTCGCAACTTCCTCAAAAGATTGAACATCACCACTTTCTAGTTGATCCCTATCCAGAACAGTAATACTAATAGGTACATCTTGAAGATTCTCTGCTCTCTTTTGAGCCGTAACAATTAGTTCAATGACATCTTCTTCGTTCTGTTCAGATGACTGGGGAGTTTCTTCTGGCTTTTTCTCGGTTGCTGCTGGTGGTTGTTCTTGAGATGGTTGTTCCGGTTGTGTTGCTTGTGGTGAAGTCGTTGATGGTTCAGTCGAAGGTGTAACTGGAATAAAACCAAAAATTAATCCTTGATTACTATCAAATAACTCTGCTTTTGGTATTCCCTTTTCACCAATCACTGTTATGCGGATGGTGTTTGCATCTTTATTTGTTACTGTTATTTGAGCTATACCTGCAACTGGTTTTTCTTGAGTAAATCTACCACCATTATTTAAACCTAGTTGAGCATTATTGATATCAGCAATAAAATTATTACCGTCACTATTATTTGTAACTTGTAACTGTCTGCCTTGGGAAGTTTCTAAAATTAATTCTAATCCTTTATCAGTAGAATTAACTTTAATATTAGTAATTGTAATAATTTTGATACTATTTGTATTAGTAGATGCTTGCGCGAATAAATGAGTATCGATATTTTCCCTTTTCTCAGAATCTAAATGTGTAGTTTGAGACGATACTTCTGTACCCAAAACTACACTTGTACTTAATACCCAAGCAGCACCCGATAATAATATAAACCTTAATACTGGACTTAATTTTTGATAAGCGAATCCATCTGCGTAGGTCATTATTACTCCTCACAAAAACTCTATTAATTGAATAATGATGTACGATTAATTACTGAGAATCTTTTTTAAGAAGATACATCAAATTTTAGAGGATTTGAAGGATAGTAATCTGTCCCAGACGGATTTTCTTATGTCCGAAACGGATTTCTTTAGGATGCTCGGGAAACACTTCTGCTACGGGGACTAATACCAAAATGCTTCTTGAAAGCACGATGAAAAGAACTCGGACTAGCATATCCCACTCGTTGCGCGATCGCAGTTACGTTAAGACTAGAATCTTGCAATAATAGTTTAGCTTTTTCTAAACGCTGCTGTTGCAAACAACCAAATACCGTCGTACCAAAAACTTGTTGAAAACCCTGTTTTAATTTGTAGTCATTTAAACCTACAATACGGGCTAAATTTATCAGTGATGGTGGAGTTTCTAAATTCTTGAAAAGAATTTCCCTCGCTTGATAAATTCGCTCTACATCTCCCGATTTAATCACATTAGAATTATTAATTTCTTTAATATCAATAGATAACTGCTCCAAGTATCCAGCGATTAATTCCAATGCTTTACCTTCTAAATACAAACGTCTGCTAGCTCCCCGATAAGGACAACTAAACGCTTGATTAGCAGCAACTAACATTGTTGATGACATCTGTGCTGGTTGAAAATATTTTTTAGGATATTTCCCTCGCAATATTTGTCGTAACTGAAGCGGTATCTCGCCAAAAGATTCATCAACAAAATTAGATAGCGTTTCTGGAGTAATATTAATTGTTGCCAAGGTAATTTGTCCCTTTGGTTGGGCTGTTATTCCTGAAAAACTTGGTACAAAAGCTAACCTACTTTGCCCAGCACCGAATATAAATTCTTCATTACATTGATGCATGGTAATTTGTTCTTGTCCTGCTAACCAAAAGTCGCAAGAAAACATTGGTTGCATTTGATAGTCGGTTAAAATCCGAATCGGTTCTTGGTTAATATGATTGTGGAGTAATAATTCCAAACCAGGACGTAATTCCAATCGTCGTACTGTCCCTTCTCCCAATTGGGGTGGGAGTTGCCAAATTTGCTCATTTTTATCTTGCTGATAAGTTGCACCCAAGGAATTTCCAACCGTATGACAGAGTTCTTGTATATTATGAACTGATAGCCTGAGTTCCATAAGTAAATTCGCTGATTTTCAGGAATTGTAATATGATATCGATAATTAAGAGTAAATTATGCTTGAAAATTTAATCTTTCATTCGTATATTTATCTAAGCTTATAAATTAAATTCTATAGCCAAGGTAATGTATCTGCCTTTCTTCCCCTATTCATTACTCCTCTGTTAGAAGATGGATAAACAAAAAAATATTGAGAATATATATCCCCTTTCACCGATGCAGCAAGGTATATTATTTCACAGCTTGCTTGCACCGGATGCTGGTGCTTATGTACCCCAGGTTTGTATTACTGTTGATGGCTTAACAGATGTAATCGCTTTTCAAAAGTCTTGGGAAGAAGTATTCAAACGACACTCTATATTACGCACGGCTTTTCGTTGGGAAAAACGCGATCGCCCTTTTCAAGTAGTATATAGGGTTTTAGATTTACCTTATCGACAGCAAGATTGGCGAGAATTTTCCATATCAGAACAACAGCAAAAGTTAGAGGATTTTCTAGAGGAAGATAGACAGCAGGGTTTTGATCTCAAAATTTCTCCTTTATTCCGTATAAATTTAATTCAGTTAACAGAAACTCGCTATCAAATTGTTTGGACACAACATCATTTAATTATTGATGGTTGGTCAGCAGGATTAGTTATTAAAGAAGTTTTTCAGTTATATCAAGTATTTCATAGCGGAGGAGATTTACCAATTTATAACATTCGTCCCTATGCTGATTATATTGCTTGGTTGGGACAGCAAGATTTAGCAGCCGCAAAGACATTTTGGGAAACTAAACTTCAAGGATTTACTACACCAAATATTCTGCAAGTAAAACAAACGTCCTCAACTTCAAAAAAACCCAATTGGACTCAAAAAGAAATCAATTTATCGGCTAACATTACTAATAATCTCCAAACTTTAGCGAAAAACCATCAATTCACCCTCAATACTTTAATTCAAGGAGCTTTTGCTATCCTTTTGAGTCGCTATTGTAATCAAGATGATATCGTCTTTGGTGCAACCAGTTCCGGTCGTCCAGCTACACTTACTGGCTCTGAATCAATGGTAGGATTATTTATCAATACTTTACCAGTAAGAGTCCAAATTGACCCCCAAGCATCGTTAATTAACTGGCTG
>JBCCSG010000542.1:0-3269 GCA_039200565.1 Cyanobacteria bacterium P01_D01_bin.50 | reverse complement strand
TACCATTCACTAATAAATCTACAACTTTATCGGGACCTTTTAGATGAGCGGCTGCAATGATTCCAGAAAGAGTAATTTTGACTGTTCTAGGCTTTCCTTGCTCATTAAAAGTCTTTATTTGAGATAAATAAGAATCAATTGATTTTCCTCTTTTATTCATCAAATAGTTTATATCTTGCCAATAAACACCAAAAGCTTCACGAATTGCCATTTCTTGAACCTCGGGAGAATTAAGAAACTCGACTTTACTATTAATACCGTTTTTACCAGTCCAAGTTCCCCGCCAGTAATTTTTATCCGCTCCATTGCCAAAGTAAACTTTAGCTTTATAGTAACCAAGACGAATTAACAAAATTTCTGCAAATTGATATTTACCAAGAAAATATAGTTGTGGATTGACAAAGCTATATTGTCTTGAATCTCCCGATATCAAGCCTGTTTCGCGCTCTCCTAATGCTTCAAGCATATCGTTGAAGTTTCCCTGACTTTGTTTAAATTGATTTTGAGAATAAAGGTTAACTACTGTCTCTGATTGATGGTGTTTAGATTGATCGATTGCAAAGCCGTCATTAGATAATATCTGAGATAATAAAATTAATTCTGTATACATATATTGTTAATTTATTCATTGAATTAATGCAAATTCAAGTGTAACAATATAAGTTATCTATTCATCTCTTATTTTTTGGCTTTTACAGTAAAATTATTTAGACTTTATGATTTAAAGATAACTTTCCATAAGCCAAGGGATACCCATCTTTCATATTGTCCAAATTACCGAAATTCAATTCAACTACCGTAAGTTACCTCAATTATTAGTTGTAGGTTGGGTTAGACACGAAAATTAATTTGACTTGTAATAAAAATCTTTTAATCGTGTCGTAACCCAACATCTTATTGTCCACAATCTTCAGGAGGCTTTTGTAGTACTCACCTTTAAAAGAGTGAGATTGTAAACTGGACTTTTTATACTTCTCTACAAGTAGTGTCAGTATAATTATCTATTGTTACTCCGCTTTAAACTCAGGACTAAAGTTTTTAGTAATACTTATTACCGATAGAGCCCTCTACCATCTGTCTCCGGCCTTTTTTTTGTAATGTTGGGTTACGGTGCAATTGCTAATTACTTTGTTAAAAATCATAATTGCAAATGCACCTAACCCAACCTACAAATTGATTTTTTAATTACGAATTGACGTTAAGGATTGATTTCTTTCTTCCATCACACACTCAGTAAACTCCCGCTTCAAAGCCGAAAATACCGGGCAAGAGGCTTGTTTTTGTAAATTATTGGGTTTACTCCAAGTAAAAGGTGCTTCCTTGGCTGCGGATATCCACAACAAACGTTTTGCTCGCGTCATGGCAACATAAAGTAAACGGTATTCTTCAGCTATTTTCAAATGCTTCGCTTGTTCCCATGCTTGGATTACATCGGGTAAGGTTGTTTTTCCGTGGAGAGAAGCACGAATTTGAGCGCGAGCTACTTCTGATAAAGTAAAGTCTCCTAGGAATTTTCTTTGAGGTGGAACCCAAAATTTACCCGGTATTAAGTTTTCATGTAAAAATGGTAAAAATACGTAATCCCAATCCAAACCCTTGGCTTTATGCATGGTAATAATGGTTAATTGATTCCGACGGGTATAACGCGCTTCACAATCTTCAGTATCTACAGGTTCAAAGCGTTCGGAACTAACTATTTCGCTAAGTGTACTCAGTATTCTCTCTATTGAAATGTTACCGACAATTTGCTGGTTGATTCGTTCTGAAAGTTTATCGGCGGTGGCTAATTCTGCTTGTTGATAATCTAGTTTTAAGGCAATGAAAGAAATTAGTTGATAAAGAGGTAGTTCTAAACGAGCATTGAGTAAGTCGCGACAAAAATCGGCGGCTTTGATTACGACTTTGGTTTGAGTGGCAGCTAGGGGAGAAGGATATAAGAATTCCTCGGGTAAGGAAGCTAAAGCATTTAAATCTTGAGGCTCGATTAATCGCCGTTTAACTAAAACCCCCAATGCTGCTTTGAGAAAATCCGGAGAATGAGGGCTCGAGCAAAATTGTAGAATTGCCAATATTTCTTCTGGTACGTGGGAATGCCGATCTTGTTCGCCTACGTCGTAAAGTAAAATACTATGTTTTTTACAAATTGGTTTGAGTGCTTGGCTTAACCAGGTTCCCTGACGGTTTTCTCTCACTAATATTGCTGCACTTCCGTTTTCTTGGTCTTTAGGAAATAGTTCGATAATTCTTTTTGAAAGTAATTCAACGGTATTATGGATATCACTAGGAGTGTAAATTTCTACTCCTCTTCCTATTGCTACCGGGTTTGCATTCGGTTGTGGATCGTTGAATTCAACCGGAAGTATTCTTTGATTGCGGAAGGGGAGGGGGAGAGGATGGGGTGATGAGCCACTGCTGCACCAAGTTCCCTGGATGTGCAAGTGGCGTGAGGGGATGGGGTGATGGGGAGATGGGGAGGAAGATTTTTTTTGGTGGAGATTATTTACCCATTCGAGAGCAAAGTTTGCAGCTTCGATAATTATTCTACTACTGCGACCAGCTCTGGCCATAGTCGCCAAAAGTCCTTGAGAATCGCATTCCTGGCAAAACTGACGGAAATAAATCGGATCTGCAGGAGTAAATGTAGAATTAATCGCTTGATTGGGATCGCCAACCCGGATTAAATTAATTTGAGAATTGTCTATTGCAAATTGCGAACTAGATTTCTCCCTATCTCCCTCACTAGCTAATATCTCCAATAACTTAGTCTGAAGGGGACTAGAATCCTGTGCTTCATCTTCAAATACGGCGAAAACTTGATTTTGTTCGATTTTTCTAGCGCTTTCGTTTTCCAATACTCGCAATGCTGCTAATATCATGTCATCGTAGTCAATAAAATTGCGATCGCGCATCAAAATTTGATATTGTTCGTACAATCGAGCGGCAATGTTCAAGATTTCATATCCATCTCTACTTTCCTGACTTAATTGCTGCAAATCTTCGGGTGTCATTCCCGAACTTTTGGCTTCATGAATAACCGTCGTTGCTAATTCTGGTAATACTTCTGTGCGTAAAACCGATTGACGGCGCAATCTTTCTGTTTCTTCTCCATCAAATTGAATCCCTTCCAATAATTGAGCGTACAATCTGGGATTATTAGCAATCCATTTCTCTACTGCGGTGCGGATGAAACGGTGACTTTGATTTGGGGTAATTAATGTCACAGAATCTAGCTCTAAGCCGGATAATTGGGGATGACGGCTGGCAATATT
>JBCCSG010000541.1:0-3343 GCA_039200565.1 Cyanobacteria bacterium P01_D01_bin.50 | reverse complement strand
ACTTTATTTTTAAGTATTCCCAAAAGTTGACTTGTTTTAACATTTTGTGAAAAATTGAAGAAATTAGAGGACAATTTACCTACCGGAACCTGTAAACCTGCATAAACTGTTTAAGAGACAGTTGCCTTACCCGCTCCACCAGATATGTAAGCTTTTTCGATTAGAAAGCGGCAGCGGTTTGGATGAAGTAGGTAAAATTTTTTAATTGTTGTATGATTTTCAGTAATTTACATTAAAAATTAGCAATTATGCTTCGTTCATATACTTCGTGGTTGATTCCGGGAGTCTTCGCCTTAATTGGTTTTGGATCTAGTGTAGGAAGCGCAAAAGCACAGACTATATACCCATTTAATGCCACTTATGACGCATCAGCTACCTTACTTAATCCCATTACTGAAGAGATAACATCACAAACTGTATCGGGAGTGAGTAATAATGCACCTTTTGGTTTAACTAAGGCTAGTGGTGTACTTTATGTTAAAAGTGATTTAAATAATAATTCTTACACCTTTAGTAGCAATCCAGAAACGTTCGGTTTACAAGGTCTGCCGCAAGGTGGAGTGACGTTATTTGGAGAAGGTGACAATAAACTATTTTATGCAGTTGAAAATGGTACGGGAGTTATTGATTTAGCCAATTTAACAACTACTGGCACTAATACTAACATCATCACCGGAGGTGAAGGTTTATTTCAAGGTGCAGCTGGCACGCTTACTGGTTCTGAAGTTTATCAGATAGGCAATCTTTTAGTAGATCCAACAAGTGCTAGTAAGGGTACCGTAAGAATAAATGGCACGATTGAAGTACCTTTAACTCGAAAAGTTCCAGAATCAAACAGTTCTGCCGCGTTGACTGGGATAGGTATAATTGGAGCTACTTTTTTATTGCGCCGACGAGTTAACAACTCCCGGTAGAACTTATCTTTTTCAAGGTATGGGTTCCTTATTTTAGTTAGGTTGATTGGCACGAACTTCGATATCTTCGAGTGTTTGCAGTAAAAGACGCTTGGCTTGCATTTCCCAACCTAATTTCTGAATTTTGATGGCACCAAAAGTACCACCAATAGCAGCTAACAAGCCGATGGGTTGATGGAGTGAAATTCCGAGTAACAAGCCCAAGCCACCAATTCCCCAAAACGGTAAGGCAACCGTCTGCCGTTGTTCTTCAATAATTCTGTTTATTTCACCCGACGGCATTTGGCCTAATAATTCTTCTTTCACCTTTCGCTGTTCCGTCATTGGTAGAGCTAAACAAATCTTTCGTCGCAATTTTTCAATTTTGCGGGCATCGGTGCTGTATTCAGTAAGTTCATCAAGCGCCATTGATAACAAACTTTTTAATTGTTCCATTATGTGCTAAAGCTTCCTTATATTTTTTTGCTAAAAAGCTATTCAATGTTATGTAGATATCTTACAGGTTTTTGACACCTCTTTTCACTAAAAGAAAATGAAATTGCACAACTTTAAACTCAGAACTAAAGTTTTTATTAATATAATTCATTTCCCGATACAAAATTTACTAAAAATCCTATCTAAAACAGATTCTGTAACTTCTTCTCCGGTAATTTCTCCTAAAGCGTTAATTGCGCCTCTTAAGTCAATTGTCCAGAAATCGAAGGGTAATTCTTGCTCAATTGTGATTTGCACTTGCTCCAAAGAAGTTTTCGCTTTAATTAATGCAGCAGCTTGACGTTGGTTAATCGCTAAATCCATATCTGTTGCTTCTATTTTTCCCATTTGCACCTGTTCTAAAATCGCAGCTTCTAATGCTTCAATTCCCTGATTTTTTGCTGCTGCCGTCAAGATTTTAGATTTTATATTTTGGATTTTGGATTGGAGTGATTTAATTAATTCGTCTTCAACTAAATCTATTTTATTTATTACCAATATCAAAGGACGATGCTTTACTTGTTCGTAAATGATTTCATCATCTTTCGTCCATCCCGTTGTTGCATCAACGGTAAATAATACTAAATCTGCTGCTTGTGCCGCACTCCTAGAACGCTCTACACCAATCTTTTCAACTCGATCTTCTGTATCGCGAATGCCTGCTGTATCTAGTACTTGTACGGGTATACCCCCCACAACTAACTGGGATTCAACTACATCCCGAGTGGTTCCCGGTAAATCGGTGACAATTGCGCGATCGCTACGACTCCAAGCATTTAATAAACTTGATTTTCCCACATTCGGACGACCAACGATCGCCACTTTTAAACCCGTACGTAAAAGCTCGCCTTTATCGGCAGTTGTTAATA
Source organism: Cyanobacteria bacterium P01_D01_bin.50 (assembly GCA_039200565.1). Lineage (GTDB taxonomy): Bacteria > Cyanobacteriota > Cyanobacteriia > Cyanobacteriales > Nostocaceae > Rivularia. The sequence continues at coordinate 1,086 of JBCCSG010000541.1, read as the reverse complement.
ATTTGGCAATCTCTGCGGAAACATTTTTAACATCTGCGACTATTGCTTTATCATCCAAAGGAGGTAAATCTTCCTCAAAATCTATTCTTGCTTCAATTTCTGCGACAATATCCAAACACTTCGCGCGTAACTGACGGATCGAATTAGCTAATTTTCCCTGTAAACCAGCCAGTGCAGTTTGAGCAGCTTGAGTAGATTTTGCACCTACTAAATCAGAAATACTTTCGGCTTGGGATAAATCAATACGTCCGTTCAAAAAAGCTCGTAAGGTAAATTCCCCTGGTTGTGCGAGCCTTGCACCCCCTTCTAGGCACAATTTTAATACCTGCTGCACCGCCATAATTCCCCCGTGACAGTGGAATTCGACAACATCTTCGCGGGTGTACGATCGAGGTGCCTTCATGATTAACAAAAGCGCTTCATCCACTAATTGTTGCGTTTGGGGATGACGAATATAACCGTAGAGAATGCGATGTGATTCTACTACTTGTTTACCTGGTGCGTGGAAAATACATTCAGCAATTTGTAACGCTGCTTCTCCAGAAACCCGCACAATTCCCACACTACCCTGTTGGGGTACAACTGCAGTGGCGATCGCCGCGATGGTTCCGGTTGTGACAAAGGTTTGAGACATTTAGATTAAATTGGGGATGGGGAGAGGGGGAGAGGGGGGAGAGGGGGTAGAAAAATTCCTAACTCTTGATAAAATATCTTTTAGTTTAAAATCTAAAATCCTACAAATCCTCACTCCTCACTCCTTATTCGTCACTTGTTTTCAATCTCAAATCTAAAATACTATAACGGTAAGCGCGTTACTATTTATCGAGAAGCTAATATTTGTTTGAGAAAAGTATTAGTTAAGAGGGGAGAGCCACTATGGAAGAACAAAAAGTTAACTGCGCCGATGCCTGCGTCAATGGCTGTGTTTTAGGAGACAACTGTCCAAATCTTGAGTATAAGGAAGAAACTTCAAAGTTTATCCAAGATACTTCTTTAGATAAAATGATCGAGATGGCTGAAATCGCCAGAATAAAAAAATTATCGGAACCACCAAAATGGGTGTTTCCTGATGAAATTTAATTAAGT
>JBCCSG010000540.1:0-3355 GCA_039200565.1 Cyanobacteria bacterium P01_D01_bin.50 | reverse complement strand
TGGACATAAAAATGAATTGGGATACATGATGGCTTGGAGTGCAGGAGTTTTTTTACATTTAGCTCTAAGTGAGTCTAGATTTCGCTGGCTACGGTTGGCATTATTTGGATTATCTATTTGTCTAATTATTCTGTCGCGCTCCACAACTTCATTAATGATTGTTGTCACAATGATATCTCTTTTACCTTTATATAAAATTAGTAATAACAATAATTATAAATTACAAACGATCGCGATCAGTTTTGTTTTAATATTATTAATTAGTACTTCAATATTAATTATTAGTAATGCAGAAACTATAATCGGTACATCTGGTAAAGATCTGACATTGAATGGACGTACTGACTTATGGGAACCTGTATTAACCAAAATTCTAGAAAGACCTTTATTTGGTTATGGATATGCAGGGTTTTGGGATAGTCCATTTGCTTCTAATATCAGATTGACTCACGAATGGGCAAGTAATTCTCATAATGGCTTTTTAGAAATAATGCTTGATTTAGGACTTATCGGTTTCTTAATTTTTATTATTGGTTTTATTCGCTTATTTACTATGGCACTTTATCGGGTTGTATTAGTAGCGAAAAAAGTCGAAGACTATTTACCAATGCAAATGTTAGCTATCATAATTATCGTTAATATTTCTGAGGCTAGATTATTAACTCCTAGCTGGAATTGCTTGATGTATTTCACAACTTCTCTAACTTTAACAATGGAAAATCACAGATTAAGAAGAAAAGCATTACATAGTCTGGCATAAATTTGATACTAATGAATTTAAAAGAGAGAAAATAAATGAAAATTTTACATTTAAGTACACATGATACTAGTGGTGGCGCGGCTCGTGCTGCATATCGCTTACACAAAGGGTTACAAAATATTGGACTAGATTCACAAATGTTAGTGCAAGAAAAATCCAGTAGCGATCGCACAGTAATTGGACCAGAAATACGATTATTCCAAGGTTTAGCTAAAACAAAACTCACATTTGAAACTTTACCACTAAAATTTTATCGACATAGAAATAAAAGCACATTTTTTAGTCAATGGTTACCAGATAGAGTTGTTCCTCAAGTCACACAAATTAATCCAGATATTATCAATTTACATTGGATTAGTGCAGCTTTTATGCAAATAGAATCCATCGCTAAGTTTAAGCAACCCTTAGTGTGGACGCTTCATGATATGTGGGTATTTACTGGGGGATGTCACGTCGCTAGGGATTGTCAAAGCTATACCCAATCTTGTGGTAATTGTCCTCAACTTAATAGTAGTAATAATTGGGATTTATCTCGCTGGGTACATAAACGTAAAGCCAAAGCTTGGCGTAACTTAAACTTAACTTTGATTGCTCCTAGTGCTTGGATAGCTGAATGTGCTTTGAGCAGTTCATTATTTAAAAAATCACGGGTAGAAGTCATTCCTCATGGATTAAATACTCAAAAATATCGACCCCTCAATCAAAAATGTGCTCGCGAAATTCTCAACTTACCTCAAGATAAAAAACTGATTTTATTTGGAGCCTTAGAAGCAACCAGCGATCGAAATAAGGGTTTTCATCTATTACAACCAGCACTGCAACAATTGAGTCAATCTGGCTGGAATGATAACACCGAAGTGGTAATTTTTGGTGCTTCTCAACCGGAAAATCCACCAGAATTAGGGTTTAGAGCCCACTATTTGGGACATATGTATGATGATATGTCTTTAGCTGCTGTTTATTCTGCTGCCGATGTAATGCTCGTACCATCGCGACAAGAGTCTTTTGGACAAACTGCTTCCGAATCACTAGCTTGTGGAACCCCGGTAGTAGCATTTAACGCCACTGGTTTAAAAGATATTGTCTCTCATCAAGAGTGTGGTTATTTAGCTAAACCCTATGATGTTGATGATTTTGCTCGAGGAATTATTTGGGTTTTAGAAAATTCCCAAAGACATGAAAAACTATCTTACCAGGGACGCAAAAAAGCAGAAAAAGAATTCACATTGGAGCTACAAGCAAAACGTTATTCTAGGTTATTTGGAGAAGTAATTAATCAAAGTAAAAAATCACAATTAATATCTCAAAATAGGATGGATGAAAAATCATATTCAACTTTTTAAAAATATGCTTTTTCATCAACTATTACTACTATTCTCTATTCCCTATTCCCTATTCATTTATTAGTGAGGAGTAAAGTCAGATGTCAATACCATTAGCTTTTATAATTTGTACAGAACCAGGTCGTTTAGAACCCCAATCATTGATGCTTGCAGAAAGTATTCGCAAATTCTGTGGCAATTTAAAAGATACACCAATATATAGTTTTCATCCTAGAACAGGTAATGCGATCGCCATAGAAACTCAAAAAGCATTTGAAGAATTAGGAGTAATTCATCAGCAATTGCCTATCAACGAAGAATTTCATGAATACTATTTAGCAAATAAGCCTTTGACTTGTGCCTATGCCGAACAAAATATAGATGCCGAAATTCTAGTTTTTCTTGATAGTGATAAGTGCTTTTTTGCAGAACCAACTGAATTTTTATTACCAGTAGATTGTAACGTGCGAATGCGTCCTGAATATGGTCAAGGTATCGGTTCAACAGGTAGTAATGACCCCAACGAATGGTATTGGCAAAAGCTTTACGAAGTTATAGGAGTAAAACGCGAAGTATTTGTCAATGCGACCATTGGCAATAAAAAAATGAGAGCTTACTGGAATTCCGGCTTAGTTGCAGTTAGAAGAAGTGCAGGAATATTTACATCTTGGAAAAAAAATTTTGAAACTGTAATGCGTTTAGATATTACTCCTCCCCAAGGTATTTATTTTGTCGAACAATCAGTTTTATCTGTAACTTTATGTGCTTTATCAGAAAATGTCTCCCATTTTTCTGATAACTATAGTTATCCATTACCCTTACATAATCGTTTATCTAAACAATGGCGGTTAAAAAAGTGGGATGATTTAATTTCCATGCATTATTTTAATTTATTTTACTATCATGACTGGAATAAACAAATCAAAAACTTGAAGAAATTCAATCTTAATTCTGATAAATATGAGTGGCTGTGCGAACGAGTAATTGCTCATCAAATGCCCCGTACTTCTGTTTTACACAGACATATGTTGACGGTGAGGAAATTTGAGAAAAAGTTAAATAATTTTAATTTAAATATTAACTTAAGTGCTTGGATAGAAAGGGTAGCAAATCTTTAAATTGAGCTAATAAGTAGGTCGGTGTTGAAAATAGTAATTATAAATAGTGAATAGTGAGTAGTGAATAGCGTTCGCGGAGCGTGTCCGTTAGGACATAAAGTGCGGTCTTGGGGTCTCCCCAAGTGGAGCAACTTTTCAAGAGAGTGAGTAGAACC
>JBCCSG010000539.1:0-3361 GCA_039200565.1 Cyanobacteria bacterium P01_D01_bin.50 | reverse complement strand
ACGGCATTTTCAAGATGGTAGTTAACAATTCAACCGCCTTAGAGCCGTAACACACCCTACAAATTACAAATCATAGGACATTTCCAAAAATTCCGATATATCTTAAATGGTGCGTTACGGCATTTTCAAGATGGTAATTTACAATTCAACCGCCTTAGAGCCGTAACACACCCTACAAGTTATACTATTACAATTATTCGTTTAAATCTCCAAAACGTTCTCGATAACGAGCAAGAAGTTCTTCTGCTTCGTTTGCACGATTTTCTGCTTCGTTTGCACGATTTTCTGCTTCTTGTCTTGCTTGGGTTTCTTGTTGAAGTTTGGCTGCTAATTCGTCGGGAATTAATAATTTTTCTCCGGTATCTTCGCGGTAAAAACCAATTAATTCATTTTCTATTGTTAAACGTAATTTTAACGCTTCGCTGCAACTATCTGTAATTAATTGATAACTTTCTCCTCGCAAACGATAACCGCGCAATTTTTCTTCAATCCATTCACCTTTAGGATCGAAAAGCCAATATTCTTGTACTTCTAATTGTTCGTACAAGGTTTTTTTGTATTCTATATCTTGGTTTTGAGTTCCCTTCGATGTCATTTCAAAAATAACTGAAGGGACTTTACCTTCTTCCCAAATTTTATAATTGTCTCTTCCTCCTGGCTCGACATCAAAAATTACCATTACCTCAGGAGCTATGCGTAATTTCGGGAAACCTTGAGCATAATATAAAAATTGGTTTGCTAAAACGGTTGCTTGTTGTCCTTGAAGATATTGTCTGAGTACTTCAAGGGTTGTCAATATAGCGTAGAGATGGATATAGGTTTCAGCCACGGGTTCTCCATCAGAGCTAGGATAGAAGATTTCAGATTGTTTTAAGCTGGAGGTTATTGTCATATTCCCAGGTTTTGGCTTTTATGTCTATTATGACGTTGATAGATTTATTGCTGTAATTCTTCAAAGAAACGTTTCAATTTATCTTCATCTAGTTTGTTATTAGTGCGAACTCCACTACATACATCAAGTGCGAAAGGTGCTACTTGTTTTACTGCTAAATCGATGTTTTCTGGTTTTAATCCTCCGGCGAGAAAGATTGGTATTTTTATCTCTTCACGAATTTTTCTACTAATATCCCAATTATGTGTTCTTCCGGTTCCTCCTAATTCTTTGATAGTGAGGGATTGATTTCCGGAATCTAGTAAAATTGCATCTACTAATGGTGCGATTTCAATTGCTTCATTTAATGATTCTTTATCTGTTACGTGAATGACTTGAACTATAGAAATTCCCGGTAAGGCTTCTCGAATATCTTGGTAATTTCCAGATTTTAATTTGTCGCAAATTTGTACTGTATTGGAACCGCAACAGTTTATTTGTTGGATTATTTCTGGGGTATTTTGACTGGAAGTTAGTAAAAATGTCGCGATCGGTGGTGGTATTTGAGCTACTATTTCGATAATTAATTCCTCCGAAATTACACCTGGTCCACTGGGCATATGAGATACAAATCCCAATGCTGAAGCTCCGTAGCGAATAGCCATCCATGCTTCTTCAATGCTGGAAATACAGCAAATTTTTACTCTTGGTTTGATTGTTGGTTGCATAAGTTTTTAGGAAATTTGTTAGTTAAATCATAAAATCGCCCTCAGGCTAGAAGCCTGGGGCTATAGCTACAAAGCCCACCTGCGTGGGCTTGGTAAATGTAGCGATACCCTTATAGGGTATTGCGACGAATTGAGATAAATCCAAAATTCCCTTATGCCGAGCTGCCGCTTTCTCCTTTAATTACGGCAGCAGAAATTAAGTGAGCTAATCGTAATGCTTCGGGTACTTTTCCGCAATCGGTTAATTTTTCTAAGACTTTGGCAATAATTTCTGGCTCTTCACCACACACTTGAAATACAAAGGGTGAATATTCGTGAATTTTTCCTGCACGTTTTAATAATTCTTTTCTTTTTTCTAAGTTTGGTAAACGACTCATTGCGTCGATAACTGCATCTAAATCGGGTTGACGACGCATGACGGCGACGCAGGGAAGTTGGAGTTTTTCGGCTAAGGTTGGTAAATCAACAAGGTTGAATCCACCGAAACCAATTCCGTCGAGTAATACTATATGTAATTGTGGTAAAAATTTGCTGTTAAGTAATAATTTACAAATGGTTTCTGTTGAATCAAAACCATCTTGTTGTAATTCTCCCCAAACCATTCCTTCAAAACGAGTTGCCGCACAAATTATTCCTGCTAAATTAACTTTTTCTCCACTACCGCGAATAAATGGTGCGTCGTCAAAGCCAATTACGCGGATTGTACGGTTTAGTTTGAGGAGTGATTCGAGATTCATGATGGAAGGGAGTTAGTTGTTAGTTGTTGGGAGTTAGTCCATATAATAAGAATATTATTGACATTGCTATAAATGATATTTTATTAGTATTTAGTTGACCCGAAAATAAACTGGTAACGGATTTATCCGTGGAGAAAAAGAGGGGCCCCTCGATTCATTGATGGGGTAATAATTCTAAATTCTTCATGTCTTATTCTAAATTCATGTTGACTTCTGAGGAGGAGCAAAATCTGCAAACTAACGATAAAGCACTATTTTTTGATGAATTTGCTGTTTATAACCGCCCAAGCATTTTTTACGGATGGGCACAAAAGAATACACGTCCCGAAATACCAAGTAACGAGAAAGGACGTAGAAATAAATTGAACGGGATGATTTCAGTTGATGCATTCACGGGGAAAGAGTATTTAAAATTAAAAGAAAAATCAAAAACTGAGGATGTTTCAGAGTATTTTCTGCAACTATGTCAAGATTGTATTAAAGAAGGATTTAATAAATTAACTGTTATTTTAGATAATAACTCGACACATAAAAATCAAATGAAATCTCAAGTTGCAACACATCTTAACCATTTAAATATTCACGATAAAATTTCTATTAATTTTATTCATACTCCTACTTACTCGCCGAACTTTAATTTAGTTGAATATATTATTCATCTTTTAAGACTTCAACTTCTACATCATTTATCCTTGAATATAACTATTCAAGAAGTTCAAGATAAATTAGAGACATTTTTTAAATTTAATCAACTTCAGACACCAGAACAAATCCATGCGGATAATTAGACATATTTGCGCTTTAGTCTAGTAATACTCAAATATAAATACAATTATTAACAATAATATTCAATTTATATAAATATCAATTATGCTTCTATAAATCAAAGATTATTGTTTTTGCTAATTTGCTGTTCCAACAGATTAATTATCAATAATTACAAAATTTGTGTAAACCCCAAAAACAAAACAAATAAGCACGCTTCTGGAGTACGAAGAATTTTCGTTGTGGTGATTTGTTGTTTT
>JBCCSG010000538.1:0-3368 GCA_039200565.1 Cyanobacteria bacterium P01_D01_bin.50 | reverse complement strand
TAAATTGAACTCAAAGCCTTATTACTACTCACTACTCACTACTCCCTACTCCCTCCCGAATGGCATTATAATTTTCAACGCTGACCGTCCTTAGAACCTTAAAAAATTATAATCCTCCAAGATTGGAGAAGCTCTGAGCCTAAAGAGAGAGAATAGGGGATTTTATACCACATGGAGTATAAAATCCCCTATTCCCTGATACAAATGTCAAATTTTAAACAAGTTAACTGGTTGTTCGCGGATTTAATTTTTGAACAAGTGCAATTATAAATATCATTTAATATATTTAAGCCATACAGGACTTTTCCGTAGCACCGATGCTGCATCCTGGAGTTATTTATATATAATGTATATTCCGCGCAAGGAACCGCAACCAATATGAAAGTTAGCTTGTTGCCCGAACTGAATGATAGCAATCTAGACGTAAATCAATCAAGCTCTCAACGTCAGTTGGCAGTTTCTCTAACCGCTAGCGTAGAAAATCTCGATCGCAATAATGTCCCCCTTAACTTATGCTTAATCTTAGACCATAGCGGTTCCATGAATGGTCGTCCGCTCGAAACTGTAAAACAAGCTGCAAACCGTATCGTTGATAGACTCAAAAATGGCGATCGCCTTAGTATTGTAGTTTTCGATCACCGGGCTAAGGTACTCGTTCCCAATCAGGTAATTGAAGATAGAGATGGTATAAAAAAACAAATAAGCAAGCTAAAAGCTGATGGCGGCACTTCTATTGATGAAGGTTTGCGTTTGGGTATTGAGGAATTAGCAAAGGGTAAAAAAGAAGCAATTTCCCAAGCTTTTGTATTAACTGATGGTGAAAACGAACATGGTGACAACAATCGCTGTCTCAAATTTGCCAAATTAGCCGTTGACTACAGTTTAACCTTGAATTCTCTGGGATTTGGCGATAATTGGAACCAAGATGTTCTCGAAGAAATTGCGGATGCTGGCGGTGGCAGTCTGTCTCATATCGCACAACCAGAAGAAGCTGAGAATAAATTCGATCGGTTGTTTAGCCGCATTCAAACTGTGGGTTTAACCAACGCTTATTTATTATTTTCTTTTATGCCCAAGCTACGGTTAGCTGAACTGAAACCAGTTGCACAAGTATTCCCCGACACTATAGAATTACCAGTGCAACAAGAAGCAGACGGACGTTTCGCCGTACGTTTAGGTGACTTAATGAAGGATAGTAAAAGAACAGTTTTAGCAAATATTTATCTGGGACAATTACCACAAGGTACTCATACTATAGCCCAACTACAAGTTCGTTATGACGATCCAGCAGGAAACATAACAGGGTTACTTTCAGAAACTATCCCCGTCGAAATTAATGTAGTTAGAGAATATCAACCTACAGTTAATCCACAAGTTCAACCTTATATTTTTGCACTGGCGAAGTATCGGCAAACCCAGCTTGCAGAAGCGAAACTCCAACAAGGCGATCGAGCAGGAGCTGCTACCATGTTGCAAACCGCAGCGAAAACAGCTTTGCAAATGGGAGACAATAGTGCAGCAACGGTTTTACAAACTTCTGCTACCCGCTTGCAATCTGGTGAAGAATTATCAGAAGCTGATAAAAAGAAAACCAGAATCGTTTCTAAAACTACATTACAAGATTCTTAATCTGTATATTGGGAATAAGGAATAGAAAGTTAGGGAATACTTGGACTTTTAAAGATAAGGAAGATGTAAGAGACGAAATTATTAGTAATTAACATAAACTTCCTAACTCCTAATCCCTAACTCCTAATTCCTAATTCCTAACTCCTAACTCTTAACTATTAATGAAACTCAATAGAATTCACCACGTGGCAATTATTTGCTCGAATTACGAAATTTCCAAAAAGTTTTATACAGAAATTTTAGGCTTTGCGATAATAAAGGAAACCTTTCGCGAGCAAAGAGACTCTTATAAATTAGATTTACGAGTTGGAGAAAAAGACCAAATTGAGCTTTTTTCTTTCCCCAATCGACCACAAAGACCTAGCAATCCAGAAGCTTGTGGTTTAAGACATCTTTCTTTTGAAGTTGATGATATAAAATCAAGCGTTCGTGATTTAGAATCAAAGGGTGTAGCTGTAGAAGATATTAGGTTAGATGAGATTACTGGAAAAAAATTTACATTTTTTAAAGACCCTGATAATTTACCCTTAGAAATTTACGAAAATTAAATTTAATTGTAGTTAATACTATCTCTTATCCGCCTCCGCAACAATACTTTATATAAGGAAAGTTAGAGTTGCGGTGAATCCGTGTGACCAAAAATTTGTCATTACGGCTGCGTAAGTTATATCTCAATATTTAAAATTTACCCAAAAAATGCTTATTAAACCTTTTTTCTCAAAAAAAGGAGGTTTTTTAATGTATTCATGAAATTAATACCGGCTATGAGTTATCTTTTAGATGATATTCAAAAGCTTAATAAAATATTTAAATTACTTATATTTACTTATGTAATAATTTGATTATTATACTGATAAATAAAAAAGATTCTATAAAATAATTGACAACTACCTATGTATATTTGCTATGGTTGAAAAATATTAAAGATTGAGGCATTTTCAATGCTTATTAAAATTACGAAGTCGTTGCTTTATCTATAAAGAACGCATGCAGAAAAATCGCTAATGATATTTACTTTTGAACTTAAAGTATATGGTTTAAATTCGATAAATATCTAAACATAACAAAGATTTTTTTACTAGTCTATGTAAAAGCTAGTAGTCCTCAATTTGTTTGGAAAGATAGTATAACTGTACGTCTTTTTATTTCATTGTCAAAAGTCACTTTATTGTCATATCGATATGACAATATAATGATTAGCTTGTTTCTATTTATGAAATTAAAGCGTGATACTTAATTTATATCTATGAATCTTTCAGTAGAAATGCAATCACATCTGATCGTAACTTGTACCAAAGACCTTACTCATCTCAAATTTGGAGCTATTAGCAAATGGTCGCTGTATGCTAATTTCACAGTTAAATACGAATGGTATTGTCCGGAAAAAGATATTCGTCGCAAGCAAGAAATAAACTTTGAAAACTTGCCATTAGAAGTTCAAATAATGATAGCCAAAAAGGCAATTAAAAATCCCTTGTTGAAGACACTAGACGATAGCAAGCAGTTGATGTTAGTTCATCTTGCTGTAATGTCTAATGGATAATTAACTTTAGAGATGCAGGAGTTTTGAACTATAATCCTTTCAGGAAAGTCTATAAGGGGTTCTCTAATTCTATGCAAATCTAGGCAACTGATGAATCAGCGCAACGTTGGGCATATTCATGAGAAAATTGCTGTTGGTTCCTAGTCGCAGGTAAATACTGGTCGTTGTTGTTCCCTGGATTGGAACTCCCTGCCGG
>JBCCSG010000537.1:0-3401 GCA_039200565.1 Cyanobacteria bacterium P01_D01_bin.50 | reverse complement strand
TATGAAAACTATAGGAAAATACTGGTTTGATATTGTAGAGCTACCCTACGGTTATTAGGGTGGGAGGTAAACAATGAATGACAATCCCATCAAAGTTCTCCTAGTAGATGATGATGAAGATGATTATATTTTAATTCGCGATTGGCTAAGTGAATTTCAGTTGGGTGACTGTGAATTAGAGTGGTTAGACAACTATCAAATTGCAAAAGATGTTATCGCTTGTCATCGACATGATATTTACCTATTCGATTACCGTTTGGGAGCGGAAAACGGATTAAAACTGTTGCGCTTTTCAATTGAATGCGGATGTTCTTCCCCGATTATTTTGCTTACTGGCAGGGGAGATAGAGAAATAGATATCGAAGCAATGAAAGCGGGCGCAGCAGATTATTTAGAAAAAAGTCAATTAAATGCACCTTTATTAGAACGTTCAATTCGCTACGCGTTAGAACGCAAACAAACCGAACAAAAAATTCGCGAACAAGCAGCACTACTTGATGTTACTACAGATGCAATTTTTGTACGAGATTTAGATAACAAAATTTTGTATTGGAACAAAGCAGCCGAACATCTTTATGGTTGTCATAAACATGAAGCTATCGGTAAAACAACAGAAGAACTTTGGCGACAAAAGAAAATATCACAAATTAAATCAGCCCTTAATACTTTATTAAACAACGGTTATTGGAAAGGGGAACTCGATCAAATTACAAGATTGGGCAAAGAAATCACCGTGGAGAGTCGTTGGACGCTATTAAAAGAATTTGAAAATAAAGCACAATGTGTTCTCGTTGTTAATACTGATATAACACAAAAAAAACTACTAGAATCGCAATTTCTTCGCGCTCAAAGATTAGAGAGTATCGGTACCTTATCCAGCGGTATCGCTCACGATCTGAATAACGTACTCGCACCGATTTTAATGACAGCGCAACTCTTAGAATCGCAACTGCACGATGAGCGAAGCAAACGACTTTTACCGATATTAATCAATAATGCCAAACGGGGTGCAAATCTAGTTAAACAAGTGCTATCTTTTACTCGTGGAATGGAAGGCGATCGCACTTTACTGCAACCAAAGCATTTAATTAATGAAATTAAGCAAGTGATCGGAGAAACATTTCCTAAAACAATTCAATTTTCGGATGAAATACCGCAAAACCTTTGGATGATTTCTGGAGATGCAACTCAATTGCATCAAGTGATAATGAACTTATGCGTTAATGCTCGTGACGCAATGCCAAATGGTGGTAAATTAAGCATTAGAGTGGAAAATTTTATAGTAGATGAAAATTACGCTCAAATGCATCTTGATGCAAAAGTCGGTAACTACTTACTGATTTCTGTTGCCGATACTGGAGTGGGTATTTCTCCTGGTATATTATATCGGGTTTTTGAGCCATTTTTTACTACTAAAGAACTTGGAAAAGGTACGGGCTTAGGTCTTTCTACTGTACTTGGTATTGTTAAAAGTCACGGCGGATTTATCAACGTACAAAGCGATATAAACAAAGGAAGCAATTTTCAAGTATATTTACCAGCCCAAGAAGTCAAAGAACGGCCAGAGGAACCAGAAGTAAATTTACCATTAGGTGAAGGAGAATTAATTTTGGTTGTAGATGATGAAGATTCTATTCGAGATATTACAAAAACTTCACTAGAAAGCTATAATTATAAAGCAATAACTGCCAGCGATGGTATTGAAGCAATCGCTTTATACGCAGAACATAGAGATGAAATATCTGTTGTCTTAACGGATATAATCATGCCAGCTATGGATGGATTAACAACTATCCGCACGTTACAAAAAATTAATCCTCAAGTCAAAATTATTGCTGTTAGCGGGCTGGTTTCTAACGATAAAATTAACGCAGTTACTGATATTGGCATCAAAGCTTTTTTATCAAAACCATACACTGCACAGCAATTGTTACAAACCATTGGTGAAGTAAAAACACAGAATTGTTAGTGGTTAGTGGTTAGTGGTTAATGGTTGATTTGACACCTATCAACCATCAACTATCAACCATCAACTATCAACCATCAACTATCTTCATTTAGAAACTATGACCGAACAGCGTTCTGAAGTATTAGCCGTAAACGAAGCATTCTATCGTGCTTTCGAGAAGAAAGATATTGATGCAATGAGTATTGTATGGTCTCAAGGAACCGGTAGTCTTTGTGTTCATCCTGGATGGAATATACTTCGGGGTTGGAAGCAAGTCAATAATTCATGGGTAAAGATTTTTCAAAATACTCCTTATATTGAGATAAATACAGATATAATTTCCACAGAAATCCGGGGAAATATTGCCTATGTCGTGCTAATAGAAAATGTGATGCAAGTCATTAAAGGTTCCAGAATGGAAGCACAATCTTTAGCCACCAATGTATTTGAATTACTTGGCGGTAAATGGTATTTGGTGCCTGAAAAACCTGAAAGTCCAAAATCTCTGTATGACAAATTTGATGACATAACGGCGAAAGAGGAGAACATTGACTTTCTGTTTTCGAACTGCAAAAGCTTTGGTTGCGTCAAGCATGGATCATGTTTTTGTTTAATGTAAGTTCAAATTTGAAGCTTGCTGCTTTTTGAATATTTTTTGAAGTAAATCAGATAGGATAACCAGATCTCAACAAATTCGAAATATAGTTTTCTCATGAATTCCGTGAGTTCTGCTCTGTAGCAAATAACATCTAGCAATTTGCTTATTGATTATTCACTCTTCCCAATCACCGATATTGAGTCTATATCTTCGCTAAAATATTTTACTTTTATGAAGCAGCAATTTAAAGACTACTGATCAATTTGTGCCTTGATCATGCTTTAACATTCTCTCACATTTGACACCGTAATCTAGTTGTATTTTGCAGGCGTGAACTACCTTGGCAGGGAGCGAATGAAACTTGCGTTGAATCAGGCTTGCCAAGAGCACAATTGTTCAGCCCTAGAGAGTCTCAAAATGAAGGGAAAGCTAAAGCATATAAAGACCTTACCACTTTTTTATCATTTGCAGAATCTTATCAGAGGCACTCCAGCAGCTGGTGGACTGGGTTCTCCAAGGGATATGAAGAAGTAATGGCTCAAAAATTTTAATTTTAGAATAAAGCTCAGTTGGTAGATAACACAGACTCTTTTCACTGTTTTAAAAGCGTCAGTGTTGGTGAAAAAAGCTCTTTTGAGAGCTTACTTTCATGTTAACCAAGCATTACTTGGAGCCAAAAACTTAGAAACAGTTGCTTCAAGTGGTCCATTGTGACCAATTGGACGGAAGCCATCTAGTTCGGCCATAACAGAAGCACAGCTGTTCCACCGGTGATTAAAGTTGTTGGACATGTAACTGTAATATGTACATTACCTGCACCCAAGTCTTACCTATCAACAAGATTGGCTAATGGGC
>JBCCSG010000536.1:0-3413 GCA_039200565.1 Cyanobacteria bacterium P01_D01_bin.50 | reverse complement strand
AGCGGGATTTCCACGAGATTCCAATGGTGATATACAAAGTTCTTACTTTAATAACTTCGCTACTCCAGTTCAGCGACGGGCTTTATTTCCAGAATATGTAATGGAAATCTGTCGTAAATCTACAGTTACTGCTTGTAAACCAGATGATTGGGTGGTTGGCTATGACGCAAGCGATAACGGCAAAATTGATTGGACTGACTCAGATGAGGCGGATATAAGAGCAGTAGATTCGGGTACTTCTCGAATAATACCAAACGATAGCGCTTTTACTGCTAGCAGGCTTGGAGCAGGTACTACTGCTAGGCCTGCCATAACTGAAGATGATCGACGCTATCCTCGCCGAGTTGCATTCCTCCGCGATGCGGCAACAGGCAATTTAATTTTGGATTCTAATAACCAACCAATTCCTCTAGGAATTAGTGGAAGTAATAATATAGACAGGGAAAATGAAATTGATACATCTACCGATGACAATGGAGAGGTAAATTACTATCCTTCTGACACCTACGCTGATAATTCTACCAATCGACCCCGACTCCATAGAAGAGCTTTGTGGTTTAAGACTACGAACAGTAGCAGTGACAAATATAGCTATAAATCTCCGCTGTTGATTCAAAATTTTATAACCAACAGCAACCCCAGCAATCAACCATTATTAATCCCAGTACTGCAAATTCATGTTGCCTTAGAGACACCTGGAAATAGTAACGTACTTAATACGAAAGCATCTGATGTACAAAGTAAGGATAATAATTGGTTGCAAGTTGCTGTCGATACAGAAACCAACTTAGTGTTTGCTCAAGGAGATACTCCAGCACGCCCAGAAGAATCAAATGGTGGTTTAGAAAACTTCCCTCGTTACTTAGAAAAATGGAGAAATGCAACACACAGAGCTAGTGGCTCCTTCATTCAATACAAAAGAAGTGCCTACGCAACTGCACCTTGGGAGCCAATTCTCCCCACCAATTACACCAACGGACTCAAGGGTTTTTCTACAACTGGAACACTTTTCGGATACCCCCAGGCTTATCGAACTACCATAAACAGCGAAAGCAATACAACCTTGGGTAGAACACCTTTCTATGTCCAGCCAGGTAATCGTTCTTGGGGTTTTGATGTCGCCTTGCTAACTCAGTTACCAGACTTGTTCTCTCAGCGCTTCACGGCACCACCAACAGGAGATCCAAACGAGTTTTACAGAGAAGTCAGTCGTGATGATAGTTGGGTATCAACATTGTTATGTGCTGCTCAATCTCAAGCACAACCTGGTAATTACGGTACAGCACCTTCAAACAAGTATGGATCTGACAAAAGATATGCCATTCCCGAAAATCAACGCCCTTCTCAATGTCGATAATTTTCTTTATAGTCAACCATCAAGAATAACTTCATTATTCAGATGATTTACCTTAAAAAACTGCGTCCATCACCATCTAATCAGTCCGGTTTCACCATTATTGAATCCCTTGTTGCCATAATTGTCATCGGCATTTTAATGACGGCGATCGCACCTACCATCGTCTTATCTGTAGCGACTCGCGTACAAGCAAGACGAGTCGAATTTGCCACAGATGCCGCCCAAAGCTATATAGATGGTGTCAGAAGTGGCACAATTGAGCCACCAGAATTACCTAACAAAAGTGATGACGAATTAGAGGAATACGACTTTAGTAAATACGATGCTCCTGAACAAGGTAATTTAAGCTGTAATGCTAATGATTACTGTTCTTCACCCGATGACAACTTATATTGCATAGACGGAGATGCTGACGGTAGCTGTACAATAACTACCTCCAAAGACATGATTGTTCAAGCATTTCGGTATAATCCAAGTTCCACGGAAACCGAAGCTGGTTACAGCTTAGGAGTAAGGGTTTACCGAGCAGATGCTTTTGACAGGAACAAGGTTGACGAATTAAAAGCCCTAAAAGATGACGATGCCAAAAAACAATCAACATTTAGCGGAGGAACAGGTTTAAGATCCGTTCAAACTCCTCTAATAGAAATAACAACAGATATATCTAATGGTACAAATTTCAGTAATTTTTGCGATCGCCTAAAAGTTGATGATAATGATGATTCAAATTGCTAAAAGTCAATTCAGTAGATTTCAGCTTCGTGAATGGTGCCCGTGAGATACAAAAATACCCACCCACGCTTTCGCACACCCTCCCCGCTACTTTGGGGAGAGGTGTATTTCCTGCAACTTACAAACTGCTGTATCTATAAATAAAAAATAATTCTCATGATTCCACTCAAATTACTAATACATCATCAAAAAACAAAGATTTCAAAATCAACTAAAAAATCCGCTGGTTTCACGCTTATAGAATTATTGGTAGCGATGATTCTAGCTTCACTGATTCTTACGCCTTTACTAACATTCATGATTAACATCATGCAAACCGAGCGTAGAGAACAAGTAAAGACAACTACAGAACAAGAACTAAAAACAGCACTCGATTTTATTGCACGAGATTTAGAACAAGCAGTTTATATATATGATGCCGATGGAATAGATGAAATTAGAGATGAATTACCGAAGAATACAACTAACGACAAAAAAAAGTATTTTCCTGTTCTTGTTTTCTGGAAACGGCAATATATAAAAAATGGAATTGGCATTGAAACTAGTAGTAGTAACTGCGATACCCAGCCAGATAAATGCGACGATACCTTTAGTTATTCCTTAGTTGCCTATTATTTGATTAAAGATGATAACTCTACATGGTCTAACGCTGCTAGAATCGGTCGATTTCAAATTAGTGACGGCTATGGAGATGATGACGACGACAAAGAAGACACCAGAGACGCTGGTTTTAGATTATTTGACCTTACCGGTTCAGGAGAGCTAAAAGCGAAGATGAATGAATGGGAAAGTGGTACATATAATAACTCAACCCCAGACATTTTAACTTTAGTTGATTACATCGACCAAACAAAAATAAATAACAATACCAATCCGGCTCCTGCTGATTGTCCTACAGGAATGCAACAGATACCAAACTTTGATGGAAGCGGAGATTCTGCTCCTACCGGAGATGTTGAAACAGCTAGTTTTCACGTATGTGTAGATTCAATAAATACAGCAGTAGAAGTTTACTTACGGGGTAACGCACTCGCTCGAATTGAAAATACTCCTCCTGACTACAGCGAAAAACAAAAAAATTATTTTCCTCAAGCACGCATACGAGTTGAAGGACGCGGTTTTGTATTTACAAAATAAGCTTTAAATCAATTTAAAAAAACAAATTTTCTCTACCTTAAATGAATCAAATAAAGGGTGCCATATCTAACTTATTGGTATTTACAATGCTATATAAATTCCCTACAAAAGTATCATTAGCAAAATCAAACTTATCTTCGAGATTCTCTCAAAATACTTCTGGCTTTACCTTAATCGAAGTATTAGT
>JBCCSG010000535.1:0-3427 GCA_039200565.1 Cyanobacteria bacterium P01_D01_bin.50 | reverse complement strand
AGAT
Organism: Cyanobacteria bacterium P01_D01_bin.50; assembly: GCA_039200565.1. Lineage (GTDB taxonomy): Bacteria > Cyanobacteriota > Cyanobacteriia > Cyanobacteriales > Nostocaceae > Rivularia. Next base: position 3,423 of record JBCCSG010000535.1, on the reverse strand, counting down.
TTGGGTGGTGGTAAGTGAAAATATTCTTGATTGAGCCATTGTGTCACTATGCCCAAACAAGGAGTACCACTTGCAGCCCATTTACCATCTTCATCGTAGGTTTTTAATCCATTCGTTAGATGTTCTACAGCTAAATCTAGTAAACTATTTCCCGGTCCGGTATCCCAACCGCGAATTTTTGAGAGCCAGTCACCACTACGAGCGGGAATATAAGTAACGTTACCGATGCCACCAATATTTTGAATACAGCGAGCTTCTGAATCATCACTAAGTAAAGCTGCATCTACACGAGGCACTAAAGGCGCACCTTGCCCCCCTACGGCAATATCAGCTACACGGAAATTATCTACGGTAGTAATTCCACTTAAGTGGCTAATTAATGTACCGCGACCAATTTGCAAACTGTAACCAAGTTTTCCTTCGCAAACTTTTCCCATTAAAGGTCGATGGTAAACTGTTTGACCGTGAGAACCAATCAAAGTCGCTTTTTGATGACCTTTTTGAATCTCAATCGCAGCTTCAGCAAAACATGATGCGATCGCGTCATCTAATTCTGCTAACTCTAACATCGAGATAGCTTTGCCAGCACAGACTTCTAAAATACGTTCTCTAATTTCTGTAGGGTAGGGATATGTTTCACTCGCAACCAATTTTATTTTGAGATCTAAACCCTTACCGAAAATATCTACTAAAGCAGTATCGATACCATCTACTGATGTACCGCTCATTAAGCCAATTACGCGAGTCATGGAATTTTAGATTCTGGATATTGTTTGTATCACCGTTACAAAAGTGACGATGTTGTCCCAGACTAATCCCAGAAAATAAAAGATTCAATGATTACTCGTATCTAAATCTAAAATTCCTATCTCAGTTCAAATATGAATATCACAAGTATTTTATTCGCTTCACGTGCGCTTTGCGAAGGCACCTTTTTGTCGGAAATATGCTGGAGAATTCCTCTTACTGCAATTAATTTTTTCTGCGGTTAATTTCTTGGAGATCGAGAGCGTAATTCAATTTCAGTACATTTACTCTTGGTTCGCCAAATATGTTTAAAAATCTACCCTCAGTATACTTGCCAATGAAAGGGATTATTTCATCAGGCCTTAGATTGCGAGCGCTAGCAACTCTATTTAACTGTTGCCTAGCCGATTCAAATGTAATATGGGGATCTAAACCAGAACCAGAACTATAAATTAAATCGGCTCGTGGTTCCATACTCTCTTCTTGAAGTTCGTTTGCTGTTTCCAAAATACGATTTAGTAATTCAGGGTTACTAGGAGCAAGATTGCTAGAACCAGATATTCCCGTAGGTTTAGCTTTTTTACCTTGACTGTATAGCACGCTACTAGGTCGCCCATGAAAATATTCGTCGTATGTAAAGGTTTGACCGATTAAAGCCGAACCAATTGGTTCATTATTTAAATCTACCATTATACTACCTTGCGCTTGATATTCAAAGAAGGGAATTTGAGCAACTAAAAGTATAAATAATGGATAGATAACTGCAGTAATTAACCACAAAATCAAGGTAACGCGAACTGAAGAGGCAACCGCTCGAATTTTAGACATAGTAGTTATGTTAAAAAAGAAAATAAGTCAATTACCAATTAATATATGCTTATTTTTCAAGACTAGTGATAATTGATAATTGATTAACGTTAAGCTAAAACAGTCAAAGAAACAATTAAGTCGATTAATTTAATGACGAGAAACGGGATAATTAAGCCCGCTATTCCATAAATCAATAAATTGCGTTGTAGAAGTTGGTTGGGTGTCATTGGTGCAAATGGTACACCTCTAAGGGCTAAAGGAATTAATGCTGGAATAATTAATGCGTTGTAAATCAAGACTGACAGCACGGCAGAATTAGTGCTTGTCAAATTCATAATGTTTAGTCTATTTAAGTTCGTAGAGCCAAATATTACTGGAATAATTGCAAGGTACTTGGCTATATTATTGGCAATCGAAAATGTAATTAAAGCACCACGAGTCATTAGCACTTGTTTCCCAATACTAATAATATCAATTAATTTTGTTGGGTCTGAGTCTAAATCAATAATATTGGCTGCTTCTTTGGCTGCTTGAGTTCCGTTATTCATGGCTACAGCAACATTTGCTTGAGCTAATGCTGCTGCATCGTTTGTACCATCCCCAGTCATTGCCACCAATTTTCCTTCTGCTTGTTCTCTTTGAACTACAGCTATTTTTTGTTCTGGGGTAGCTTCGGCAATAAATTCTTCAACTCCGGCTTCTCTGGCAATTACAGAAGTAGTTATACGATTGTCGCCGGTAATCATAATGGTACGCACGCCAAGCCGTCGCAATTTGCCAAAGCGTTCGCGTATTCCTGGCTTGATGGTATCTTTCAAATAAATAACGCCGTAAATTTCTTGATCCATACATACGGCTAGGGGTGTACCTCCTTGTTGGGATACCATTTCATAAGCTGAATTTAGTTCAGATGTTTCTTCACCACCAACAGATTGGATAAAGCTTTTTACCGCGTCTACAGATCCTTTACGAGTCATTGAACCATTAGGTAAATTGGTACCCCCAATTCTGGTTCTAGCGCTAAATTTGACTGGTTTGGCATCTTGGTAATCGAAATCAATTCTTGCTCCCAATCTTTGTGCTAGACGAACGATCGATTTTCCTTCTGAAGTGTCATCAAATATACTTGCAACCAGAGATACATAAGCTATTTCTTGCATTGTATGACCGTTGATAGGAATAAAACCATCTGCCAAACGGTTTCCTCGGGTTACGGTTCCTGTTTTATCAAGAATTAAAGTGTTGACATCTCCACAGGTTTCTATGGCTCTAGCTGAAGTCGCGATTAAATTTAACTGAGCAACGCGGTCCATGCCGCCAATAGTGGTAGCACTGAGTAAACTTCCAACAGTTGTAGGAATTAAGGCCACAAAAATAGCAATTAAAATCGGTACGCTAATGGTAGTTTTTATATAATATGCAAGTGCTGGAAAAGTCGTAATCACACATAGAAACATCAAGCTCATCAGCGCCAGTAACACCGTCAGAGTAGCTTCTAATGGCGTTTTCTTACGTTCTCTCCTTTCAATTAAGTAAATCATCCGGTTGATAAACCCTTTATCTGGGTCAACCGTGACACGGATGATCAATTCATCCGAGATAATACGGCTACCTCCGGTAACACAACTGGCAATATCAGAACCTGATTCTTTCAGTACAGGGGCCGATTCTCCAGTAATTGCTCCTTCATCCACGCTGGCTGCACCCATAATCACTTCCCCATCCGTAGGGATAATATCGCCAGCTACTACATACACGGTATCGCCGCGTTGCAAACTGGTAGCGGCAATTTCGGAAATAGTGCCGTCTGGCGAGAGTTTTTTGGCTTTGACATCAGACTTAATGGAACGCAGTACATCGGCTTGT
>JBCCSG010000534.1:0-3443 GCA_039200565.1 Cyanobacteria bacterium P01_D01_bin.50 | reverse complement strand
TTGGGAGTGTGTGCGGCAATATGTCCTTTCAATTTTCCGGGGATGATTCCTTTTTGGTTTTTACCATATGCTTTAGCTTGCGGTAATACCTATATTATTAAACCTTCGGAAAAGGTACCTTTGACAATGCAGAAAATCTTTAACTTGTTGTCAGAGAGTGATTTTCCCAAGGGTGTAGTCAATTTAGTTAATGGTAGCAAAGCAACTGTAAACGCAATATTAGAACATCCACAAATTAAAGCCATTAGCTTTGTCGGTTCCACACCCGTAGCAAAATATATTTATAGTTGGGGTGCAGCCAATGGTAAACGGGTACAATGCCAAGGTGGTGCGAAAAATCCGATTATCGTTTTACCAGATGCGGATATGGAAATGACAACCCGCATCGCCGCCGATAGTGCTTTTGGTTGTGCTGGACAAAGATGTTTAGCTGCTTCAGTGGCGGTGAGTGTAGGAGAAGCGAAAAGAGAATTTACCGAAGCGATCGCTCAAGCAGCTATTAAGCGAGTTGTGGGTAATGGTTTAGATAAAGGTGTGGAAATGGGAACGGTAATTAATTCCCAAAGTAAAGTGCGAATTGAGGGGTTAATTGAAAAAGGTGTGGAATCTGGAGCAAATTTATTAGTTGACGGCAGAAATCCGAATATATCGGGTTATGAAAATGGTTGTTTTATTCGTCCAACTATTCTCGAAGATGTAAACCCTTTAAGTGAAATTGCGAATACAGAAATATTTGGTCCGGTGTTGAGTTTAATTCATGTCAATAATATAGATGAAGCGATTTCCCTAGTAAATAACAGTAAATTTGGAAATATGGCTTGTTTATTTACCACATCAGGAGCAGCAGCGCGTAAGTTTCGTTATGAAGCCGAAGCTGGAAATATTGGCATAAATATCGGTGTTGCCGCACCAATGGCATTCTTTCCCTTCAGCGGTTGGAAGCAAAGTTTTTTCGGCGATTTACACGGACAAGGGAATCATGCAGTTGAATTTTTTACTCAAACTAAAGTAGTTGTGGAACGATGGAAAGATGAATGGTCGAGAAAGTTTTAATTTTAATAAGTGGCAAGAGATTAAAGTTTAGATCTAAATTGGCTTAAACTTTGATTTCTAGATGGAGTGATATCAAATCCGATTACTTTGGTATTACAAAAAAATAATCAAAAAAACTCTGCGTCGCTCTGCGTGTACCTCTAGCTTGAAAAGTTACTCGTGGGGAGTCACTGCGTTGCGGAGGTCCCCTCCGTTGAAGCAAGTGACGTGGAAACCCCCAAGACCGCACTTTATGTCCTAACGGACACGCTCCGCGAACGCTGCGCCAGTCTGCGTTCAAAAATTAATAATCCCGATGCCAACGGATTTGATAGGAGCGATCGTTGATAACTTAAAATAACAGATTTTCAGTAAAAATTAATATTACAATCAGCTATCTATCATCTGCTAGTGAGTATTTTGAATAAAGTGAAATAGTCATATCAAGGGCTAGATGAGAGAAAATGATCGGCAAATTACAATTAACTTTCAGTTTATTATTACTAACTCTTACAGCAGCTTGTGGAAACACAGAATCAAATTCCCAGCAACAAAGCAATGAACCAGCCCAAGTTATTACCTTAACTCAAACTGGCTGTCAATTTCTGGAAACAGAGAATAAAGATTATGAATACCAGACTACAAAAGCTGAAGACTGCAATCAAATAAATAGTAAAACTTTAGCAGAAAGAAAAAAAGGCTTTAAACCTTTACAACTAAAACCAGGAAAATATACCTTTAGAGTCACCAACAGTGATGTTCCCTATGAATTAGGCTTCTATTTGCGTGGAGAAGGAGTCAGCCAGGTAACGTTACCCAAAGTTAGTGGAGGTGGTTTAAATAAAGGTAATACCCAAGATTATCAAATTACTCTCAAACCTGGTAAATACGTTTTTAGTTGTCCACTTAATCCTACACCCGATTATCCCATCGTTGTACAATAATTAACCTTTTCACGATTTTACCGAGCGATGGCACCGAAACGGGGTAAAATCCGTCACTGTTAGTGAATGACTAACAAATGGTATTTATTTTACAGGTAGTGTAGGAGTTGAAAGTGAAAAGAGCTTTTATCGGTAAAACATTAATTGCGTCTCTAGGTTTGCTAGCTTTATTTGCACCAAAACCTGCTGATGCTCAAATAGTATCGGTACCAAAACCACAACCTTGGATATCAGTCGGTGGTATAGATGGCGATGTTACCTATGCTGTAGGTGCAAAATTCGCAGGTTACGGTGCAGAATTAGGAGTGGGAGAGGATGGTGCTGTTGGTGTAGATTTACTGCAATTTCTCCCTTTACCAGTCGTTTCTCCTTATGTTGGTTTGGGATACTATACTGAAGACCAAGGTGTTGCTTTTTCTGGTGGTGTACAAGTTAGTCCTAGCAAAAGCTTTTTTGTTGGTGCTGGTTATAATTCTGTTCGCGGTTTTAACGGACAATTGGGAATTAAGTTCTAATTTTTTACAAAAATATATTTAATTTCGACATCGTTGACTTTTGGATTAGCGATGTCGATTTTTTTTGAATAAGTAGGAATACTCATTCATATCAAGAGCGATAACCCCACAATCTAATCACGCAGTAAAGTAGAATTAATTAACTATCAGGTAAATTGTCCTCAAGGTTATTCTCTGATTGAATAAGGAGATTTCTCAATGGCAAAAAGAAAAGTTTTAGAATCAGGTAGAGATTATACTTTTCGTTCTTATTTTGAGTTATCCTATGACCCAGATGAAATTTTAGCTGAATTTGACTATACCCTGATTAGAGAAGAATTATCTTTACCCCAAATTTCACAACAAATAGAGGGTATAGCGGATCTGAAAACCAAAATCAAACGAATTTTACGTTTTACCAGTTTAAATAATGAAACTACTCGCAGGGAAATTTTAGTATCACCACTTTTATTGGAACTTGTTCTTTATTGTGAATGTCAAGTCAGAATCGAATATCCGCTGAAGGTAAGCAACATATTGAAGGGAAATTTAGATTATTTTTTACAACTCAAAAATCAATTTTTAGTCATCGAAGCTAAAAATGATGATTTAACCAGAGGTTTTACTCAATTAGCAGTAGAATTAATCGCTTTATCCCAAGTGGAAGACCAAGATATCTATTACGGAGCTGTTACTATAGGTGATGTTTGGAAATTTGGTAAATTAGATCGAGTTCAACACATAGTAACTCAAGATATTAATTTATTTAAGGTTCCCGATGATTTAGATGATTTAGCGAGAGTGATTGTCGGTATTTTGAGAGGTGTGGAAGTTTAAGTAAGTCGGCACAAATAAACCGAACTATATTACATAATGTAAATTTAGTTGAAAGCCTTGTTGCTACTCACTCTCTTGAAAAGTTGCTCCACTTGGGGAGACCCCAAGACCGCACTTTATGTCCTAACGGACACGC
>JBCCSG010000533.1:0-3444 GCA_039200565.1 Cyanobacteria bacterium P01_D01_bin.50 | reverse complement strand
CTGAAATTCTACAAAGCTTTATTTTGTATTCATAGATAATGCTTATGATATAAATCACAATTGTTGCATATATCTTACTATTGAAAAAAATTATTATTAAGTAGCATTATTATCAATGACAAATTAAGTCAACTGAGTATTTTGACAACTGCGTAAGTCCTTAAGCCCTAATTATATTATCGATCGCTAAATTTCGGTTTTTGCGCCCAACACAGAATTCAAAAAAGTCCACAACTGCGAATCTGCAAAATCGGTAATTGCCATGAATGCGCCAAGCTCGCGTAAAGTTTCCGGAGTTTGAGTCGAAGCCATACCGACAGTGCGGATACCTGCATTGATTGCCGAAAGTATTCCTGAAGGAGAGTCTTCTATGGCTATAGCTTGTCGTGCATTAACTCCCAATCTTTCCAATGCTACTTTGTAAGGCGTAGGGTCTGGTTTAGCAGCAGCCTCTTCTTCTGCTAAAATAATTATGTCGAAAGCTTCTTTTAATCGCAAAGCTTCCAACATAAAATGTGCATTCAGTTTCGGAGCATTGGTAACCAAAGCACGTTTGAGGTGATGCTTTTCGCTCCACGCTAATAATTGTGAAAATCCTTTTATGGGTTTTAGTAATGATGCTTGTTGACGAAATCTTGCCTCTTTTTCTACAGCGAAATTTTCGTTTTCTTCTGCCGATAGTTGTGGTAATACATCTTGAATAATCTCTGGGTTTAACCTGCCACTAAAATTAGATTTATATATTTTTTCGTTGATTTCTACCTTATATTCAATTAGAATACTTCGCCAAACTTGATAATGTATTGGGTCTGTGTTAACAATTGTTCCATCTAAATCAAACAAAATAGCAGTCAACATAATTTCTTCTGTTTAAATGTAAATAAATATAAACTTTAATAAAATAGCTTACATTATTTTGTGCATTTTCGTAATAATTGCGGCATTAAAGCATACAAAAAACTATAATAAAATCGAATAAAATCTGACAACCTATGGTAACTAGCGCGTGTATGGGTGGACACAAAAATCTACCCTTACCCGTTTACTTAACTGAAAAATTTCTTTGTTATCAAATGTCAAACGCTAAAAAAGATTTTCGCGTTGATAGCCTAGGAGTTCAGATTTACAAGTCGGAAACTGAACTTGCTTTATCCGCTGCAACAATCTCTCAAGAGTATTTGCAACTAATACTCAAACAGAAACAAACCGCCACCGTATTGTTTGCGACGGGTAATTCCCAACTTAAATTCCTCGATATTTTGACGAATTTAAATAATATTGACTGGTCGCGGATTATATGCTTTCATCTAGATGAATATTTAGGTATATCTGGTGATACTTCATCAAGCTTTCGATATTATTTGAAAGAGCGTGTAGAGAAGCGTATCTCTCCTTCATTATTTCACTATATAGAAGGCGATACGCTACAGCCATTACAAGAGTGCGATCGCTATTCTAAATTATTAAAAGCACAACCGATTGATTTGTGTTTTTTGGGAATAGGAGATAACGGACATTTAGCCTTCAACGAACCAAGTGTTGCAGATTTTAATGACCCTTACATGATTAAATTGGTAAAGTTGGATTCAGTTAACCGTCTGCAACAATTACAGAGCGGTAATTTTCCTAATTTAGAAAGTGTACCTCAATACGCTTTTACCCTTACAATTCCCACTATTTGTGCTGCGAAAAAAATTATTTGTCTCGCACCAGGAAAACGTAAAGCCAAAGTAATAAAACAGATGTTAGAAGGGAAGATTAACGAAGGATTCCCAGCTTCCATTCTTCGCAAGCAACCCCAAGCAAGCTTATTATTAGATACAGATGCTGGTAGTTTAATTGACATTTAAACGAAGGTTTGAGCGGTTGAATTTGGAATAGGGATACCAGATTCCAATTTAAATATTACACCCGATGATGGTAGATGATTATATTAGTAGAAGGCTAGAAGAAAAGGAAAAAGAATTTGTATACCCGCTCAAACCTTCTGTCTCCTTGCTTCTTCCTTATTCCTTACAGGAGTTAAAATTCAAATTATCAAAATAACATCTTGGCTCGACTTTATTCTTGCATGCCTTCATAAATCCGTTAGTACGATAGGCAAAGTGTCAAGCTTCCGGCTTATTGCAAGTAGCCGAAAATTTAGCATCTTTGATTTATTCTCCAGCATCATCAATAGGAAATCTGAATTAATTCATATCTTGTATCTAACCGTATCAACTACGAAAATTAAAAAATGTACGCTTGGGAGTTTTTCTCCATTGCAAGCTAAAAAAATAGTACGAAACAAAAACCTACTCAAAACTCACGTAACCAGAATTTTTTCACCTTTCTAAAGGCGGAGATAAGCTGTTGTGCATTAAAAATGCACAACAGCAAGTCAAAAGTCAAAAGTCAAAAGTCAAAAGTAAAGATAGTTTGAGGCATCATTATCAAATAGAATAATATACAATTTAGATGCGTAGCAGCTTAGCAATAATTATTTCGTATATATTTATGAAAAAGCATTGCTTTGATTAAGTACAAATCAAATTTTATTTACTTTTGACTGCTTTTAACACCAATCTGTTTTATATTCTGATTTTCAAGATTGAACACATAGTTTGATTAACTACCACTAGCTTTATAGGTTAATACAGGGATGAATTCTTATCTAGCAGCAGCTATTCAAATGACAAGCGTGCCCAATTTACACGAGAATTTAGCACAGGCTGAGGAATTGATTGATGTAGCCGTGCATAAAGGAGCCCAATTGGTGGGTTTACCGGAAAATTTTTCGTTTATGGGAGAAGAGAAAGATAAACTCGCGCAAGCCGAAGTTATTGCCAAGGAAACTCAAATCTTTCTCAAAACAATGGCGCAGCGTTACCAAGTTAATATTATTGGTGGTGGTTTCCCCGTTCCTTCCGATAATATCGATAAAGTTTATAATACTGCTTCTCTGATAGATTCTAACGGTGAGGAATTGTTATGCTATCGCAAAGCACACTTATTCGATGTGAATCTTCCTGATGGCAACACTTATCGAGAATCTAGCACAGTAATGGCTGGTTGCCAACTACCTAAGGTCTACTTTTCTCAAAAACTCGGACATATCGGACTTTCAGTTTGTTACGATGTGAGATTCCCCGAACTTTACAGACATATGTCAAAAGAAGGTGCTGACGTAATGGTTGTCCCTGCTGCTTTTACCGCCTTCACTGGTAAAGATCACTGGCAAATATTACTACAAGCCCGTGCCATTGAAAATACCTGCTATATTATTGCTCCAGCACAGACAGGTATACATTATGACCGTCGTCAAACCCACGGACACGCTACGATCGTCGATCCCTGGGGAATGATTTTAGACGACGCTGGCGAACAACCGGGGGTGGCGATCGCTGAAATTAATCCCGCAAGAATTGAACAAGTGCGTCGTCAAATGCCGAGTTTGCAACATCG
>JBCCSG010000532.1:0-3447 GCA_039200565.1 Cyanobacteria bacterium P01_D01_bin.50 | reverse complement strand
CCATTCTAGAATACATTCATAGTAAACGTATTCTCCACCGAGATATTAAACCTGATAATATCTTAATTCGTTATGGCGATATCGCAAACCTGTTTTAATTCACATCTTGCACCATTCTCAACAACTGCCTTGGAATAAATTCCCAGACTAAAAAACCTGCGTCTGATTGCGGCAGACTGGGCAAGGCTTTTAGTACGTTTTAAAGTACTTTGTCTGTAGCCAAGATTAATTTCAAGCCGGGAATTTAGGCTTAAAGACAATAGTGCAAGATCTCAGTTTTAATCGACTTTGGTGCAGTTAAGGAAACTATGCATACTGTAATGGCTGTTTCCGAAAATTCCCTGAAGTTGATTGTCATAGGTACGCCAGTATTTATGCCTAACTAACAAACAGCGGGAAGAACGGTATATTCTAGTGATTTGTATAGTTTAGGACTAACTAAAATTTACTTACTTACAGGTAAAATGCCCCAAAAGTTATCAAATAATCCGAATACTGGTGAAATTATCTGGCGAGAGTATGCTGTCAATGTTACTTCTAGTTTTACGGCAATTTATAGATAAAGCAATTAAATTTCATCCACGAGAACGCTTGTCTAATGCCAAAGAAATGTTACAAGTATTTGAGGATGAATTAATTTCTATTGCACCTACTGTAGCTCAATTTCCTGCAACGTCAGTAAGCACGGATGTGCAACCTCCAACGGTAATATCAGCACCATTACTGCTAATACAAACTCACCCACCAATAATACCAGTGAATGGAGGAATGAGGGATTGGCAAAAAGCTACGATTATAGGGGGTGTTATTGGGCTGTGTGTTTTTGGTGGTATGACAATGCTTAATAAATAACCAACTGCGAATATTCAAGCTGAACAAACTTTAATTGAAAATCAAAGTGATTCTTCTGGAAATACTAGAGCTTCAGTCAATTCTTTAGATAAAAAAATCCCTGCTTATACTATCCCAAGCTTCAAGTCAAAATCAATTTTCACCAACACCATAATCAATTACAAGAGATACGGCTATTTCTATTTTAAATCTATGGCAAAATGTGAAGCGAGTATTGTTTGCATCCCCTTTCGATCGGATCTTGGAGCATAATTAACATGATTGTGAAGCCTATAGGAAAAATATTGGTTATGGTAGTTCATTAGAATGGTTAGCAAACAATAATGCTTATTACCGATATGGTGTATAACTAATTGATGCCGTACAAAACTTTGTTGCTAGCGATCGCACAGCCACAAGTGAAATTATGAATCCTTACGATCGCAAATTTTATCAAAATGGAAATACGAACGCAGGGAAAAATACTACATTTTATACTAGACTAGTCAGATATTCTTTGCAATTAGAGAATGGTAAACTAAAAATTAATGACTATGAAACTATAAAAGTTATTAATAGTCGTTAGAGATTTCAATTATATTTAAAGACTAATTGTAAATCAAAAATAAAAGTTTAGTATCAATATAAAAAATGAGATTAAGCGATAAAAAACGCTGGACTCAATTATTTCGCCTACCATTTGTAAGTGCGATCGCAGGAGTTATGTTAACTATAATTTCAATTTGTTTAGTTTTATATAAACAACAAAATACCGGAGAGCGCAAACAAATTACCAAAAAAGTTAATCAATCTATTCCTTTAGCACCAGCTTCACGGGCACCCATAAGAATTTTTTTAGAAGAAAAAAAATCTTATGGAAACCCTTCACCGATTAATTTATCAGAAAATATAGAACAGAAGAAACTAGCATATAATATTGCACAACCTCCAAAATTCATTAAAAGTCAAAAATTACAAGTTATTGTTGATGAAGTAATTAATTTAGTGAAAGTTAAGAAACTTCCGCTCCAACCACTATCAGTGACAATTGTTAATGCAAAAACAGGCGAATATGCAGGATATGAACAAGAAAAGCTCACATATCCTGCAAGTGTAGTCAAACTATTTTGGATGGTTTATCTTTACGCTCAAATAGAACAAGGTATTTTGTCAGAAGCAGAATTTACTCAATATCTGGATTCAATGATTAAGAAATCTGATAATGAAGCTGCTAGTTATATTATCGATCGAATTACTCAAACCCAATATCAACAAAATATTACAGAAAAAAAATATAAAAATTGGCTACAAAAGAGATTGAAAATTAATCAATATTTTCAAAAAGCTGGTTACCATAAAATAAATGTAAGTCAAAAAACATTTCCAATTCCATCTTTAAAGCTCTCTAAAGCTAAAGGTTCTGAGTTAAAAATGCGAGGGTTACCTCAAAAGCCGATTCTGAATAAAATTTCAACTCAACAAGTTGCCAGATTGTTGTATGAAATTTACAATCTTCAGTCTGTATCGGCAATTTACAGCCAAAAAATGGCAAAACTATTAACAATTGACTCTAGAACTAGAAACTTAAAAAAAGACGATAAGAATCCGAACGAATTTAATCCTGTAAGAGGCTTTTTAAGTGAATCCTTACCAAATAATATTTATTTTCGCGGTAAAGCAGGTTGGACTTCTCATTCTCGTAATGATGCTGCAATTGTCGCCACAGCGGATGGAAAAATAGCTTATATTCTAGTTGTTTTTGCTGAGGATAAAGCTTATGCTCATAATTGGAAAATATTTCCTCAAATTTCGCGTTTGGTGTTTGAACGCATGACTAATCAAAAATAGTACTTACTCATTGAGTCATATTTAGTAAATTATTTTTTTTCAATACTTGTATAAAAAGAATTGTTGCCTATTAAGCTGAAGACAGTAGTAAAATACTGATAACTTATATAACAATAAACATAGTATTTACTGCTAATTGATGCAAATGCTGTTGAATAACCGCTATCAAATTATTCAGACTTTGGGGAGTGGTGGATTTGGTAACACTTTCTTGGCGGAAGATACTCAAATGCCCTCTCAGCGTCGCTGTGTAATTAAGCAGCTCAAGCCGATTGAGAATAATCCCCAGATTTACCAATTAGTGCAGGAGAGATTTGGGCGGGAAGCTGCGATTCTCGAAGAGTTAGGGGGAGTAAGCGAACAGATTCCCACTTTATATGCTTATTTTTGTTTATCAGAAAAGTTTTACTTAGTTCAAGAATGGGTTGAAGGCGATACCTTGACAGCCAAAAAACAACAGCAGGGTTTATTTAACGAAAGCGGGGTAAAAGAAATATTATTGAATATTCTGCCAGTTTTAGAATTTGTACATAGCAAGGGGATTGTTCACCGCGATATCAAGCCGGATAATATTATTTTGCGACATAGCGACGGTAAACCCGTACTAATAGATTTTGGTGCAGTGCGGGAAACAATGGCAACGGTAGTAAATTCTCAAGGTAGTCTAACTCGTTCCATTGTAATTGGTACACCCGGTTATATGCCGAGCGAGCAAGCTGCTGGTAGAGCGGTTTATTCTAGCGATTTGTATAGTTTGGGATTAACGAT
>JBCCSG010000531.1:0-3475 GCA_039200565.1 Cyanobacteria bacterium P01_D01_bin.50 | reverse complement strand
TAATTATAAATCATCAATGGCGATCGCTTCGTAAACGTTTGGGACATGATTTAAAGAATACTAATTGGTTTGATAAAGGTTGTGGTTGGTTATTAACCTTTGTTGCGGTTGTTATTGGTTGGGTTTTCTTCCGTGCAGAAACTATGAATGCTGCCTTACTTATTGTTAAGGGTATGTTTGGTTTCAATGGCTTGTCTATCGCTAAATCTCTATCTGCAAAGTTAGAATTTTTACAAAGTTGGAATATTCAACCGGATGGATGGTTACCAATTATTGGAGGTAAACCTACAGATATTATTTTATTTATGCCTCTTTTATTAATTATTGCTTGGTTTACACCAAATACCCAAGAATGGATGATGAAATTTAATCCCACTCTTGAAGACTATAAAAACAAGAAAGAAGAAAATTATCAAAATACTTTCTGGCAAAAATTGCGATGGCAACCGAATATGCCTTTCTCTATCATACTTGGGACTATTTATTTCCTAGTTATAAAATTAATTTTAGAGGCTCCAAATAGTGATTTTTTATACTTCAACTTCTAAACAGATATTTTTATCCAAAAAATATATTATTACTTTCATATTTACTTTCTTGATGTGTAGTTTATTTTTTGCTTTATTAGTCTTTTTTCAAGCAGGTATAACTACAGATAAATCAACAAACGCTCGTCACTGGGTATATGCTACAAAAGCAGACATTGTTGACTCTACCAATCAGCATAAATTATTGATAGTTTCTGGTTCTAATGCTGCATTTGGTATTAGCTGTGAAATGATTACAAATAAGACCAAAGTACCTTGCGTGAATGGAGGAACCACAGCAACACTTGGCATAGATTATATACTATATAATGCTCGCTCTTGGTCTAAAACTGGAGATACAGTGCTTTTGCCATTAGAGTATATGCACTACAGCCATAGCGGAAAACCTAATCAAGAATTAATTCGATATACATTTGCTTACGATCTAAATTATTTTAAGCAAGCCAATCCTATGAATCAAATTCGGATGTTATATGGTTTACCCTTTGGGTATTTAATTGATAACTATATTTTTAAGTTTAAAGATAAACAATATCATAAGGATCAAAATGTTGAGAAAGAAATTATTAATCAAAATTATGGCAAATTAAATCAATATGGGGATGTTATTAATAATACTGAAGCTAATATGACTGAAAAATTATTCAATAAAATTAAAAAATTAAAACCTTTGAAATTGAAGAATAAAGAATTTGGAGGTTCTGGAACAGAAACTATAATAAGCTTTATTAATTGGTGTAAATCAAATAAAATAAAAGTAATTGCGACTTGGCCAAATACAATCTGGTTTGAAGCTTATAATGGACAAGAACAAAAAGATTATTTTCAAAAAATCAAACAACTTTATACTAGCCTTGGAGTTCCTTTAATTGGTAATGCCAAAGATTTTATGTACGATAAATCTATGTTTTATGACTCAGCTTATCACCTTCATGCTAGAGGCGTGCGCCAAAGAACTCAACAGCTTATAGATTTATTAGAACCTTATTTAAAAGATATTAAAAACTAGAAATAATCTGTTTTTAAACCTGACTTTTCAGATTTTTCATATCCTTTTTTACAACTAAGACACAGAATACATAGGATCAACGATCAAATTGCTGAAATACTTGAAGGAAAACATCGATAAAATGAATTTAGATGAATATCAAGAATTTTTTGAGACACGGAAAAAAAAGAACTCTGGCATGGTTTAATTAAGATTAATGTAGAGACGTAGCACTGCTACGTCTTTTCGTTAATATCATTAATCAACCTAGTACCGCTGCGCGTTCGTCAAAAGTCAAAAGTCAAAAGTCAAAAGTCTTATATAATAAGGATTTTAACCGTTGACAATGGTTGCCTTATTTACGCCGAATTATACTAGAGGTGCGCTCGCAATTTATCCTTAAGAAAACTTATTCAAAAATCCCAAAAGCTTCCTCGTACCATCTGTCAATTTAGTACGCTTATACGCATCAGCAGCTTTCTTAATCCCTTCGGCTTGTGTAGGATAAGGATGAATTACACCGCTTAATTTATTCATCCCGATTCCATTGACAATTGCCGTAGTCACCTCAGAAATCGATTCACCTGCGTGAGTAGATACTATAGTGGCACCCAAGATTTGATCGGTACCTTGCTTCAAGTGAACTTTAACAAAGCCTTCGGTTTCGCCGTCGGTAATTGCTCTATCCACATCTTCGTAGTCTATCTTAATAGTATTTACTTCAAAACCTTTTTCTCGCGCTTCATTTTCATACATCCCTACATGAGCAATTTCCGGGTCAGTAAATGTTACCCAAGGCACAACTAGATCGCTGAGTTTTTTACGTCCTAAACCAAAGGGAGCAAATAAAGCATTTTGAATTACAATCCGGGCTGTAGCATCGGCCATGTGAGTAAACTTCCTACCTAGACAAATATCCCCTGCGGCAAAAATCTTCGGATTTGTAGTTACCAAATTATCATTTACTTTCACACCTTTATTGTCATAATCTACACCAACAACTGACAAATTCAAACCGTCAACATTCGGTGTTCTTCCTGCACCTACCAAAATTTCATCTACAATAATCGAACCTGGTTTACCATTGCTGGTGTAGTAGATTTTCTTGCCTTCCGGCGTACTTTCCACGCGCTCTATTTTGGAACTTAACACCAAGTTGATTTTTTCACGCTTCAACACCTTTTGCACAATTTCAGCAGCGTCGCTATCTTCTCTATTCAAAAGATGAGAACCGCGATGTAAAATTGTTACCTCACTACCAAAACGGTTGAAAGCTTGTGCTAATTCGCAACCAATGGGACCACCACCAATTATTGCTAAACGTCGGGGTAATTGAGTCAGGGAAAATACGGTTTCATTCGTCAGATATCCAGCTTCTTTAATACCAGGAATCTCGGGATGTGTCGCTCTTGCTCCCGTAGCAATTACAGCTTTCTTAAATTTAAGAGTTTTACCAGCAACTTCAATAGTATCGCCGCTGGTAAAACTTGCCGTACCTAAAAATACATCCATACCAATGTTGGTAAAGCGCTCAACCGAATCAATAGGGCTGATATCCGCTCTTAATCGCCGCATTCGTTCCATAACAGCGGGAAAATCGACTTCTATCTCTTGGGGAACATTAATTCCGTATTCTTTCGCATTCCACATTTCACCGACAACGCGAGCAGAGCGAATTAAGCATTTAGAAGGTACGCAACCCACATTAGTGCAGTCTCCACCCATGAGATGTTTTTCAATCAAAGCCACCTTCAAACCCACACCCAACCCCGCAGCACCGGCAGATGTTACCAAACCTGCAGCACCCGCACCAATCACCACTAAATCATAACAATCGGCAGGATCGGGATTTTTCCAATCATTAGGATGTAAGTTTGCAATCAACTTTTGATTGTACTCATCCATTGGGGGAACAATTACTCTTTCAAACGCTGAATTT
>JBCCSG010000530.1:0-3483 GCA_039200565.1 Cyanobacteria bacterium P01_D01_bin.50 | reverse complement strand
TACAATTCCCGTTACAATGCCTATTGCACCACCGACAGTAGAAATGACAACTGCTTCAACTAAAAATTGATTGAGAATTGCTGAATCAGTAGCACCTAATGCTTTACGAATACCAATTTCTCGGGTTCTTTCGACTACGGAAACTAACATAATATTGGCAATTCCAATCCCACCAACTACTAAAGAAATAGCAGCAATTGAGCCTATCATCATAGTTAATAAACCTAGAACAGTTGTTAAAGTTTCGAGAATATCGGCTGGGTTGGTGACTCGAAAATCATCATCATCGGGAGATTGGATATTGTGACGCGATCGCAATAAATTGGTAATCTGAAATTGGGCTGCTGCTAATTGTTCTTGACTGGCATATTTAACGTAAATACCATTGACAGAAATGCCAAAGAGTGAATTATTGCCGACAATTCTTGCTGACATGGTAGTTAAAGGAATATAAACTGCATCATCTCTATCCATAGGTCCTTGAGAACCTTTTGCTTCCATGATTCCAATTACTTGATAAATTTCTCCCTGAATGCGAATTTTTGTACCAATGGGGTTGACATTTTCGGGAAATAGTTTATTTTGAACCGTTGGAGCAAGAACAACAACTTGTTGATTTCCATCTAATTCCTCTTGATTAAAATATCTACCGGTTTCGGGAAAGGTATTTCTAGCTTCTGGATAATTTAAATCGGTACCATAGACGGTAGTTGAAGCATTTTCCCCTTCATAGACAACTTGTGCATTACGTCGTAAATATCCAGAAACAACTTCTGCTGCTGGTGCTTCAGTGGCGATCGCCTTTGCATCTTGCCATGTTAAAGTGCTACTAGAACCCAATGCTTGACTGACATTTCCACCTTTGGCTTCTCCTGCTAATACTTGTAAAACATCGGAGCCTAATGATTTAATTTGTTCTTCTGTGGATTTTTGTACGCCTTGTCCAATTGAGGTAATACTTATTACAGAGCCAATGCCAATTATCATTCCTAACATGGTTAATCCCGTGCGTAGTTTATTACTCCACAGAGATTCCAACGCCATTGATAATATTTCAACGGTAGAAATCGAATTTTTATAATTATTTAATTGCATAAGTTTCTTAATAAGTGTTAGGAAAAGGGAATAGGGAATAGGGAATAGTGAGTTGTAGGGTGCTTGTAAACTGACTAATTTTTAACGTAATAATAAGACAATCAGTGTACGGCACCAACCGAGTCTTGTTAAACTTACTAATTACTCATTACTTATTACTTATTACTTATTACTCATTACTTATTACTAATTTCTCGGTGGAAATAAACCCCTTGGCGGAGATTTAGATTTGTTTGCATCTGGTAGACTTAATAATACTTTTTCATTCCCGGTTAATCCAGATTGAACTTCAGTTTTATTGTTAACTATAACACCAGTTTTGATAGGTAAAAATATAGGTTTATTCTCATCATTTAAAATATATACACCGGTTCCTTTAGCTTCCCGTACAACAGCAACAGTAGGAACAACTAAAACATTATCTTTTTGACTAATTTCAAATTCAGCTTCTACATTCATACCCGAACGTAAAAGACTTTTTTTCTCAGAAGTAATTTCAGCTTTCACTTCAAAACTGGTAACATTTTGTTGGACAGTTGCTTCTGCGGCGATTTGCGATACTTTACCAGTAAATATTTGATTGGGATAAGCATCTGTTTTGAGATTAACTTTTTGTCCAAGACTAATTTTTGCTAAATTAGATTCAGCAATATTCGCGACTAATTGATTATTTGTATTTAAAGATAAAATCGAAGCAGAAAGGCTAGAAGAAGTCGCACCACCAGTAGTATTTGGAGTTACAAAAGAACCTGGTTCGGAATATATCTTGGTAATCACACCATCAAAAGGAGCGCGAATTACTGTATCATTTATTTGAGCAATAATTGTTTGTAAAGAACCTCGTGCTGAATTAACTTCTGCAAGTGCTCGCGAGATATCTTCCTTTCTGGCTCCAGCTTTACTCAAATTATAGGATTCTTGTAATTGTTTTACCTTTGCTCTTGATTGTTGAATATCTTCCTGACGGGAGCCTATTTGTAATAAATTTAAAGCTTGTTCTGCTTCTTTCACTTGGGTAAGAGCAGTTTCTCGATTAGTTTGGTATGTACTCAAATTTTGTCGGGAAATTGCACCAGCATTAAATAATTCTTGATATCGTTTTAACTCAGCTTCTGCTTGATTAAAAGTTGCTTTGGCTCTATTTAATCTTGCTTGAGCTTGAGCAATATCTTGAGGACGATTTCCGGCAATTAATTTCCGCAAATTGGCTTCTGCTTCTTCTAATTGTGCTTTTGCTGTGGCAATTTCTTGAGGACGATTTCCTGCCTTTAACTTCTGTAGATTAGCTTCAGCAGATGCAATTCCTGCTTTAGCTTGAGTAAGTTGCCCTTGTAGATTTGAGTCATCCATATAGGCAATAATTTGTCCTTTTTTAACAAAATCACCTTCTTTAACTAATAAACTTTTAATTACACCTGCATTTTTAGGACTAATATTAATCGAACGCTCCGGTTCAATTTTACCATTAGCTGTAATTGTAACTGTTAAATCTTGTCTTTCAACTGGTTGTGTTGGTAATTGAGTTCGTGCTTGTCGTGCTGGTAACAGTACAAAAAAACGAAAGAAAGTCAAACCTATACCTATTAACAGGAAAGTAATTAATAGCTTTGTAAATAAATTGTTTTTGATGATTTTCGCAAAATTAACAGTTATTTTAGTATCAGATTGAGATGTATTTGATACGTCCATTTTGATGATTAATTAGTTAATAATTGATATAGGAAAATACAGAGAGGAAAAACTTCCTACTCTGTACTAGTATTACAGCGGAGCAATGTCTAAGGAAGGACATCAATGAACTAATGGTTATTAACAGGGAAAACTAACTTAACCTCGAATACTACCAAATGGATTTCCTCCTCCTTTTCTTTGACGCATTTGCATCAGCTTTTGCTTTTGTTCGTTAGTTAGAATATTAAAAATCTTTTTGCGTTGCCATTCTTGAATTTTTTTAAGTTCCTTCTTATCTTCACTTGATAAGTCAAAAGATTTCATCGTTTCTTTGGGGTTGTTTCCAGCTTTTATAGCTGCTTTTAAATCATCTTGTTGTTCTGATGTCAAGATTTCACCCATGCGATTGCGAACTTCTTCACTAACATCTTTTAGTTTTTCTTTTTGATCGTCACTAAAGTCTATACCAGGTAGACTAGGGACACCATCTTGCATTTGTATATTTATATTTGGTCGATTAGATCGAAATTGCGCGTTGGAAACGCCTGCTGTTGTACCAAAAATTACAGTTGTAAGAAATAACGCAGAGATTAATTTTGCCTTCATTGATTGATTCTCCTATGAACCAGACTGATATTATCAAGGAGTGGAAGACTGGCTTGAATTCCACATTTCAATCTTATTCACTATGCTTGAATTACACATGGTACTAGCGCT
>JBCCSG010000529.1:0-3561 GCA_039200565.1 Cyanobacteria bacterium P01_D01_bin.50 | reverse complement strand
TTTTGCTAATTTGCTGTTCCAACAGATTAATTATCAATAATTACAAAATTTGTGTAAACCCCAAAAACAAAACAAATAAGCACGCTTCTGGAGTACGAAGAATTTTCGTTGTGGTGATTTGTTGTTTTAGGGGTTCCCCCCGAGTGTTGAAATGGTTCCCAAGTCTTCCGGGAAAACAGATTACTTCTTCTGGTCATAAAATTAATTCTTATGTAATCCTTAATACTACATTATAGGTCGTCTTATAGCGTGAAGGGAGTAGTTAAAGCTGTGGAAGGCGCTACGCGCCTTCCACAGCTTTATGTGGGCGATCGATCGCCCTAAATAATAGATTTATAACCCGCAACTTGGGTTAATAGGAGCAGAAAAGTTACTTGCAGCTGAAAAGGAAGGAGAAAAAATCGCTGTTGAAATAAAAAGTTTTCTAAATCCATCAGCTATTACTGATTTTCATGTGGCTCTGGGGCAATTCCTTAACTACCGCACTGCTCTTCGTGCAAAAGAACCAGAACGTAAGCTATATTTAGCTGTTGATATAGAAACCTATAATGATTTTTTTAAGCTTCCATTTCTACAGCTTCAAGTTCAATAATTTCAATTAAAGCTAGTAGTTTACGATACTGAAATAGAGGAAGTAGTAAGATGGATAAGTTAGAAAAATATAGAGAATATGTTCAGCAACTTTTGGTTAAATATGGTAGTTACAAACCTTCTTAGGTCAATGTAGAGGTAGAACAGATATTTGACACTGTACGCGACCATTATCAACTTGTTAATGTAGGCTGGGAAAATAAACATCGTGTTTATGGTTGTTCAATACACATAGATATCAAAAATGAAAAAATTTGGATTCAGTGGAATGGAACCGCAAATAAATATTGCTGAAGAACTAGTTTCAATGGGGATTCCCAAACAAGATATTGTTATAGGATTTCATTCACCTCATAAAAGGCAATTTACAGATTTTGCTATGGGTTAGCAAGCAATGAATTAAAAGTCATGTAAAAGTCTTTTTATATGCAAATGCTTATTTATCAATAATAAAGTTACGACCTAAAAATTATTCAATTTTTTTTAAGCAAAGTTATCATCAACCAAAAGATAAAAAAACGAAGATGCTAATATTAAAACAGCGAACATAGTTGGCAATTAAGTAGCTATCCGAACGATTTTAATATTTCCTGCCCTCCAAGATTGTAAAATCGAAAAATTGCACCAGCCAATCTAACACCAACCAGCGTGAAAACCGACACAATATTCTACCGCTTATTCCAAAGCTTCCCCAGCATCTTATTTGAACTTATTAACCAACCCCCAGAAACTGCCAATACCTACCAATTTTCCTCCGTCGAAGTCAAACAAGTAGCCTTTCGCATCGATGGTGTATTCCTCCCCAAAAGCAACCCATCGTCCCCCATCTACTTTGTCGAAGTCCAATTTCAACCCGATAAAAAATTATACTCTCGCTTATTTAAGGAAATCTTTCTTTACCTCGACAAAACCCAACTTACCAACAATTGGCGCGGAGTCGTTATCCCAATCGCAATATAGATGTAGGCGAAACAGATAGGTATATAGAATTACTCACATCTGGACGAGTCACCCGCATCTACTTGGATGAACTCGACTCCCCAGCATCACCATCAATTGCGATTGGAACTGTTAAATTACTAATAGAGCGCTTCGGAAAGCGCAGCCACATTCAGCGTGGGAGTTAATCGATTTAGCCAAACAACAAATAAATTCGGAAGTAACCCGACGGGAATTTCTCGCATTAATAGAAACCATCATCGTCTACAAATTTTCCCAAAAAAGTCGAGAAGAGATAGAGCAAATGTTTGGATTTAGTGAGTTAAAACAAACTTAAGTTTACCAAGAAGCCAGACAAGAAGGTAAACAAGAAGGTAAGTTAGAAGGTAAATTAGAAGCGGTTCCTTTGATGTTGAATTTAGGTGCAACTGTAGAACAAATCGCTGAGTCTTTAGATTTGGATATTAAGTTGGTGCGGTTAGTTGCGGCAAAAGTTAATAAAGATCAAGAAAAACCTACATTGGACTAATTCAATGGGAGCAATTTTTTATCCCGGAATAGCCAGTCATCTGAGCAACTTCTCCAACTTATCTAATGGAAGCTTGAATTTCCGCCTCCAAGTCCCGCAATTTCTGTAAAAATTTACCTAGATTTTATCTTCGGGGACAAAAAAGCCTTACCCGTCCGTGCCAATTTTTCGGTGTTTTGTTCGGTGCGATCGCAATATTCTTCTCTTTCCTAAACAAAGGTAAACCATTATATTTCACATCTCCCACGGGAATCCGGTATAAACCCAATGTTCTTCCGTCTCGGGAATCCCGCGCTTCAATTTTTGGGTTTTCAATCCCGTGTCGCATCAAATTCATGCTGCCAATTTGCAACATTGTGGCATAAAAATCAAATTCGTGCAGTAGTTATAGTAGTCTATCTTCCGCCAATTTCAAGGTTTGTAATTGGGCTTTAGCGATTTAGTTGGAGGGATGAACCGCTACTACGAACCAAGTAATAAAAAAATTCTCTTTTCTCAAATAAACAAGCTAGACGATACTTTAAAATACTCACTCAAAGCCTTAGCTTGTGCTTTACTAATCGCTCGCTTACCATTTACAACCTCGGACACTACACCACTTGAGCCAATAATTCCGACCAAATCAATTTGACGAGTTCCACTTGATTCCTTGCGGATGCTGTAAAATTTCATGTGGTGCAGATTCTTCTATTGGATAGTTTTCTGCCTCATAAGCTTCTACTAAGATTACAAGCAACTTATGTAAAGCTTTTTCCTCAGTAGTACGGTTTTTCTTAAAAGTTAGCTCCTCTACTATTTTTAAAACGCGCTCGTACTCTTCTTCTGTCTCAATTGCAACAGGAATAACTTCTGTAAGAAGATTGCGGTAAATATTTCTATCAAAAGTGAGGGTCATTTTTCCACTTATCTTTGTCGTATTCGGCGTGTGTAAGAAAATATTTATAGTAAATCACTTGGCTCTCATAGTCTATCCCAACAATTAAACGGTAAACATTACCTTTTATGTTAAAAACAGTAAAATTTCCAACAGCCTCTGCATCCCTATAAATTAAACGAACATCTTCTAAAGAAGGCCCATTCAGCTTTTTTTACAGTTGTGTACCAGTCCTCAACTTGCTTTTTAACATCAGGAAACTGATTAGCATCAATGCGAAGATTACGAATCGAGATTAGATGCATTCCTAAAAAAGTTAATTAGCTCACATTAGCTAATTAATAAAATTAACTTAAGATTCA
Organism: Cyanobacteria bacterium P01_D01_bin.50; assembly: GCA_039200565.1. Classification (GTDB taxonomy): domain Bacteria; phylum Cyanobacteriota; class Cyanobacteriia; order Cyanobacteriales; family Nostocaceae; genus Rivularia. The sequence goes on along the minus strand of JBCCSG010000529.1, from coordinate 266 downwards.
TACTCTCAAAACGAGAGTAGCTTGTCAAGATATTTATTTTTGCAATATTTTTATTAATTGTATTTTTAAATGAATGTATCTCCATAGCTATCGGTTGATTATCACAGCTTCGCTAAAATAAAATCATTTCCCGATCGCAATATGAGTTATGACATACACTCCACCCAAACTTCTTACTTTTGAGCAATTTATTACTGAGTATGGAGATAACACCCGTTACGAACTTATTGACGGAGAATTACGTGATATGGAACCAACTGGTCCTC
>JBCCSG010000528.1:0-3596 GCA_039200565.1 Cyanobacteria bacterium P01_D01_bin.50 | reverse complement strand
GTAAAAATCCAATATTTCGATACAACACATTGTTAAGAAAATAATTCAAAGAAGGTTGAAACTTGAAATGCTTATGCCTGTCAAACTGTAGTTGAATCAAGAATCCGCTCCATATTATGCATGGGGAGTGTCAAAATAGGATATTACGTTTAAAGTTATAACTTGTACTAATGTCGTTAAGCCCAGACACCAAATCTATTTCAAGGCTAAAACCCCTTATTCAGTCGTCTTTAGATGATTATGGCTTACGCCACGCTGCGCTAACGTTTATAGGAAAGGGGAATTCATTCCTAGGTGGTAAGCATTTCGTAAGTTGTCAGCATACATGGGACAATAAAATGAGAAATTACCCTTACCATCTCGTATTATTTCCAGCCTAAAGGAACCAGAACAAATGTGGAAACGAATTTCAGTTACTTTATTTTTGATATTTAGCTTGTGCCTTACTAATGGTTGTTCAGCAGCAGCGACTGCACTTAGTAGCTACACTGATTCAACCGATGGCTACCAATTCTTATACCCTGCTGGCTGGACAGAAGTACAAATAAGCAACGGTCCCGATATTGTTTTTCACGATATTATCGAAACTACTGAAAATGTTTCCGTGGTCATCAGTCCAGTTCCATCAGGTAAAACTTTAGCTGAATTAGGTACTCCCACAGAAGTAGGATACAACTTGGGAAAAAATGCTCTTGCTCCCGAAGGTTCCAATCGTACAGCAGAATTAGTTAATGCCGAACAACAAGAAGGTTCAGATGGTAAAACCTATTATTTATTAGAATATTTGGTAAAATTTCCCAACAACAAAGAACGTCATAACCTTGCTAGTGTTGCCGTTAGCCGTGGTAAGTTATTCACTTTTAACGCTTCAGTACCCGAAAGACGCTGGAATAGAATGAAACAAATGATTCGAGATTCTGTAAGTTCTTTTAGTGTCTATTAATCAATTATCAATTATCAATTCCTCGGAGAATAGGTAATAGGCAGAAATTCAAAACTCCTAACTTTCTAACTTCTAAGTATGGGTAATCCAACCTTTGTTTTAGCTTCTGCTTCATCTGCGCGTCGCCGTTTGCTGCAAAATGTTGGAATTCAACCTTTTGTATACCCTAGCAATTTTGATGAGTCAGAAATTCAAATTGAAAATCCCGCAGAATTAGTGCAAACTCTTGCTTTACGAAAGGCGGAAACTGTTGCGCCGCATTTCCAATCGGCTTTAGTTATGGGTTGCGATTCTGTTTTAGCTCTCCATGGTGAAATTTACGGTAAACCAGCTAATCCTGAAGTTGCTCGTCAACGCTGGCTGATGATGCGTGGTAATTGTGGCGAACTTTTTACCGGTCACGTTTTTATTGATAACACACAAAAAGTTAATTTAGTCAAGCATGAGGTCACAAAAGTTTATTTTGCGACTGTTAGTGAAGCAGAAATAGATGCTTATGTTGCGACGGAAGAACCTTTAAAATGTGCTGGTGCTTTTGCGTTGGAAGGAAAAGGTTCAGTTTTTGTAGAAAAAATTGAAGGTTGTTACAGTAATGTAGTTGGTTTGAGTTTACCTTTGTTGCGGATAATGTTGAGGGAACTCGGGTATTCTGTTAGCGATTTTTGGAGTTAATACGAATACCTAGTACCGCTGAGCGTAAGTCAAAAGTCAAAAATCAAAACAGAGCGAGCCTTTGGCGAGCAAAAGTATTACAGGATAAAGGTTTCAAACTTTTTAAGCACGTGCGCATTTTACGCCGTGCTGTACTAGGCTGGTGACGACAATTTTAGTCACCATTAAACACGTGGGTTTATAGCCAGGGTTTTGCAGATTCTAGCGGAAGGTAATAGTGTTGCAGCGTAGAGTTTCTAAGCTGCAAGATACTTGGGATAAATATACCAACAAAGATTAGGACATCATATTTTTAATATAAGAGAACGGGCTATGGGAAGGATGAGGGACAAATTTGCAGGTTAAATATGGAGATTCAATTATTTCTTAAATTCACTCAAGCCTTGATAATTCAAATATTTCAGAAAATAAAATTGTCTTGATTTTCTTTAAGGGGGCTATACGTAAGTCCAAAAAAAAGATAATTTGGGAAATTAGGATTTATAACTCTTAATAATTAATGCTCCCAGTTATTTCTACAATTCCTCTGCGTCAAATGGCTTCTGGCGATATTTTATCGCTACAAGTTTATAAATTTATCGGTGCCAATGCAGGCAAGAAAGTTTACATTCAATCTAATCTTCATGGCGCGGAAATTGTGGGGAATGCCGTTATTCATCAATTGATTGAGTTTTTATTGACTTTAGATCATACAGATTTAATTGGAGAAATTTGGCTGCTTCCGGTTTGTAATCCCATGGGAACCAATCAACGTTCTCATCATTTTTCTTCTGGTAGATACTGTGCTTATCAAGCGAAAGATTGGAATCGCATTTTTTGGGATTATTCCAAGGATATATCTAAAATCAGCAATAACGGAGAAAATCAATTATTGGCATTCGCAAAGTCTCAGCTTGATTTGGATTTAACAGAAATTAGAAAGAATTTCCTCAATGCAATTAAGCAAAGATTTGTTACACTTGCCGATAAAATGAACTCTACTAGTGGAGCACCATTAACCGAGAAGTTTCGCTACAAGTTACAATCCCTGAGTTTAGATGCAGACTATTTAATTGATATCCACAGTTCGACAAATCAAGGCTTAAACTATCTTTACTACTTTCACAATCGAGAAGAAAGTGCTAAATATTTTCTTCTCGATTTTGGCATTTTACTAGATGAATATGACGGAGATGCTTTTGACGAAGCTTTTATTAAACCTTGGTTAGCGCTTGAAGAATGTTTAATGCAGTTAGGTAGAAAGGTAAAATTTGATGTAGAAGCTTGGACACTTGAACTCGGTAGAGGAATGGAAATGATTCCGAATTCAGTCACAAAAGGCGTTATAGGTGTGAAAAATTATTTAAAACAAAAGGGTGTTTTGTCTCAAGACTTTGAATTAAATGATTTTCCAAAAAGAAATAATGAAATGAGTTTCAAAAATAGAAGTAAAATTACAAAATATTACGCAACCGCGGGTGGAATGATTAACTCAAGAGTTGCGCTTGGTGCCCAAGTAAAAGCAGGAGAACAACTTTATCAAATTCTTAGTTTCAACAAACAAGGTAAATTACCTACAACGATAGATATTTTTGCGACTCTTGATGGATTCGTGTACGATATTTCTGTTAATCAATCGGTAAATGAAGGTGAGTTTGTACTAGGAATAATTTAAGATCGGAATTAAAGCGAGGCCATAAGGCATTGGTAATTAGAAAATATCGGAGAATATCGATAATTGATAACACAAAGCCGATCGTTAATTTAAAAAAGTAAAATATAACGGTAGAGTCAATTGTGACTAGTATTCAAAATGACATTGTTTCTCTTCCGGGAGAGGTTCTCATACCCCAGGCTCCTCCAGGATTTAGGTCTGGTTTTATCGGTATTATCGGTCGTCCTAATGTCGGTAAATCTACTTTAATGAATCAATTGGTCGGTCAAAAAATTGCGATCACCTCACCAGTCGCACAAACCACGCGGAATCGATTGCGTGGTGTTT
>JBCCSG010000527.1:0-3608 GCA_039200565.1 Cyanobacteria bacterium P01_D01_bin.50 | reverse complement strand
TTATAAGTAGTAATTTGAGTATTTGATTGATTTTGCTTGTATTTCATGAAAACAAATAATAAAATTTGTCAGCGGTGGAGTAATCTACCGATTTGGCGGAAACAGTTAATAGGATTATTTTCCTCGGAAATCATTTCTATCTTTGGACTTGTAGGAGTTGGTGCTTTTTTAATTGTTATGGGAGGGCGTAGTGTTTTAATAAATCAAGCTGAATCTGAACTTGCTGTTATAGAGATTAAGTATAATATTAAAATCAATCAAATGAAATTTGGTTTTCGCGGACAATCGGATAACCCAGCGATAATTGCTGCTGCGAAAGCACGTGGGAAATCTGAGGCTTTAGAATCAGATTTAGAGAAACGGGTAAAAAATATTCTTCAAAATGAAATCAAAGCGAGAAAAATAGAATATGCAACTTTAGTAGATAAAGATTCACGAATTATTGTCAACGCCAATGCCAATCGTACTGGAGAAATTTTTAATCCTAATAGCTTGGTAACAGAAGCAATAAAATCTTCTCAACAGATCGAAAGCTGCGAAATCCTTAATTGGAAAGAATTGCAAAAAGAATCTCCACCACTACCATTAGGATTAGAAAATCAACAGATACTTATTCGCTATGTTGTCACCCCAGTCAAAGATCCAAACACTAAGGAAGTAATAGGAGCGTTGATATCTGGGGATATTGTAAATCATAAATTTCCAATAGTCGATCAAACAGTAGCATCGCAAAGTGGTGGTTATAGTGCTGTTTATTTGCATTCTAAATCTGGGAAATTCACTCTTGCTACAGCAGCATTAGATGTTGGAGAAACTTCTGAAACTGAACAACAAGAGCTTTCACAGAATAAATATTTGCATCATGTTGCTCTACCAAATTATGCTCTACTCAAAGAAGCAGTAAAAGCATCAGGTGAGGCAGTTACTCAGAGAATTCCGATTAAAGGAAAGACTTATACTGTAGCAGCAAAAACCGTTAGCAATTTGAAAGGTAAACCCATTGGAATTTTAATACGAGGAACTCCTGAAACAGATTTAAATCTACGACTAAAAAACAGCTTGTTGTTACAAGGAGTGATTGCTGTTTTAGCTTTATTAATAGATATAGGTTTAGCAATTATACTTGGAAAAACAATTGCGAATCCCATCAAATGCCTGCAAAAAACAACTCAAGATTTTTCTCAAGGTAATCTACAAGTACGGGCTGAGGTATCTTCAAATGATGAGATTGGAGAATTAGCCAAAAGCTTTAATTCAATGGCTGATAAATTGGCTTTACGGGAACAAACTAACTTTGAACAAATGCAACAGCTTGAAGAGGCTTTAGAAAAATTAAAGCAAAACCAAAGTCATTTAATTCAAACAGAAAAAATGTCAGCTTTAGGACAAATGGTTTCAGGGGTAGCCCATGAAATCAATAATCCAGTAAGTTTTGTCTATGGAAATATTAGTTATGCCAAAGAATATATTCAAGATTTATTAGGATTAGTGCAACTTTATCAGCAAGAATATCCTAATACTACACCTGCTATTACAAAAAAAATAGAAGCTATCGATCTAGATTTTTTGCAAGAAGATTTACCAAAAATTTTGGATTCTATGGAGATTGGAGCCGAAAGAATTGCCGAAATTGTCAAATCATTACGTAATTTTTCACGATATGACGAAGCTGAATATAAAGCCGTAGATATCCATGAAGGAATAGAGAGTACGTTGATAATTTTGGCTAATAAATTAAAAAATAAAAAACAACAACTGGCGATTGAAGTTATTAAAGAATATCAAGAATTACCTTTAGTTGAATGCTATCCCAACCAGCTTAATCAGGTGTTTATGAATATTTTGAATAATGCTATTGATGCATTAGAAGAGTGCGGTAAAGAAAACTTACAAATTCGCATTAGTACTCATATGGTAAAAGAAAACAGCATAGAAATAAAAATCTGCGATAATGGTTTAGGAATCAGCCAAGAAGTAATTGACAATATGTTTAATCCTTTCTTTACTACCAAACCTATTGGCAAAGGTACTGGATTGGGCTTATCTATTAGCTATGAGATTATTACAGAGAAACACAATGGCATAATTAGTTGCACTTCCATATTAGGAGAAGGAACGGAGTTTTCGATTACCATTCCCATTCAACAGTTAACAGTGAACAATTAACAGTGAAGAGTGAACAGTTAACAGTGAACAATTAACTACTAAGTAAGTCGGCACAAATAAACCCAACTATATTACAGAATGTAAACTGCCTCCAAAGCCTTATTACTACTCACTATTCACTATTCACTATTCACTTGTTTTAATTACTATTTTCAACGCCAACCTACTTAACTACTAACTACGAATATCTTCTAAGACTTCCACAGCGGATTTATAACGTTCAGAAGTACTATAGCGCACCATTTTATCTAAAATTACTGCAAGTTTATCGCTGACTTGTGCCCATTCACGCCACTCTAGGTTACCAGTTTCGGGATGCGGTTGCAATTCTTGGGGATGTAACCCTGTCAAAGCCTGGATAGCAATCATTCCCAGAGCATAAATATCGCTAGACAGACGGGGATGCCCTGCGAATTGCTCTGGTGGTGTATAACCGCGAGTACCAATAGCGACGGTGGCTAATTCGGTTTGTTCTTTTGATTGTGGTTGCATTAATTTCACCGCACCAAAATCAATCAACACCAGACGATTATCTTGATTGCATCTAATAATATTTGCCGGTTTTATATCACGATGAATTACCTGGCGTTGATGAATAAATGCGAGAACTTCTAATAGCTCTTTAAGCATATCAAGTATATAAGATTCACTTTTAATATCCTTTTTAGGTGGTAATTCTTCACTCAAAGGATGCCCGGGAATAAATTGTTGTACTAAATAAAATTCTTTATCTTCTTCAAAAAAAGCGTATAATTCTGGTATTTGATGATGTTGTCCTAAAAGTTCGAGAATTTCTGCTTCCGAGTCAAATAATCTTCTGGCAACTTGCAAAAATCTGGTATCTTTTCTAGCTGGCATTAATTGTTTAACAACACAAGTAGGTAAACCAGGGCGTTGGGTATCTTCCGCCAAATAAGTACAGCCAAAACCACCTTGTGCGAGTACTCTGGTAACTTTGTAGCGATTGCTAAGTAAGGAAGAGGAAGAAAAAGAAGACAAAGCAGGAGGAGAAGCTACAAATTGTTTTCGAGGTGCATCTTGAATGCCAGTTGCTTCATTTAAAAGTGTATTTAATTGTTCTATAGCTTCCTTCTGTTTTTCAACTTGGAGAATAATTACTTTCGTCTGCAATTCCGTTTGATAGCTAGTGTAACCTAATACGCCAATCGCAGTAAAAACAAGTGCCAAAGCAGGAGGTACAACGGGTATCCAACCAGCTTGTAAAATAAATGCATAACAAATTCCTATTAAGGCAATAATAGTTACACTAGATACCACGAGTAATAATAAAGGTTTTCTCGTACGCCACGCCAAAACCCCACCTACAATTGACCAACTCAATACCCATAAACCTTCTAACCACTCCGGAAAATACCAAATTAAAGGTCTTCCATCTAACACCGCACTAATAAGTTGACTCGTTATTTGTGCGTGGATAAATA
>JBCCSG010000526.1:0-3649 GCA_039200565.1 Cyanobacteria bacterium P01_D01_bin.50 | reverse complement strand
GATAAAATATATTACAACGGTTAGCAATGGCACAAATTGCATTAATAACACTATCAATATCCGATAAAGTTAAATTTAATTCTTCTTTTTCTCGTTTGAGAATTTCTTCGTACTCAAAAATTAAAGCTGTAGAAATATTTAATTGCCAACGCGAATCATTGAGTACAGTTAACAGTTTATAGGATGCACCACGATTTGAGCGCAAACCAGCGAGTAGCACATTAGTATCTAGTACAATTTGATACAAACCGTAATTCATCTGCGGAGGCGATATACCTTCCCGACGACTATATTCTTATCCCGCAGACGACGCAATAAATCAATTTGACGCTCATCATACACGTACATCCCAGCGTTAGCTGCTACCAACTGCGCCAAGAGTTCGCCCCTCTTGCCGTAGCTTGATTAAACAAGTATTGGGGTCATCTGCAAAGTACCGTTCTGCCAAAGTACCCAATCGCACCAACTGCGAATCATGTGACGCAAGGAATCCAAAGTTAGGAGATGCAGGTTGAGAACTGGTCATGAGCAGATGCGGTTCGAGGGAATTATTTACTTACCTATTTTGTTGCAATGTAGCAAATTATTCTAGTATTTACAATACATTTAGACTGCTGATTATGACCTATGTAGCTTACGTTTCCGCGTTCAAAGTCAATTAGTAACATCTGCATTTATTGGTAGTGAGTAGTGATGAGTTAGACAGCATAGGCGAAAGTTTGTTTGTAGAATTGTCAGCATCTTCGCGCTTCCGGTGAAGCGCGATGGGGTAAGGCTTATGCTACCTTCGTATTATTTTATATAGGATTACTATTCTTCCAACTCATCGACAACAGAACTATCCTCAAATTGAAGAAAGCTTTTAATTAAAGCCCAATTACTCAAATATCGAGCATTCTTGCTGTATCCGCGTCCGAAAATTTTAAATAAAAATACAACAATAAATGAAAATAAAAACTACCACTATGGAAGTGCAAACAGTTAAACGCTTCTACACAGAAGAAGAGTATTTAGAACTGGAAGAACAAGCGGAATTTAAAAGTGAATACCGTGATGGAGAAATTATTCCGATGACGGGTGGAACTACTAATCATAATAAAATTGCCTTGAATTTAGCTGCGTCATTAAAAATTTCTCTAAGGCGTAAAAATTATGACGTTTATATTGGTGATGTGCGGTTATGGATACCGAAATATCGTCAGTATACTTACCCTGATGTGATGGTCATAGAAGGACAACCCTTGTACGCGGGAAGCAGTACAACTACCGTAACGAATCCTTTATTAATTGCAGAAGTTTTATCAAAATCAACTCAAAATTACGACCAAGGAAATAAGTTTTTATATTATCGTTCGATTGCAGAATTTAAAGAATATATCTTAATTAATCAATATCAATATCATGTAATGCATTATGTAAAAACAGATGATGGTAAATGGCTGTTCTCGGAAATTGAAGGAGAGTCTGCAATTTTATCTTTAGAAACTGTTGATTTTCAAATTACATTAAGTGACCTTTATGAAAAAGTCGATTTTGCAGAAAATGAGGATGAAGATTAAAGTTTTCAATAATACTTAAATTATAGATATTTCTTGAAATATAATTTCCAATACTGGCACAAAAGTTTAACTTTTATTACTTGAACATGAAATCAGTAGAGTTATTTACGGGTGCTGGAGGTTTGGCGATAGGAACAGCTATGGGGTACGCTAATTCTGTGTAAATCTATGCAGCATGGAAACTAGCTACTTTCCTTACCATTCATGCGAAATTGTCTGTTGGTTCCAGGTCATCGGTTGTAATTGAACAATTGCGAATCACAGGCGATTCTCCCGACTAGACCAGTTTCAACACTCCACACTACCCCTGTGGGAGGACATTTGCTTCTAAACTGAATGCTTCTTTGTGGAACTTTTTGGCAAGCCATTTGTTCCGTATCGCAGAAGCGACAGTTTCCTGAATAGATTGCAAATATCGGATTGTGCGAATAAGAAGCACTCGTCTAACTTGGTCTGAAGTCATCCAGCGCAGAATTTCTTCATCCTCAAATCGACTGCGTATTGTGCAACTCGCATTGTAATCTGCTTGAATCACGTCCCCCGTATAGCGAGTAAAGCAATCCTTTGACCGTCTCCCCAAAAGAGTGCCAGTCAGAGAATCCACTTGCGACGTGTAGGCACAGTTAACCTCAGTAATAATACTTCCGGTTCTCTGACCTAGCGCTTCCAATGATTCTTTTAGTTCGCCTTTCATCCATTGGTTAAGTTTTCTGTTGAGGTACTTAGCCATCTTTTTTCCAGGAATCGGGCGAGACAAGTCTTCTGCGACAATTCGAGTAGGTTTGGTTATTTGCTTGTAGAGGTCAGAGCGAACCAAACATGTAATTGTATTTTTGTCGCGTTGTAATCTTTTGTTTTTCTTTTTACTAGTTAAATTTCTGTTTCTAATTCTATTAGCTTTTTTAGTATCGCCATTACTTTCTAGTACTTCAGCATATTGACGAAGACGATACCTATTCTTATTAGAGTTTGTAGTGCGCTCAGTTTTTTCTGTAAGCTTTTTACTCAACCCAGGAGCGATAACTTGATTCTCTGATGTATAAAAACCTTCAGTGTATCCCTTGTCTACACCTACAATATCTTTTGGTTTTTCTGAGCTAACAATGATTTGAGCCTTAAAAGTTGTATATATTTCGTAGATTCCGGCATCATTTTTGATTACTCGAATCTGACCTGTAGGAATTCTTTGAGAACGAATAATTAGCTCAATTTTCTTGCCGCGTTCTAAACTTTGAAGTTCTAGTTTGATTAAGTTTCTTTTTAGTCGAGTAGCAGTGTAACCTTGACCTTGGTAAACAATTTGATTCCGAACAAAAGTGTGTCCAGGAACATAGTGCTTCCGAAACCTGCGATGCAACCAGTTGTCTTTAGTCGGATTGCTGTAAAGCAAAGAAAATAAATAATCTCTATGCTGTTCAATTTCGTTTTTAGGAAATTCTTCTAAAGCTTTACTCCAAACGTTTTCTTTGTCTTCTTTTTTAGCTTTAGACCCTAACTTTTTAACTTCGCTCTGATACCAAGCTTTGCGTTGTTTTTCTTGATTTGTGTAAGGACATTTACGCCAGATGTCGCGTTTAATGAAAACAATAGCAGCTTCTTGTTGAGCAGTAATTGCCTTAAAACAATCATTAATCACCCATTCGCGAAGTTTTCCCGGAAGCTGTTCTTGCTGAGGGCATAGTTTACGAACGATTGGATCTACGAATTTCCAACCGTCTTTTTTCCTACCCATCTCCCAACCTTGTTTGCTTCCTAGCTTGTTGTAAACCTGAGCGCGACACTGACCTTGCAAGTCAGCAATGGAATTCAATTGAGAAGCATCAGAAACGCTGACTACAGGAATGACCTGGGTGTAAGTATATTTAGTTAACTTTTCTTTTTTCTTAGCCATCTCAACAACTCTATTACTCGACCTTATATTGACATAATACACAGATTTAATAAGTTTGTACGGTAAAAAGTCGAAGATATTTATTATCCCCGACTTAATTACAATTTAATTAACAATCAATTATTTATCCTTCTTGTTGATTCAACCAAGCTTCTAAATCAACAACACTAGAAAAGTCCAATAAAGCTTCTCCTAAATT
>JBCCSG010000525.1:0-3670 GCA_039200565.1 Cyanobacteria bacterium P01_D01_bin.50 | reverse complement strand
GGAACAACTGTAACTATTAAGAGTTCTGATTTATCGGAATTTAATCTCAATTCCATTCAAACTCAAGGTGGTGAGATTAATGTTGTAGGTGAGGATGAATTAAACTTTACTATCACAGAGCAAAATGCTCAGATTAGTCTAGCAGTTGCTAATGATGGGGAAACTGAAGGAGAAGAAATAGCCACTTTCACCATTGAAGAGGGGAACAGATATGAAATCAATCCCGATGCTCAAACAACTACCTTTACTATCATAGATAGCTTGGAAGAATTAATCCTAACTCCTGTTGTGGATGACTACACTACAGAAATAATAGACTTACGCAGTTTTGGTAATAGGGAGATAACTGCTGAATACACAATTAGTAGAGAAGCAGATTTTGATAACCAAGTTTACTTTTTTGCTGTTGATGATATTGACGGTAATATTGATAATCTTGCACCAGGGGCTGATGGTTATCTACAAGCAGCTTTAGAAAATATCGTTCAACAACAAGCTTTTGAAACCAGCGACGATAATACTGAAAGTGGAACTATTCAAATGGAAGCGGGTTCTATCATTGCTCCGATGATTGTTGTTGATGGAACCTTAGAATCTGCTAAAAGTGGTGAAGCAACGGTTTATTTACCTTATAGTGGTTCTAACGGTAACGACAGCTTCGACCATATCAAGATGTTGAACAGTAATACCTTTGGTTTTGAGGATTTACCCAACGGTGGTGACCAAGATTTTAATGATATTGTAATTACCTTTGATAAGTTTACCCAGGTTACTACTTAGAGATTTTTAGGTAAAAAATATACTGCTCTTCAGGGTGCACCAATGTGTGCCCTTACTAATCAAAATGAAATTGCTGTTTAATTGAAATCTTGCATCAATTTGAATAACCACCTGGGAATGAATTCCCCACACGAGTAGCCAAAGTTGTCTAAAGACGACTGAAAAGGACTTTGAGTAAGTTTTAACGTACTTCATTTATTAGCCTTGAAATGAATTTCAAGGTGGGAATCTGGGCTTAAGAATAATGGTGCAAGATATAACTTAATAATAATCAAAAACCTATTCCATCAAATATTAATGGTGTTTTATCTATGAACAAAAAAAATTGGATGTTAGAACAATTACCAATCTCAGATAAACTGCGGACAGAAGTATACAAAGAGATTGGGACAGAAGAATTGATAAGGTGGGCTGGACAACCTATGGGTATTTATTTTATAGAAAATAATATCAAATATATTTTAGGTGGTATTGTTTCAATAATTAGTAGCTTATTTCTTGTTTACTGTTTGTTTCCAATTTTATATTTATTTTTCCGAAATATCCAAGATATCTTTTTAGTAATCATTGATATCTTTGTAGTAATTATTTTGCTTGCAATGATTCCTGTTCTCTTTTTTTGTGGCTTTTTGTTGTTGTCTTTTGCTATAAAGAACTGGAAAAAAAGGGAAATAGTGTACTTGATTACAAATCAGCGAGCTATCCGTATTTGGCGTGGTATCATGTATTTCTCAGCAAGGAGCCGCCTACCCTCACAACTAAAAGATATATCCTTGAGAGAACGAAAAGATGGCTCAGGTGATATAGTTTTTGGCCATGATTCATGGGAAGATGCTGATGGCTATACATTCTATACAGAGTGGGGATTTATGAAAATTCGCAATGTGCGAGAGGTTGAGAGAATGCTAAGACATTTAGCTCAAGATGGAAATGATGACACATATAACTAACTATTTTCTTCTTAAATAAAGAATATTACATTTGTATCATTATTTACGTGTTTTTCGAGCAAGGAAAATATACTATAACTACTTGATGCAGAAAGCCACTCTTTATTGAGAAATATCTTATCAACTACAATTACGCATCAAAACCGAAGGATTTTCAAATGTTGCACCTATGTTTACAGATTCCCCCAGCTGTATCTTGCCGCTAATATCACAGCACAAAGATAATCAACTCAAGAAATTAACCTCTTTATCGGAAGAACTCCCAACAGAAAATTCCGATTTAAAGTCTATGTCTAATGTGGAATTAGCGCAATTTCCAGGAGCAGATATTTGTCAAATTAAGGGAGGGGAAGCGAATGAGTCAAAATAATGAAAAAATGGATTATCGTTCCCTGCTGCAAGATGCATTGGTGGAAATGCGATCGCTGCGAGGTAAGTTGGAAGCAGCTGAACAAGCCAGAAATGAACCAATTGCAATTATTGGAATGGATTGTCGGTTCCCTGGTGGTGCAAATTCTCCGGAAGCTTATTGGGAATTGCTACGAGAGGGAATTGATGCAATTACTGAAGTTCCCAGAGAACGTTGGTTAATTGATGATTATTACAATTCTGACCCGGATGTTCCGGGGAAAATGTATACTCGTTACGGCGGATTTATTGATAATGTTGATAAATTTGACCCACAATTTTTCGGTATATCTCCCCGCGAAGCCACGAAAATGGACCCGCAACAGCGTTTGTTGTTGGAGGTAAGTTATACAGCCTTAGAACGCGCTGGTCAATGCGTACAAGAATTAAACGGCAGTCAAACAGGGGTTTTTATTGGCATCAGCTTCGATGATTATGCCAAATTCAGCCTTAATTCTGGTGATTTAAATCGTATTGATGCTTACAGCAGCTTGGGTAATACCCGCAGTATCGCCGTAGGACGCTTATCCTATGCATTGGGTTTGCAAGGACCGACAATGCAATTAGATACAACCTGTTCTTCTTCATTACTAGCGACTCATTTAGCTTGTCAGAGTCTCCGTAACCAAGAATCGAATTTAGCGCTTGCTGGTGGAGTGAGTTTGATGCTTTCTCCAGAACCAACAATTGGTTTCTGTAAATTGAAAGCATTAGCACCAGACGGACGTTGTAAAACCTTTGATGCGAATGCGAATGGTTATGTCAGGGGGGAAGGATGTGGAATTATTGTACTCAAACGACTTTCCGATGCGATTAATGATAGAGATAATATTCTGGCAATAATTCGAGGTTCAGCAGTTAATCATGATGGACAGAGCAACGGTTTAACCGCTCCCAATGGTTCAGCACAAGAAAGTGTAATTCGACAAGCGATAAAAAACGCTCAAGTCAAACCACTACAAATTCAATACATAGAAACCCATGGAACGGGTACGAGTTTGGGCGATCCCATCGAAGTTCTAGCACTAGGGAAAGTACTAGGTGAAAACAGAACAGAAGATAATCCTTTAACAATTGGTTCGGTAAAAACCAACATCGGACATTTAGAAGCAGCAGCGGGAGTAGCGAGCATAATAAAAGTAGTTTTAGCACTACAAAATAAACAAATTCCTCCCCATTTAAATTTTCAAGAACCAAATCCTCATATACCTTGGTCAAGATTACCTGTTAATGTTCCCACCGAACTTACACCTTGGAATATTGGTAGTGAAGCAAAACGTTTAGCTGGTATTAGTTCCTTCGGGATGAGCGGTACTAATGCTCATGTGGTATTGGAAGAGAGCGGAGGGAGCGGAGGAAGCGGAGGGGGAGAAGAGCGTCCTTTGCATTTGTTGACGTTATCAGCGAAGACGGAGCAAGCGTTATGGGAACTTGTAACGAATTACCAAGAATACTTGACAAATAATGGTGATGTTTCATTCGCGGATATTTGTTTTAGTGCGAATATAGGGCGATCGCATTTTCAACATCGT
>JBCCSG010000524.1:0-3672 GCA_039200565.1 Cyanobacteria bacterium P01_D01_bin.50 | reverse complement strand
TTAGTATTAGTTTGCTAACAAGGTAATTAATAAGATGAAGGATTGAAGCAACGAGGTAGAAAGAGTCTTCTTGAATAATTGATGCTATTAGCAAAGTTAATCAGATGTGCAGCGCCATAAACTAAAATTTCGGAAATAAAGAACTATGACCAATTTGATTTTTAAAGCAATTTGCTCCTCGTTATTTCCATTCATTCTTCAAAACAAAGGTGTAGTGTGTTTCACCTTTATATCGGGTAAAAGCTGGAATATTTTCAATGGTACTTCTAATACTCGAATTGAATATTGTTTCAAACCACTACCGAAATTTATTGTTTCCCGTGTACCTTTAATCCCTCAAATCTTTTTCTGATAATGTTTTAACGAATTTAACATTTTTAAATTAGTTAGAAGCCGTAAAAAGGAATTGTAAGGAAAACTAAGATAATTAAGGGCTAAAAAATAATAAGTTTCACTAATAATCTACCTTTCTTGTCCTTAGTATTCCTTTGTTTTCCTACCGAAAAATGCATTTTTGTAAACAAAATTCTATGAGTAAAAACACTCAACGAAAAAATAATTCTTCTCCTCTGTTAATTCTGGCTTTGGATTTTGGAGGAAGTTCAACCAAAGGTATTTATTCCACTTCAATACAGAATCAAACAGCATCACTAGTAATGGAGCCAGAGGTTGTAAAAATTTCTCTTGATTCAGTAGCTTCGCAAATACTGGGAGTAACCGAACCAGAAAATGCTTCATGGGTTAATTACATGGGTGAAACCTTTGCTGTGGGATATTTGGCTAAGAATAAATATTATGCAAACCAAGGATTGAAAGAATTGAAATATGAGCGTGCGATACACCTTTGGTGTCGGCTTTGCCTATCGCCAAAACATTGGCTTTCGTTTGGGCTATCTCCCAGAAACTTCAACTAGGTCAAAAATTTCGACTGGCACTTATCTGTTTATTGCCACCAGGGGAGTTTGAAAATAGAGATAGTTTTCATAGGCAACTTCAAGCAATACTTGCTGGCTTTATAACACCAACCGGAAAAATCCAGGTTAAATTGACCGAATTCAAGTGTTTACCAAGTTCGTGAAGGTCGGAATATTATCAATTCTATTTATCCGGCTGCTATTGTATTCTTTCTTATCTTTGGAGCGGGTTTTATAGGTGGAGTAACGATACCACCTTGGATTGTTGGTGTATTGGGAAAGGGATATAGCTTGGTGAAATCTAATAATTTAACTTGGGACGAGCTGAACGCTATGAGATGGGCAATGTCAAGCGAGGGAAAATTTGCGAAAGACTTGATTAATTGGAATCGCGGTTATTTGGAAAATGGAGAATGTCTCAAGGATGCTCAAAAGTTAGGTGTGACTTTATCGCAATACAACCGCAAAGCCACATCAGGATTCTGCACAATATGGGTAGTTCCACCAGATAAACGTAAACTAGCTCCTTGAACGCTAACAATTAAAATTTAAATCAAATTTTCTACTCACAACCACCAATAGTATTGGTCAGCTCGATAAAATTCTCCGGTATAACCATCGAAAATTAATTCTTGAGATGATTCTATATCTTCGACTTCAAATTCACTATTTATTGCAGCAGTTTTTTGAGATTTTTTTGCACTCGGTCTTTCAGCCCAAACGTGTTTATGGTAGCAACGCTTGCAAACAGTGCCATCTGAGTTTTTGTAACGCCAGGTAGGATTTTTCTTGCATATTCTGCATAAAGACTGTTTTCGTCGTTTTGACTTTCCTTTTGTGCTCATTTTCCGTACATCTCACTCGAATAGAGAGCATTTACCGTTAAATCATATTCATATCAAAACTCTGTGTAATATTTATCCCAATATTCCTGGGATTTAGCATTTTTTCTCGTTTCTTCTTCATCTCTCGCTGCTTCTTTTTGACGCTCTTCTATTGAAGGGTCATAAAAATCATCATAGTTCGCATACCCCTCACTCAGAAGTTCATCGGGGGTCATCGATGAAACTATCTGATATCGACTTGTTTTTGGCTGATTACTCATTTATCTACTTACCTTTTGATACCAGTCTCTATTTTAGTTGACATATAGTAATTGCGTATCAATTAGCGTAAAGAAAATTTAGACTCCACAAACTATGGTTTTAAAACTCAAACACTTTGACACTAAAACTAAACAGGATACTCGAATAGAGGAGAAACTAGAAAACACCCTTGCAGAATACTTATTCAGAGATGTCAAATTTAGTATTGGTACTGCTTATCCTAAAGCTACCATCCCCAAAGATTTACAAGAACATAACGGAATGACTTTACAATTTTGTGCGGGTAAAAGAATGTATTTTGCCAGCGACCCGACTATCCGCTCTAGACTATACCCAAATCCTTCCGATGGTGCAGCATATCCTCTACCTTTTACACCCTGTCGAAGTTTTCATGAATTAGAAAATGTCAGAATTTTAGTTGTTGATGATGTTACTGGAGAGAACGGTGGTGCGATTGCAAAAAGTGATGCAAAAAAAATGGTGGGTGATTGTAAGGGTTTAATTGATAAAGATTTTGCTATCTCGAATAATATCGCTTCCCGTGCTTTTCAATTTCGTCTTGGTATTAGACCTCAAGCACAAAATCCAGTTATGAGAATTGCTAAGGGTACGCTTGCACCAGCGCGATTGGATAAACTGGGAAACTCATTTTTTACTATGGACGGTAATCTTAAAGATGGTACTCTCCGTTCACAATTTGGTTGCGATATACTACTAGCCACGTCTTCTTTTAAGGGAAGAAAAGGAGAAGATGCAATTCAACCTGGAAAATATACACTTTCTATTGGTTTGGGTGTGAAATCATTAGCATTGTATCGAGAGCATAGTTTGGGTACTCAATTTTTAGTCAATTATCCTCATGCAGTAAAACAAGAAATTTTACCTATTATAAAACAACAAGCAGAACAACTGGCTGCTGTTCAAAAAGACCCTTTGAAATTAGCGCAGCGATATATTGAAAACTATGAAAAACGTAAAGCTTTATGTCAACAAAATTTTCAATTATATTTGGAACCAAAAGATTTAGATTTAAATAATAAATTTTCTATATTTGACGATTTAGATTCTGATAGAGAAGACGAAAAACATAATGACAGAGATAATGTTGATTGCGCTCAGAAAGATTTGTTGCTTTATTCGCTACTAAAAGCTGATGTAAACAATTATTGTCAGTTAATTGAACATCCAAAGATTGTGAGCGAACTTCAAGATTTTGTACGTAAACAGTGGGTAGATATCGCAACTGGACGCTCCATCAAGTTTACTTCTGGTTTAGCTCAACCAAGTTTAGAATTAAAGTGCGATGAAATATGTATACCATATTTAGATGAAAAGGAAGAAATTATAGTTACTCGTTCGCCATTAATTAATTCTAATGGTGTTATTACTTTAAAAAATAAACATTTACCTAAAATGTTAGATGGATGTGTTTATATTCATCCAAAAACAGCAATGGATAATATGCAATGTGATTTTGACGGTGATTTATTAGCATTTGCACCTAGTAAGGATTTTCCTCAATTGGCAATTGAAGTCAAACTTCATAATTTATCAAAAAACCGTTATCCAGATATTATCAAAAAAGATAAAATACCCTACCAAGGAACTTTTGAAGAAATTGCTGTTGAAGCGATGGATAATAAGATTGGAAT
>JBCCSG010000523.1:0-3678 GCA_039200565.1 Cyanobacteria bacterium P01_D01_bin.50 | reverse complement strand
TATCAGTGAGATTAACAAAACCTTCAGATATCATCAAATTCCAAAGATTGAATTCCCCTTGAGTAGTTGTTTCCCAGATCAATTTTCTACCATGTTCGAGAACTTCCAGAGTTCCCAGGAGTTTTATTGTTGAAGAGTTCATGATTTTCAACTTTTATTTTTTATTTTTCAATTTTCAATTCTCAATTTCGATTTGATAAATTTTGATTCGCTGCTGCTCTAACAATCCAATTCCCGTCACCAGCAAGTTTTTCAAGCATTTCTGAGGGTGTCTCGGGATTTTCCGCGATCGCGAAGCACATGCCGAAGGCTTATCGCATATCTTTCTAACCAAAAAGCGGAATTTGCTGCTTGAGTTAATATTTCCCCTGGTGTAAGGGGATGAAGTAGAGTCACGAACCTAACAAAAGCATTATCTGAGGAGGCGTATTCTGTAAGTACCGTTGCTAAATCGTCATTGTTGGGATTATAAATTCGGGGAAGACTACTTAAAGTAAAACTGGTTTGTTTAAAATTGGATTCTAAAGTATCATCTTCTGAATTTCCGCTTTGAGCTAAAGCATAGGGACTATGGGAACGACGAGCCATAAATTCATGTACTTGAGCAGTAATTTGATTATTTTCTTTCTCAAGTAACAACTGATAGCGTTCCAATATAGATAAACCTGGATTTTTAATCACCAGATCAAACATTGAAAGGTTACTATCAATCTTCTTCTCAACCTTCTCATGCAAAAATCGAAATAATAAATCACTTGGAGTATTTGGATTGTCAGCAAGAGTTCTCCATAAATTTTCATCACGTTCGTCTGCTATTCTTCTGAGGAGATATTCAGGAGTTGCGGGATTTTTGGCAATATTTCCCTGACAATATCCTAATAACTGCTCTAAAAGGTAGACTGGAGTTCGAGTATCTTTCGCGATCGCACCAATGTAATGCGTTTTTTCTAAAATAATTTTTTGAAAATATTCCATTCGTTCCGTTTCTGGAATTTCTGGATTATAAGCAAGTGCTAAAAGTACATCACCGTTATTATCATGAGGAAAAAGTTGATTTTTTAAGCTTTCTCGTAAACTTACAGGAGTATTAGGATTACCTACTAAAGCTAATGCAATGGAATCTACCGCATAAACAGCTGTTACATCACCAACAATAGATTTTAAAATCTGTATAAATTGAAAAACGATTGCTTGAGCTAAATTTTGGGGAATATCAGCAAATAATTCTTGCCATTTCGGTAAAAACCAGCTTGTATCAATATTTTCCTCTTCATCATCGTCTTCGTCATACTCAAAGCTATCCCAAGAAATAATTTGTTCTAAAATCTCAGGAGTTTGAATAACTTCCATATATCGTTCAACATCAATATCTATTCCTGATGGATATAGATACTCATTTTTAAAGTCAAATATTAATTTATTGGGAATAGGTCCCAGCCAACTATTATCCACATCACAATCTGAAGCTAATGCTCGCTTTATTTCTAGTAATAAATAATCTCGATAGGATTGATTTGCTCCTAATACTTCTAAAATATGAGCTGGTGTATTACTATCTTCAGCAATTTTAATTTTAATTTTTCGATTAGGGTAAACAGACAACTCTTCTAGTAAAAGCAGTTTTAATTCTTCAGAAGTCCGCTGACTTTGAGCAACAGCTAGTTTGATGTAAGGATTCTGATATTTAGCTAACTTTTCTAATATTTCTTTTGAAACCTGCGGATGTTTAACGATATATTTCAAAATACCAATGCTGTTCCAAAGCGATTCTTCATACATTTCTTGCTCAGAATCGTATGAGTAAAGACTTCTTACCAAATTTTGTGATTCTTTTTCTTCCAAGATTTCTAAATCAATATTTGCCAATTTAGCTAAAATCCAAGCAGGAATATTCAGTTGGAAAAATATTAAATAGTTGTACTTGTATCTCCAAGGTAGTGTATCTTCTGTAAACGTTTCCCGAAAAAACCTTTCTATAATACTCGTTGGTAAATCATTTCTCTTATGAATCACATCCCTATGAGCAGAAAACAATTGATGTAAAATCTCTTCCGTAGCATTGGGATGTTCCGCGATCGCGAAGCGGATGCCAAGGCTTATCGCACCTCGAATTCCACTATCCCCACTTTCCATCAACACATTTAAAACTTCCGCACTCGTTCCCGGATTCTTCGCTACTGCTAACCTAATCCGAAATTCTTCATCCCCAGCCAATTTCATCAAAACATCTTCCGAAGCATAAGGATTCTGAGCAACAGCCAACCTCACCCAACCCCAATCACTCTCCCCCAATTCTTCCAATTGTTCTAAATCACCATCCCAATTACTAGCCAAATCGTGCTGAGTCTTCACCAACTCAATCACTTCTGATGGACAATTATCGTTATATTCGGTCGCTAAACGTACCGCTAAATCTAAATCTCCCACTAACAATTCCAAAATTGAAACCGGAGTTTCCCTAGACTCCGCTACCTGCAACCTCGCTTCCAATTCCCCTTGATTCGACAACCTTTCCAATAACTTCAACCGATACCGTAACGGCATATATTCATTTTTCAATCCTTGAATTAACCAATTAACCCCAACCCATTCACTCAAAAACTCGGGAGGTACGGGAGCAAATCTCATCAACTCCACAGCCAACCTGTCATTTTCTCCCAAATCCTTATCTCGCAACACTTCCGAAACAACTCCCCGATAATCTTCCCTTACTTCACCCACCCAATTCACATGTAATCTCGCAACTTCCACAACTGCGGAATAATCGCTTTCCATCAAAACCTCTAAAAGATTACGGGGAGTTTCCGAAAATAATGCGATCGCAACCTGAAACTCCTCCGATTCTTCCAACAATTCCCCTGGAGTCTCTAAAAATCTTTGTAAATCCCCAGCACTAATTTGAAGTAACTGCATAATTTGAAAATAACTATTTATAGTACTAAATTACTATAAATATCTAAATTGTCAAAAACTTGATTAATGAATTTATAATTCCCAGGTTGAAGAAAGATTTTTTTTAGAAGGGGGACAATTTAGCATTATATATAAGTAAATTGAAATCTAATTTCTGAAATTGAACCAGAAATATAAAAAATCTGTATTTATAATCTGTAATATTTAATTTACAAAAATTTTTATTCTCGAATAATCGAAAATCATTCCTAATTACTTACGAGATTACAGTCCATTTGGGTGTAATATGGAATCTTCACAATCTGTAGAGCCGTATAAACTAAATTATAAAATCAAGTTAATAGCTTGATATAAGCCATCAATTAAATGTAGAAATTCCAGATAACGTACTACAACCCATCAAAATCTTCCAAAAAAGCAGTTTTTTAAAAGGTTGAAATATTAATTTTAGTAAAATCAAAGGTTTTAAAAACTACCTAAAATCTATTTCGTTCATCAGTATTTGACAAAAAATAGTTTTGATGGGTATTGAAAAAATGATTATTATATGTATATGAAAAATATTTTAATGTAATCTGAAGTAAGAATTGAGAAACCCGGTTTTTGTGAAAAACCGGGTTTCTCGAACCTATCTTTCTTACAACTCATATAGAATTGCTATATAATTCACAATCTAAAATCTAAAATCAAAGATTTAAAAATTTTTTTTGATCAAGATTTGTTTATTACCAATAACTGTGAGGGGAAATGATATTACAACAAACC
>JBCCSG010000522.1:0-3697 GCA_039200565.1 Cyanobacteria bacterium P01_D01_bin.50 | reverse complement strand
GGATATAAACCCAATCCCGATTGTTTACTACAAGTCGCATCCATTCAAACTTTAGTCCGTCGTCAACCACCACCAGCATCCCTGGTGATATTTGATGAAGCGCATCACTGTCACAGCCGCACCTACGCTACAGTTTTTCGGCACTATGCGGAGCAGGGGAGTTATATCATCGGCTGTACTGCCACACCATTGCGGACGGATGGTAGGGGATTGCGGTGGTTGTATAGTGGTACCAAAGGTTTTGATTCCTTAATTTGTGGGCCAGATGTCAATCAATTAATTGCCAGAGATTACTTAGTCCCCTTCAAGGTTTACGCCCCCGCTGAAATCATTCGCGCCAAAAGTGCCGGAATCAAAACTACCGCCGGGGACTACAACCAGGCACAACTACAAGAATTTGTCAAGAAGACATTGTTAGTTGGGGATGTAATAGAAACTTGGCTCAAACACGCCCGTGGAAGAAGAACAGTCCTGTTTGCCGTATCCGTAGAATATTCCCAGGAACTAGCAGTTGCTTTCAACGAAGCCGGAATCAGCGCCGCTCATTTGGACGGGAAAACCCCGTCGGATCAACGTCAATATATCCTAGAAGAATTTGAAAAAGGTAAAATATTGGTATTGTGCCAACATTCCATCGTTACGGAAGGGGTGGATATTCCCAACATCGAAGCAATTCAACTTGCCCGTCCCACCAAAAGTTTGACAATCTGGTTTCAGGCAATTGGCAGAAGTCTTAGACCTGCACCCAACAAAACCCATGCAGTAATCATCGATCACACCGACACCCATCTCAACTTACCTTGGCCCG
Source organism: Cyanobacteria bacterium P01_D01_bin.50 (assembly GCA_039200565.1). Lineage (GTDB taxonomy): Bacteria > Cyanobacteriota > Cyanobacteriia > Cyanobacteriales > Nostocaceae > Rivularia. Next base: position 2,889 of record JBCCSG010000522.1, on the reverse strand, counting down.
ATAGCGAAGTACCTTGGAGCCTTGACCCCATAAGCTTAAAACCTGGGTTAGGGGTGTTGAAATGTCCGAATTGTCATCATGTATTTCGTCCTACCTCTTCAGAAAGAGAACGAAATTTAGCTACTTGTCCTGCTTGTCAAGTAAAATTTATTTTTGTTAGTAAACCCAGGAAAAATAAAGACAAAGAAGTTGAAGAACTTTCTATTTTAGAAGTTTTACCTGCCGAATTTGCAGAAGTAATTTATGAGTACAATCCCTTAAAGCTGGCATATGTACAAGAAATTATTGATACTCAAAAACAAAAAGGTTATCAAAAAGGTTGGGTTTATCATCAATTGTTGAAAACTCCCGAATTAGAATTGAGCTTAAACGACTGGCAAGAAATAGGTCGTAGACTGGAGTACAAACCCGGTTGGGCTTGGCATAAATGGCGGGAGATGCAAGAAGAAATGGAGGAATAATTGGCGCGACTGTGGTAAAGTTGTCGATTTACAACTATAAATTGATGTAATAGTTTAACAAAAAAATATGTATAATCATGCACGTTGTATTCGCCTCCTAATTGGACACGTTCTCATGATTCCCTTTGTTCGGCATTTAGTTTGACTTTGAAATATTGGCGAAAAAGTTTGCTATCACCACGATTTGGGTAAAGCTTTGATATCTCGTAAATTGTTAGTAAGTCTCGTTTCTCCATCTCCTTGAAAAACCATTCCCACCGCTGCAAATCTTTGGGTGTAGCGGTAAAGCGGATATCATTAATTTCATTCATCACTCCATCCCCAAATCATCTAAAAAATTAGTTGCCCGGTTTTCCCATTCGTCAGCTACACGTGTGCTAGCCATTTGGCTATCCTTACTAACTTTACTTGCAGCAAGGAATTGGCGGATTGCCGACTTTAGTTTACGAATGGTTGGGTTTTTAATTTTTAAAGCATCTTGAAGTAAAGTAATTGCGTTCGGTTCAATTTCTTTCTCCCCATTTTCTTTGCCTTGCTTTCTAAATTCAGCAATATCCTTTTGATATCTAAGCGCTATTTCTTCCGCTTCCTTCTGCCGTACATGGGAGGATTCCAAAGATTGCTTTAATTCTTTTATTTCTTTTCGGTAAGCAATTAGTTGGTGTCTTTCCTCTCCAGTTAGTGGCTGAGAATCGGGTAGTGGGTATTGGGCTAATGGTGTTAAGTTTTTCTTACTGTCTTCTTGCGCTTCTACTTTCTCCAACCTTTCGTTAAACTCCTGCAATTGCTTTTCTATGGGGGCTATAGCTTTCTCAATTGCTTTTTGTAGCACTTGGCTAGCATACGGGCTATCCACTACTGGACTAATAGCTCCTAAGTCATTGTCTATACCGTACTGGATGCAGTGGGCAATGAAGTCAGCCTTAGTAATTTTGTACTTTTCCAAATAAGCATCTAAGTTTTGTAGAAGCTCGGCTTTATCTCCTCCAGTGAACCTAATATTTAGTTGTTGTCGTATTTGAGCATTTTTACTCATTGGCTATCCATTTTAAATGAAGTAATCTACCTAAAATCCTCTCACATCAAGGGTTAAGCATGGATAGCTAAAATAAACATTTGTTTAAAAAGTAAGCTAAAAAGTAAGAATTAAATCCCCTACTATTAATTAAATACTTACATAGCAAGCATTTAAACTAGGTAATGCTGAGCAACAACTCTGCACAGCACTAGTTTAGCTGCTGATAAACAATAAGAGAAAATCTATATCTTAAATAATTTACATATGAAAAGTTAGTATTTGCAATATTAGCTTCATGATTTTTATTAGGCTAGTTTGTCTACAGAATAATCAACTATCAAATTTATGTACAAAAAATATTTGTATATAGATAGTTAATATACTGATTATTAATCCAATAAATTTATCTTAAACCAAAACCGAGCAAAAATGGAGTTAGAATACTACAACTGTCTAAACTCTTTTATAAAAAGCAATTCACCCGCAAATACTCCAATTTTGAGCAAGTGTGTTGCTAGGTAATGGTTAAACAATAAAGTTCTGTGTTTGCTGTGTACGCTCAATTAGAAGCATTCAATATTACAGATTGTGCCAGATGCTTTTCTTACTATTACCTTAGTTATTGGCGTACTACAAAATTACATTGTTTAACTGGCACACAGCTATGTTGAGAATGATGATTATGTGCTACCTGTTTTGATGAGTCATGTCTGCGACCATAAGCATCTCAGCCAAGCTATATGTGCGTTTAGTGCAAGTATGTAAAAGCATCTGTGCGGTTAGCGATGTGTCCTGAGCTTACTTGATAGAATATTTGTACTATTTTGTCTTGATAGCGAAAGAATAGCGTGGTGGTGAAGCTATTAAACTAAAAGGTTTGAGAAATCATTCTCAGATATTGGTCAAACCTCTTAGCAAAAAAAATATTGTCGTAAATGCACCCAGTTTTGATTTAATTGACGACTTAAAAGTATTAATACTTTATTTGTGTACTTCTATGAACATCTTTAGAAACTTTATTTAATTGAATAAAAGATACGATTTATTGTTTCTACACCAAATTTACTAAGGTATAGGATAGGCTACCTTCCAAACATTCCATCCCAAAGCCGTTGATATCCCCCATTCATTCTATCTAGCTGTTCCCTTGATCGAACGTCATCACGAATTTTACGATATTCATCTTTAATTGCATTCGCTGAAACAAACGCTGGAACCTGGCTTTCAAGATTGCGAGCTATATTACCCAGTTTTGTACCATTTTGCATCAACTGTTTAACATAATTTGTAATTTTTCTCCGTTGCTGAGGTGATGCCTTTGACAGCGAGACTTGCAAGCCAACCCAACGGCTTTCGGCTTTTGCGAGCAACTTTATTCCTTGAGGTGAAAAATCTTTAAGATTTTCTTTC
>JBCCSG010000521.1:0-3698 GCA_039200565.1 Cyanobacteria bacterium P01_D01_bin.50 | reverse complement strand
TTAACCGATCCAGAAGTATTAGAAACAAGGTACCCTGTTCTTTTAGAAAACTTTAGTTTGCGTCTGGGTAGCGGTGGTAAGGGAAAACATTCTGGTGGGAATGGGGTTATTCGTCGCATTCGGTTTTTAGAAGCCATGACAGCGAATATTCTTTGCAGTCATCGTTTGATTCCTCCCTTTGGTTTGAATAATGGCGAAGCAGGAGAAGTTGGAGTCAACTGGGTAATACGTAAAGATGGAAATGAGGAGAAATTAGGTAGTACCGCAACTGTAGAAATGAAACCTGGGGATGTTTTTGTAATAGAAACTCCTGGTGGTGGTGGATTTGAGTCAATCAACAATTAACAATTAAAAATTAATCATTTTAGTGTGCGTTAGATGGGAAATCGTAACGCACCATTATTTTTTTTGAGAATATCAGCTTACAGGTTTCTAAGTTTTGTCTATTTACTTATTTTTATATAATTAATGCTTAATTTATGGCTGAAAAAATATTGCTTTCATCAGATAAAATACCGATTCAAAAGTATTCACGAAGGAAGAAGGACTCACGTTTTAAAACGTGAGATTGAAATAAGGACATAAATATAGGAATGGCCGCAACTGGCACATTTTTCTCGTAGGGGAGGCAAAAAGGGGTGTAGATTTTCTTCCCCCTTTATTGCCGTGCCGTTGCTCGTAGACTCACTAATATTGAACCTAATAATAAGACGGTGAGTGTACGGCACCAACCAGGATCTTGTGACGCGCAGCCTTAGTCATGATAAAAAAAGGTACAAGGGAAAGTCAACCGCTACCCTACGGGAACCCCTTCGGGGAACGCATAAGTCAAAACCATGATTAATTCTTTTGAAACAGGCATCCTGCCTGTTTATTTTTAAAAAATATATCTGAAATTACAGCTATCCCTTGTGAAGCATAAAATATGAGGAGTTTTTTATAGATTAAAATTGTAAATGAACGAGAATAATAACTTTCAACCAACTGATAATTTACCTTTGCATCCTCCTGAAGATGTAAATTTAGAGGTTTTTAATTCTATCCAAGGTCCCGATTATAAACAAGGGAAACCTGTGGAAGATATGAAACGATTATTTCACAAACAGGTAATCGTTGACGATCAAACTTTATTAGACATAGAAACAATCAAAGTTCCAGGCTTTATTGGAATTGCCGATGAGGAAATAATTACAAATTCTGAAGGCAAGTCGGTTTCTGGGCATGAAGATATTGTCCAATTTCTCGATCAATACGGTTTGGTTGTTTGCACTTATCAGTACAATAAAGACCGTTATGGTATAGAAATTGATTTAAGTCGCAGTCCTCAAAGTAGTTACGAAATTGATGATTTGATGGAAATTTTCATCAAAAATGAAGGACATCATTCTGGTATAATTGTACCGGCGATTAGGGAAGGTGGAAAAAAAGCCTTTGCTGCTTTTAACGAACCAGACACCTATCATTATGGTTTATATGGTGAAAGTGGATTTCTAGGGGTAGGACAAAATTTAGTTTTTCCCGAGTTTGTAACTTCAAGCCAGCAGCGCGGTTATATCGACAGTATTATTTGTTGGATGGCGCTGATGAATCCTTTTATCAAATTCTCCGAAAACGATTTTGATGGAGGAGATCCTACTCGCGTTATTGATAGAGTTAGCCTCAAGGAATTGTTGAAAAATTGTGCCTTGGCTAGTCTTGGAGATGAAAGCGCGATCGCGTTTTTCAGAAATTCAGAGAATAAAGCTTATTGCTCTGAATTTGTTTATATCAGCCTCAATACTCCCATTTATCCCTTCAATCTCACCGGTTTAAGTTCAATTTTGGATGGAGACGAAGTTAAAGCCAGAGAAATCCTGGCAATTCAAGAAAAACAGAATCGCAGACAAAAAAATATTCTTAGCGATCGCAGCAGAAACCCAGAATTTGAAGCTTTTAATATTCAAATGCCAATTGTACCATCAGATTTACCACCTTTGGACGTACTCATGGCAAACAATGGAATCAATATAGATTCTAACAGCATTCCTTTTCCACCTTTTACACTTTCCCAAGTATTGCGTCGCGCTTTCCGCACCTTGTTACCGCGTCACAAAGATGTCAATAACCCCAAAATTATTCAAGCACAAGTACAGCTTTTCGGATATTTACAACCCCTAATTTTAAAACAATTAGGTCTCGAGAATCCTGATGATGAAGGATTCTCTCAAGAATCAGCCGCAGAAAGAAATCAGAAAATCAAAGCAGCAGAGGAATTTATTGCCCTTATACAATCACAACTGCAACAAAACTATAATAACTACGGCGAGCTTGATTTTATCGTTGATAAAATTATGCAACAAGCGGATGAATTAGTAGGTGCTAGTGGTACAAAATATTTTGTTCCACCGCGTATTTATGTAGACTTAGGACAAAATGATGATGATGCTAATTTACCCCAAGGGTGGGGATTTAAATTAAATACTTTAGGGGCTTTAATTTATCGAGGTGCGATTAAAGATATTGCATTGACTCCTCAACCACCTACTCCCGAGCCACCTCCAGAGAATCATCCTCCGCGTCGAAAATCATGATTAAGGAGTAATGAGTTAGCGGAGTAATAACTAAATCCATCCACAAGGTTAAGAAGTAGGTCTAGAATTTTCCAGCGCTATACAACAGAATGTTTAATAGCTTAAAAGACTTATTTCCACTCACTACTCCCTTTTGATAAGAGCAACTATTATTTATATCCCTCATGCTTTAATTACAACAAGTCTGAGCTTTTGCGAATTCCATATTGTTTTCTGGTTCTGTATCAGCAACCTTAACCACAAATACTTCCCATTTATTACCATCGGGATCGGTTACCCATACTTTATCCTGCAAAGCATAACAACAATCTGTATTTTCCTCTGTAAACAAATCTAATTGAGCTTCATTAAAGCGTTTAATCGCAGCTTCTACTTCCCCTGTATTCTCTACCTGTATGCCTAAATGGGACAAAGCACTATCAGTATTTATACTATTAACTTGATTGAGGGTCAAATTTAATGGTGGGTTGGCGATATCAAATTTAGCGTAATCAGACTTGTATTTCACAGGTTCAACGCCAAACATTGCTCGGTAGAATGTAACTGATTTTTCTATGTTAGTAGCATTTAAAGCTACGTGAGTTTTCAAAAGGCTCATAAATCTTCCTCCTTAAATCCTAGGGATATTTATTAATATTTATACTCATCAATATATTTTCAGAGCAGATGAATGTTTTAGTTGTTTGGCGAAAATAAAATCAGTATCTGCTGGGGAATGCAATTCCCTATTTATTCAACAATAAATTGTGTTTGGCGAAAAACACACATTTGCGATCGTCCAACATCAACCCATGGGATACTAAAATATCACAGTCTGCCAGCCAATAGGAAACCTAAATTGCTCTTCACCGAATTTTCTCCCATCGCTTTTATCGCTACTACTCCCACTGGTGCAAATAAGCTTCAACCACTTTGCCAAAATAACGCCGCTACTTTGTGGGTTCCAGAATCTTTATCAGAAATAAGTCACGTACAGATATACAAAGATTCTCTGAAAAATCACGTAACTAATTTGTGGGAAAATCATCAAGCTATAGTATTCTGTTTAGCTACAGGTGCTGTAGTTAGACTGATTTCCAATTTATTAAAAGATAAATCTACCGATCCTGCGGTAGTAGTGATAGATGA
>JBCCSG010000520.1:0-3699 GCA_039200565.1 Cyanobacteria bacterium P01_D01_bin.50 | reverse complement strand
TTTTCTACACTATCTGAAACAAATTTGATTACTGGTTTACTTAGTGCAAAGGTTGTAATGAAAAATAGCAGTAGGATATTTAATAAATCCCATTTGTAGCCTAATTTAACTGAATCGGTCATTATAATTATCTATATTGAATCTCTACTGGGAGATATTTTAATAATTCTTCGGATTGAAATGACATTCCGCGTCCTTCTGATAAGCATCTAACAACGTTCGGCAGTTAAATGGTTCCTCGTTTGTTTGAATTTCTACCGTCCGTGAGGGTTCAGAACGCATCAACTTTCTTAAATCCGAGCGGATATCTGTAGTAAGTGTTGCAATTAATGGTCGCGCATTTGGAATTAAAGCAAACGAACCATAGCCAGGAGAAGTCATATCTAGAATAAATACAACAAATACAGTACTGGTAATAAGAAAGCTTGATGCAGGAAGCCTCATCCAAGAGGAGTGAGGGAGTGAAGGAGGGAGGGAGTGAGGGAATTTATCTGACTTTTTGAACATTTCTAACTTACCTCAATATTTGTTTCTTTTTCTCTCACTCCCTCACTCTCTCCCTCTCTCCTACTTCCTCCTTATCGGCTGATACCCATAACCAGTCCAATTGGTCAGAGGTAAGGTAGTTGTCTGTTTTGGCTGCTGTACATTGACAGGTGGCTGCTGCCAATTATTAGTTTCAGCGGTCTGTAAACGTACAGCCTTATCTAAACTATCTCCTGCACCCGTTGCAACTTGACCAAACCCATTCCAAACACCATTCGCGACGGGTTTACCGGCATTAACGACACCATGACCGTCCGCGGACTGGGGTTGAAGTATTTTGCGGTAATTGTCGGGGATTACGAGTTGCAATCAGCCCACCTAAAAAGAACTGAGCAACCCAGGAGCCGACAACTAAAGTACCAATACTCATACTCCAAAAAGCAAAAGAACGCCAGGGCTTGAAAGGATTAGTGTGATTGGCTACTGTACCCAAAGTCCCAATTGCAGCGTTCGCTCCATTCTCCATCGCTGGAGTTACACCACGAGTATAATTATGGCTCCAATCATAAGCTTTTTTGGCGTAACGTCCTGCATTGTATGCTCGATTATGCCATCTACTACCATCAGAATAATGGTTCTCATAATCATCATCGAATTCAGAATAATTCGCGTCAATCACACGGGTGTCTAAATCATGACCTTCTCTTAATTGTGGTAAATTTCTTCCTCGCAATTGTTTTCTAACCATTTTGACTCCTAATTTAATTAGTTAAAATTTCGCTTATGAATGATTTAACACAGAAAAGCTAGTTATTTTTATCTCCATTGGAACCCCAGATATCCTCTTGCTCAATTAGTTTTTGACGAAACTGTTCGGTATCTGTGACTGACGATGAACTTTCTTCTGGCTGTTGTGTATTTTTAGCTGTAGCCGGAAGATACAAATACTGAGGACAGTATTTTTGAACAAGTTGGATATAGTTGTATCTGTCTTTTCCATCAATTCGAGTTGCAGGTGCCCCCTGCATCCAAGAGGGAATTTCAATTCTTGTTTTTCCTCTTTCTCCCCCATCTGGACGAATCAAATATGCCCAACCAGCACAGCGTTTATTACCCTCAACGCTAGTGTCAGTAATGGCTTGGGCATATAACCACACTATGGCATCTTTGATGGTTTGCGATTTACCCGCGAGAGCTTTTGCACCACCTAACATCGCTTGAGTATCGCCGTGACTTGCAAAAGATACGGACATATTTGCTTGTCGTAAAAATTGCACTACTGCTTCCCAGAACTTCGGCATAACAGTAGAATCAATCGTATCTATTTCGCTGGAATAATTGGACATTTCGTCAAGCGATAAGTGCAAATGATAATCGTCGAAAGGTTCATATTCTTTGGTTTCATCGCCAGCTTCTGCTATTCTCCAAAACGCAATGCGTGTGAATTCACGTATGGCATTAGTAGCTTCGACAAACTTATAACCGCGTCCAAAAACCTTAATACCTTTCCACTGTTGACCCTTTGCAAAAGGATTTACCATCCATACTAGATGACCTAGCTTTATATGTTCGGCAATTAGATAACCAAGTTTTGAGGTTTTTCCACTACCTTTTTCTTTACCAACAATACCTACCGTGTTTTCATAGATTAAGGATTTAACTTCGGCATATTTATCTTCAAAGTTCGTTTGTGGGTTAAATCCATTTAAAGCATCATGATTATTAGATACTGAAGCTTCGATAGGACTTGTTTGGTAAAAACTTGGTACTTTCTTGCTTCGTTCAGCTTTTCCTGAATCATTTGGCTGTTGGGTAGAGTTAGGTATTAGGGTATTGTGTGGTGCTGATGCTTCTTGATTTTTTTGAACTGGTGGTGGCATTGGGAGAGAATTATTGTGCAATTGAGATTGAGTGGGAAAAAAATTTTGAGAGGAAGCTAATAAAAGTTGAGGCTTGGTACTCCGTTTTTTACTGGCTAACTCCCAAAACACTAAACTTGATGTTCCAACAGATGCGATAGCTGCACCACCAAATCTTAAAAAGGACTTTGCAGGTTCTGGCATTTCTACTTCTACAATTTGCTGCTGGGTCGAATATGGTGTTGCTGATTGTTGGATTGTGTTGGTGCTAAAACTATTAGTAAACATCCAACCTCCCACTAGCAGAGTTATGGGCGCGAATATTAGTTTATTAGTCATTTTCACCCCCTTTGAGTTTGGTTGAGGGTTTGTCTTCTGGTATCTGTTGTTTATTTAATGGAGTCGCAGGGATTGGTTCTGGTTCTAATTGTTGATAATCAGATATCTGTGCATCTTTCGGGCTTGCTTTTTTACCAAACCAATCAGTCTTTTCAAGTTCTGATGCAACTGGATTTAGCCCTTTAACACGTAAAGCTTCCAACATCGTAGCTTTCACTTCGTCTAATCGAAGCCGTGTATTTTGAGCAATCGTAACTAAATTGAACCGCTGTGTTGTTTCTCTTCTGCTATTTGAGATAATATTCAACTTGACCAAGCCACTTGCAGTAAGTTCGGCAGAATCAATTGGAATTGTTACCCACGAACCCGTACTGGGGTCAACATACTTTAGTTCAGCTTCTTTTCCTGATGCACCAAGATTGATTCTTTTCAAAGCTTCAATTTCTGAATTAAGATTAATTACCTCTTCGTGTTGGTTGTAAGCAGGATTTTCCTTTTGATTTTGAATAGCAATAACGGAATTACGATATCTTGCGCTCCCTTCCAAAACTACTGCTTGCAATAAACCGGGATTGCTTACTATCCCCGAACTATAATCATTGCGAGTCAAATATTCCCGAAAATTACTGTGGGCTGCTTCCAAATTCTGAGACTTTTGTAAAAGCGCGCTCGTATGCTTCTTGTTCAGGATTTTGTTTTGACGAACTTTGACTAGACAGAGTTGTTGCAATGGCAGCAATAACGACCAAAATTAGTGTTGCAACAAAAATCGACATCAACCAGGGATTCATTAGTAAGGAATCTAAGTTTTTTGACCCTATAAGATTGATTAATCCAGGTGTTTCAGCACTTGTGCGTACTTGTCCGTGAGGATTTGGCACCCAGCTTTCATCAAAATCATCGGTTGTATGTTGATTGTTTTGATAATTTGGATTTTGTTGTTGATGTTGAAATTGCATCATTCTTCAAAACCTGCTTTCTGTAATGCCTCAAAATTAGTGCTGCGACAATTCCC
>JBCCSG010000519.1:0-3707 GCA_039200565.1 Cyanobacteria bacterium P01_D01_bin.50 | reverse complement strand
GCTGCTTTTTCACCCATACTCCCTAAAGCACCAGCAGCATTTCTACGTACCGAATCATCTTTGTGATTCAAAAGCTTTGTTAATGCTGTTATTACTTCATCATCGGTAGCTGCTTTTTTACCCATACTCCCTAAAGCACCAGCAGCATTGCTACGTACCAAATCATCTTTGTCATCATTCAAACGCTTTGTTAATGCTGTTATTACTTCATTGGTAGCTGCTGTTTCACCCATACTCCATAAAGCACCAGCAGCATTGCTACGTACCAAATCATCTTTGTCATCATTCAAACGCTTTGTTAATGCTGTTATTACTTCATCATCGGTAGCTGCTTTTTCACCCATACTCCCTAAAGCACCAGCAGCATTGCTACGTACCGAATTATCTTTGTCATCATTCAAACGCTTTGTTAATGCTGTTATTACTTCATCATCGGGAGCTATTTTTTCACCCATACTCCATAAAGCATAAGCAGCACTGCTACGTACTGAGCTATTTTTGTCATCCAAAAGTTTAGTTAGTTTGGGTACAATGTAAAGATATTTAGATTTTATATTCCAACTTCTCTTGCTCAACCATTCACTGAACCATTTAATCGCTCTACGGCGAGTTCTTATATCCGTGTCTTCCAAAGCTATAATTAATTCATTTCCTGCTATCTCGTAGTCCGAGTCTATTAAAACTTCCTTAACACCAATTCGCATAAACAAGCTTTCATCGTCTAAAGCAACTTTCACTAAAAAAGGAACAGCATCTTCACCAATTTTCTTTAATTTCTCAATAGTCTTATCCCGGTCCCATTCATCATTTGTATTTAACTTTTCAATCAAATTCCTAATCTCTTCCCGAGTCGGCTTTTTTCCCCAACTAATATCGCTAAATACTAAAGATGACGAAACACACAGCAAAACAAGCGCTAAACGAACAGCGATTTTGAAACGAAATGATGGGATAAAAGCAGCGTTTTTACTCATGAGCAGCCCTAGATTCGGCTTTTGTCATGCTAGCTACTAAAAATACTCAAAATCAAGTTTGTGTCAATACATTTGGGTTTCTTTAAAATGAAATTTGGAACCCCATCCTAATAGATAAATTTATTATTTTCAAAATGGTGCGTGACGGCAATTTCTAATTATTTCGTTGTGATTGATAAATTATTTTAGCCGTCACACACCCTACAATGATTCTGAAAAACTTTTATTTTTCAGAATTGAACTATGATTCGGTTAGCGCAGCGGCGTAGAGGCAGGCTTTAGTATTTTGGGTATAACTAGTTAATTTTCTAGCCTGTCTCTACGTAACCGAATCAAGCGTAGCGGTAGTTCAATTCGCTTCGACCACGAGTCAATCTGCGCTATTCCTCTTTAGCTTTAAACAGCATGTAAAGGTCCCAATGGATTATATCAAAAATTTTTTTTAAATTTCGACAACTTTTTTATACACACACTACAACAACGTATTTTCGTTAATTTAATGACAATATTCGCATTATTAATGATGCTATTCTCAATTAACTAATTTTTTGTAATTTTTTATTACAATTAACAACGTCAAATCCATAATTCTAATTTTTTAATCTTGAGTTTTGTAAATACAAAAATTTTTGATACCAAAATTAAAATCATAAAAACGTATTCACACTTAAAAAATTTCCCTCTCCGATATTGTGGAGAGGGATGTCCGAAGGACAGGGTGAGGTTTTAACTGTACTGAATTTAAAATGGTGCGTGACGGCAGTTTCTAATTAGTTCGTTGTGCTTTATAAGTTATTTTAACCGTCACACACCCTACAATGATTTCCCGATTTTTAACTCCCGACGGACTTCAATCTAAGACTTATTTACAACAGCGACTCCTGTTTTCTGAAAACTATCAAAAAACTCACTATATTGCTCCTTCACCTCATCTAATTGAGCAAAAATTCCGTGGGAATCGGCAATTCCATCACCTTCATACTGAACTACAACCCCTGTATATGGTGTTCCATTTTCTGAGACTAAATTATTAGCAACTGGATAAGATTCAATCCCATCTAAACCTTTTAAAGCGAGAGATTCTTGCATTTCTGGCCAAAGTATTTCACCTGCTTGTTCCACTCCTGAAGCAAGAGCTTGAGCGTTAAATACATTTTCAGAAACTATAGTGTCTCCTTGACCGACGGGTTGATATATCGAGCGTACTGGATTACCCGGTAACGGTCTTTGAGCAATATACGGCATATAAACGATTGGGTCTACTGCTCCCCATGCAGTTTCAACCAAGTTAAGAGCGGGATAAATGGGATTAAGCTCCTGTAATGTTCCTACAAATAAACGAGCAAGAGACGCAATGTCATCGTTTTCACCAGCCTGTAAGGCAAAATACGCTGGTGAACCACTTGATACTACAGCGCCAATTTTTGGTTCTATAGCACTAATAATGTTAGCTACTTGCGCTCCATAGGATTGTCCAAAAGCCATTACAGGTGAGCTTTGAAATCCGAAATCAGTTTCTCCATCGGGAAGCAAAACATCTCCTTGAGAACCTATTACCTCTGAAGGAATTTTTAATTCTTCCATTGCTTCTAGTAGTAATCTTTGCTCGATTACAGTTTGTCGGAAGGTATCTCGGAAAGCTGCTAAGTTCTGTGGATTGTAATAGGTAATATTTGAGTTATCGGGAAAACGTTCTTCATTCAGCGGTAAAGCACTACTTACAGCAGCAAATCCTTTTTCAGCGACTACAAATGCAGGTCCTTGTCCGGGAGTTGGTTCTCCCCCTGGTTGGGTTATCGGACCTCTATCTACTAGTTGAGTAGTCAAACCGCTTGAACCGTGGAAATAAGCCATTAAGGGATAACCACCATCTGGCATCGGTGTTTTAGGTATGGTAATTACAACGGGAACTTCTTCGGTTCGCTGTTCTATGAGGGAACCGTTTTCGTCAAATTCAAAAAGTCCTTGGGTATTAAATGGGGGATTTCCTGTTTGAAACTGCGGCATTTTTACGGTTCCCTGTAGTTCGTAGAAACGCGGATTGCTCGCACCATCTTCTGGGTCTAGCTGTAAATTTTCAATTTTGACATCGTAACGCTCTAGAATTTCATCGGATAATTTGGCAAATTCCGATACTACATCTCCTGTGGTAAATACTGTCGCTGCTGCCACTTCGTTGGAATTAACTTCAATTTGTTCAAGGGTTTCCCAAAGTGGTTGATAAAGTTCGCTTGCTTCTTGTCCTAGTTCACCTTCGGGTGTTTCACCATCAATTAATTGCTGCAAGGTCGGGGAAGCATTCAAAGGTCTACCGACTGCATTATCCAAGGAGCTTTTGACTACATAAGCGTATGTGCGATTGGGATTTAGTATTATACCGGGTGCAGGAGCAACTCCGAGTAAGAAAGGTGGAGCGTAATTAATATCTGGTCTAAAAGTTGATGCAACTGTTGGTAATAACTCACCTCGATTCGGAGAATCAGGGTCAATATCTATTAATAAAATCGGTGAATCATTATCTGCTGGGATAACATCATCAATATTTTGGGAAGCAACAGGAAAGTTAAATCGAAAATAGCCCGCAGTGTTTGTAGGGAAACCGGAGCTATCATCTGCAATACTTTTTATACTTTCGGCGAATATATTATTATCTGGAATTGGAAATCCTGTTAAATCTGGGCTTCCATCGGGATTTAATCGTAAATCGTTTGGGTAAGGAAGATTGTAAAAATT
>JBCCSG010000518.1:0-3746 GCA_039200565.1 Cyanobacteria bacterium P01_D01_bin.50 | reverse complement strand
GCAGGATTCTTGCTGAGTATCGGTTCCCACAACTATTGTCTTCTCAGCCTTTTTTAAATCCAAGTAAGAAAAAATCTAAATTATTCTTACTTAGCTTTTTGAAACTCTCTCACTACAGGATGCAGGTGAAATCAACATCTCTTAAATTGTTGAAATCGCGGGCGATATTTTATGGAAGTGTTGTTCAGCAGGCGTTATATCCACACAATTTCACTTATAAGAAATCTCCTATCTCAATTGTTACATTCTCGTTGAAAAGAAGGCGGACTAAAAGAAAAATCAACTTCTCCGGCTTTGCGAATACGTCTGAATGCATACTCGCCGCTCGACGGCGCTATTTCTTTTTTAAGAATCGGGTTATCCAAGCTAGCTTGACCTTTGTAAGCAAGAACTAGGTACATTATTACAGCGGCTTCGCCTCGACTAAGTGACGCTTTGGGGTAAAATTCAAGCGGCCAGTCCAATGCTACTAAGTTAGCCAGCAATGCACCGTGGAGCGGTTTTGCGAACCACTTATCTTTCATTACACTGCCATTCATAAAATAGTCAGTACCGACAATTGATGGTTTTTCTCCGCTTTGCTTTTTGCGCTTATCAATCTGTGCTACTAGGTTTAGACCACCATTTAATGATGCGATGGCTTCGGTATAAGTTAATGGCTGATTGGGTCGGAAAGTACCATTTTGATAGCCGGATATCATTCCAGTTCTCCAGGCATGAAAGGTAGCTTGGTAGTATTGAAAGAGTTCTGGTGGGTTGGTACTCTCAGTTGCTCGTATATCGGAAAATGGACAGCGCCAAGAAGGAATATCTGGACATCTCGGTGTATTGGTGACTTGCTTTCCTGGTGCGGAGGGACGGTTTTTCAAATCGAGTATGTTCGCGGACATAGCAACCCATTCCCCTCGTGTAATTGGGCATCCCGGTCGAAAATTCTTTTCCCTATCTTTTAAATAAGAAATAGAACGTGGATTATTCCCAGCCATCCAGTTGATGACATGGCGACTCCAGTGATTTGAAATATCATTAAAGGTATCGGGCTTTTCTATAGTTTCCGTTGTCTCTTCTACAGGTTCATCCGCATATGCGTTCTGTATAGGTTGCGATAACATCGTCAAAAGAGAGACAGTCAACACAGAACTCATTATCAGTTTCGAGCTTGACATTATTACTCCGTACAGTTCAACTTAATTTTCGAGCTTGGCCGCCCTCGTTAGCGCAATTCGTGAATTTATAAAGATGTTTAACAGTTTTACCTATATATTGCACTCTGCAATATGGGTCGCTTTGTTTAAATCGAGATGCTCCTAAAACGAATTAAAAAGTAAAATATATAACTCAACCCAGTTGTATTGCAACACCTGACGGCGTAAAATCTGGCTTAATTAAAAACTATCTTTATTACAACTGCCTTCATACAACTCGTGACCAAAACTCACATTATTGCGTTATTTAACCAAAGCGGGGGGGTAGGAAAAACAAGTTTAACGATGAACTTGGGCTACCACCTCACCCAAAAAAAGAAAAATCGCGTCCTACTTATTGATATGGACCCGCAAGCATCTTTAACGACGTTTATGGGTCTTGAACCGGAAAATATTACTCAAACCATATATCAAGCAGTAGTAGGAGAAGAAGATTTACCCGTGCATCCAGAACTTATTCACGGTATGTCCTTTACTCCTGCTAACATTAATCTAAGCGCTGCCGAACTCGAACTAGTAGCAGCACTAATGCGCGAGATGCGACTAAAAAATGCACTTACTCCCGTACTAGACAAGTATGATTACATTCTCATCGACTGTCCCCCATCTCTCGGTATTTTGAGCGTAGTTAGCTTAGTCGCTGCAACTCACGTATTAGTTCCAATTCAGTGCCAGTTCAAATCATTTCAAGGAACCGATTTATTACTCAAAACTGTCGCTCGCTTGCGAAAAGGTGCAAATCCTTCTTTGGCGATTGCTGGTTTTATTCCTACAATGTATGATGCCCGTACCGCGCAAGAAAGTCGGACTTATGAAGCAATAAAAGAACAATTATCGCCCCTAGCTACAGTTTTTGACCCCATACCCAAAACAATAGCATTTGCCGATGCTAGTGAAGCTCGCTTACCTTTAGCTATAACGAATCCCAAACACCCAGCAATTAGGGTGATGAAAAAAATTACTTCTGCCTTAGAGAAACTACCATGAATAAAGCAACTAATAGAACAGCTAATAGAACAACAGCTAATAGAACAACAACTAATAAAACAACTAAGAAAAAACAACCCTACACCAGTAAACTCCAAGGTGTCGGAGCTTTACTTGGAGAAGGGGCTGCCCCTCACGATACCCCAAACAAAAATGACGCACCGTCTTCGAGCATAGCTATTGGAGCAATCAAATTACCCGAATCCCAACCCCGGCGTTACTTCGACCCCAATAAATTAGAAAAACTATCGGCATCAATAAAAGAACTGGGAATTCTTGAACCTCTGTTAGTGCGTCCTTTACCAAAGAATAACTACGAGTTGGTCGCCGGAGAACGCCGTTTCAAAGCCGCCCAAATGGCAGAACTAACCGAAGTACCAGTAATCGTCCGCGATATGGACGATGCCATTACCCATAAAGTACGCTTAGTAGAAAACCTGCAACGAGAAGACCTCAACCCCCTGGAAGAAACCGAGGGGATTTTGGAACTGTTAGCAATGCAGTTGGATACTTCTCTTGACGTTGTAATCAGCTATCTTAATCGAATGCGGAACGTTTGCGACCGTCATAAAGATGAAGATTCGGAGGTGAGACATAACGTTATGTCTCAAAGCGAAACTAAGTTAATTGAGGAGCTATTTACATCTTTAGGAAAGATGGGTTGGGAGTCGTTTGTCAAAAATCGCCTACCGTTGCTCAAGCTACCTTCAGATGTACTGTCAGCGTTGCGACAAGGGAAATTGGAGTACACCAAAGCCAGGGCGATCGCCAAAGTTAAAGATGACAAAAAACGGCAAGATTTAATAGAAGAAGCGATTGCCCAAAACTTATCTCTTACTCAAATTAACGAGCGTGTTAAAGCAGCCAATAAAGTAACAACAACAGTAAACCCGCTCAAAGAGCGCTACAAAATTGCACTACCACGATTGCAAAAATCTAAAGTCTGGGACAATCCTAAAAAGCAGAAGGCTTTAGAAAAACTACTAGCTCAAATTGAAAAATTGGTTGAAGAGTAGTAGTGATATATGATTAGAAGAGACATAAACAGCAGCAGCAGTTTCTGGTAAGTAACTGCTGAAAAAATGGTGTATATGGTTAAGTAATTAATAAGATAATAAAAATATAAAAGTGAATATGGTCGTTGGTGGCACAAAAAAGGAGCTACGCCCGATAACCGGGCGCTTCATTGTCGTCATTAGCTGGCAACCGCCTCTGGCTGTTTAGCTTCTTTCGGCTTCTTCTTCTCAAACACTTGGATTCCTGCTCCAACGACCTCAAAGCCATCGCTGCGCTGTCCGCCAAGCTTTCCAGAAATAGCCCCAACCCAATCTGCAAATGCCTGTGTATTCGACTCAGCTTTACGCCAGCTTTTGGCATTGAGCATCACCCAAAAATTCACACCGTTCTGGTCGGTGATAACGATTTCAACTTTCTTGTTCGGTGCTGGGTTTGCTTTAGGGAGTCCGCCACTAAATTTGATAGTTACTTCGCTCTTAGCTTCCATGATTGATTCAACAGGAGAAAATCATCGCCTTCATACGATAGCTGTACATT
>JBCCSG010000517.1:0-3842 GCA_039200565.1 Cyanobacteria bacterium P01_D01_bin.50 | reverse complement strand
TTTTCAGTTGAACCACCTGACTTTTTTACTCAAAAGTATACAAAAGCTCTTGATGACAAACTAGCGCTGATGTCTGTGGGAACTAGCGCTTTGCGGATAGAAGAACTTTATTCTAATCGCTGTTCTCACGCAACGTTAAACCCCTTAAAATCTTGGGTGGCTTTATCTACCACCGGAACCGTAGTTCTCGACTGTGGTGGTGGTGAGGATGCCGGTAGATTTGGTTTGCCCATTGGTGCTAATGTAGTAGTCGTGGTAGTAGAAGGAACTCCTGATGCGATCGCAATTTCCGAAGATATCCGTGCTATTGATGAAGAATTGGGAATTCCCGTAGTTTATGTTTTAAATAAATGTCTCAATCAGTTCCCCCAAGTCGAAGCTTTTGAAGCAAAACATCGAGATAAGATTGTGGGTAAAATCCCCTTCATACCTACAATTTACGGTAAAAATCCCCTAGAAGTATTCGACGAAATCGAACCTATATTTACACCAATGATCGAGAAAATTCTTGCGGTTGAATTGAGTTCCCCCCAACAAAGATGGGAAAGGGTATTGAGATGGCAAGAAAGATTGCAGTATCAAAGAGAAAGTAAAAAAAGTCAAGACTTTAGTTTTGTTTATTAATGATTTTGACTTCAATAGAACTTACCCAATTGGTACATTTTTTTGTAGGGTGTGTTACGGCACAAATCAATTTGATTCAAGATTACTAATTAGATGATGCCGCAGGGCACCATTTACTCCTTTCCCGGTAAAGATTACCTATTGCTCAGAGGGAGAGAGGGAGTGAGGGAGAAATTTTTATAGGAAATCTTAGAGCGGAACGGGAGTAGTACATTTGTTTGTAGGGTGTGTTACGGCACAAATCAATTTGATTCAAGATTACTAATTAGATGATGCCGCAGGGCACCATTTAATATACCAGAGCGGTTTCCTGCATTTTCAAATAAATGTAACATTTGTGTTTTAGAACGCAAAAAATCAGGAGTACTTTGTTATACTCTTAACTTAGAAATACAGAATCTCGAAAACTGAATAACTTGTTTCAGCTTTCCATACGTAAATTTTTAGCGGGGGTACGGCAATCTCTCAAACGCTGATTCTTCCGTTACCCCCCGCTAATCGCTTACTGTATGGTGGTTTGAAGCTGTTGTTTTTGTTGGTTTATATCAATAATTTTGGTTTATTGGTAGTTAATTTAGACCCTCCGCTAAAATAGTACCTTCAAAACCTTTTGTGGCAAGGGTTCTACAAGGGTAGGGTTTGAAATTTATTCCCCTTTTCGGGGATTGAAACTAGATATGACTAGGAACATGGCAATTGTTAGTACAAAAGTTTGAAATTTATTCCCCTTTTCGGGGATTGAAACTTGAACTCGACTTCAAGTGCCGTGAGTATCAAAATATGTTTGAAATTTATTCCCCTTTTGGGGGATTGAAACTTCAGAACCTTCTTGTCTCACAAGTACGGGTTTAAAAGTGGGTTTGAAATTTATTCCCCTTTTCGGGGATTGAAAAACTTTCCTGGGGTACTTATATTATTTTCAGTTAATCACCAATAATATGTCATTGCGAGGGTCACTAGGTGAAACGACGCAATCCCAATACTTTGCGATTGCTTCACTTCGTTCGCAATGACAGTTGTTTAACCGGACATCATATAATATATAATTTCCACTCAAAAAAAAACTCAGCGAACCTCAGCGTTTCCCTCAGCGTCACTCTGCGTTTAAATTCCCAAACTTCGGACTCCACCAACCCTTAGCAGTATTAAAATAAACTGCTTCCTTATGCTTCTTATCCTTCCGTGAATTAGGATCCGAACACCGTAACATAGTTTTATTTTGTCCGTCTTTTACATAAGCGTACTCTTCCAAGGGTTTCTTACATACCGGACAGGGATACTTGGTAAGTTTTGCTGGAGGTTTCTGTTTTTCTCTTGTCTTATCACCGCTCGAACGTGGCGATCGCCAACTTTTACTATAATCGCTCCAAAATAAAACCACATTTTCACAACCACTGACACATTTAAGAAAATACTTCTTTTTAACCTTATTACTCTTAATTTTCGCTAAATGATTATTACATTGCGGACAGCGAGTTCTCGATATATCATATTTACGTTCCGCGGTAGGATAATTTTTATTACCATTAGACGACCCAACAACGGGTACGATTTTCGCTTTTGCTAAAGCTGGAGCAAAGTAATCTTGATTCCAATTGGTAAGATATTTCTCCCAAGGTTGTTTTCCCGAAGCAATACTATCGAGAGCATCCTCCATTTTCGCCGTAAATTCTGTTTTTAATAAATCTGGTAAAGCTTTCTGTAAAAAATCATCTACCTCTAGACCTAAACCTGTCGGTTGTAAATTACTTTTTGTTAATTGTACGTAACCGCGTTTTTTCAGAGTCGCGATGGTGGGAGAATAGGTACTGGGACGACCAATTCCTTTACGCTCCATTAACTGCACTAATTTTGGTTCGCTGTAGCGTGGTGGTGGTTGAGTCTTTTTCTTTTCATGACCGGCATTTTCTAAGGTTAATATTTGCCCTTGTTGTAAATTAGGTAAAATTGTATCTTTACTTAAATTTGACCAGTATTTTGCGTAGCCGAGAAACTCTACTACCTGTCCCCTAGCTTGCCAAAGTATTTCACCAGATTGAGTTATGACAAGAGTTTTGCGGAGTTCAGCGGGACGACATTGAGATGCGACGGCTCTTTTCCATATCATTACATACAGATTAAATTCATCAGCGGAAAGTTCAACTCGTAACTCCACGGAAGGACGAAATATATTAGTCGGACGAATCGCTTCGTGAGCTTCCTGAGCAGTTTTATTACTGCGATGTCTTGCAGTTTTCTGGGGTAAATTATCGGGGTCGTTTTGCTCCAACCACTTACGGACGCTAGCGCAGAATTCGGGGCTTAACATTACCGAATCTGTCCGCATATAAGTAATTAAACCAGCCTCATACAACTTTTGCGCTACCTGCATAGTTTTCTCTGGAGCAAACTTTAATCTTGAACCAGCAGCTTGTTGCAGGGTAGAAGTAATAAAAGGTGGAGGTGGTTGACGCTTGGTAATTTTCCCTTCGTATTTAATAACTTTATGAGGATGATTTCGTGCTTCACTTACCAAACGGTCGGCTTCAGCTTCGGAAAGTACCCGAGTGGATTCGGTTTTCTCAGACTTTTTGTATACAGTGTCGTCATTCTCTCGATCGTCTTGTTGTGCTGTCTCGGGAGGAGAATTTACCATTCCCTTATAAAAAGCGCGGAATCCTTCAACATAATCGACCCAAACACTCCAATAATCTTGGGGTACAAAAGTGAGAATTTCCCTCTCTCGCTGACATATTAAATGTAGGGTAGCACTCTGAACCCTTCCCACACTCTTTGCACCATTATTCAAAGCCCAAACTAACGGACTACCCTTGTAACCAACTAACTTATCCAAACAATCCCGACACAATCCAGCCCCAACCAAATTAGAATCCAAGCGTCTGGGTTTAGCTACAGCAGCGCCTACAGCAGCTTCTGTAATCTCCGTATAAACCACCCGTTTTGGCTCTCTCAAGCCCAAAGCTTCCTTTAAGTGCCAAGCAATCGTTTCACCTTCGCGATCGGGGTCTGTGGCTAAAACTACTTCGCTTACCTGTTTAACCGCAGCTTTTAACTTACTGATAGTTTCCTTAGCTTGTTGACTACGGGGAATGTAGCGACACCGCACCTTACTACCATCCATAATAAAACCCAAAGAATCCTCACCTTCATTGCTGAGTTCGCGAATATGACCGCAACTAGCACGAACAATCCACTCACTTCCCAGGATTTTACTCAGC
>JBCCSG010000516.1:0-3854 GCA_039200565.1 Cyanobacteria bacterium P01_D01_bin.50 | reverse complement strand
ATTGCGATCGCAATACACAATGCTGTAAGTGCTGCTGGTTAAAGGAAGTTGCAGCCGATTCGGATATTCTTTATTCTTTCTTCACCAAATAAAAATCATAACAACAAAAACTGATCTAGTTGAATTCAACAGTATCCGCTTATATTGTTTATAGAGCTAAACACAGTAATTTCTTGAGAGTCAATTAATTGAATATCATTATTTCTCTTGTTTGAAAAACCGCTTTGATTTTCATCTTGGAGTAATGTTTCTAAATAGTTTTTGTTGGCATCAATATCATAATTGATGCAACATTTCATCTTGTTTCATCTAAATAAAACAAACATTTTATCAAACCAAAAATAACAAAATCATGAAAACAATCATTGACGAATCACTTTTAAAATCCTATCTTCCTTCAGATTTATCTACTATATCTGGTGTATCTACTTTATCTACTGTACCTACAAATAGTTTATCGTTTTTCTATAACATAATTTTTGGCACTCCCTCTAATGATTCACTTTCTACTACCTTCTCAAACGATATAGTTCTTGCTCTGGAAGGAAACGATAGAATTACCGGTAGCTTCGGCAACGACATTTTTGTAGGAGGCGGTGGAAAGGATACCGCCGACTATAGCTCTCTAAGTCAAGCTATTACCCTAGAAGCTGCGGGTGTTGTAAATAAAGGCTTTTTTGGCAGAGATCAACTCTTTGAAATTGAAACCATTATTGGTGCAAAAGGAAAAGCTAACGCCATTGATGGTTCCACTGGTATGAGTTCGACAACATCATTTAATGTTAACCTCGCAAAGCAAAGTCTGGTTGTCAATGGTGTTCCAGGGCTGGGTTTGTTGAAATTCCAAGTTCAGAACTTTGTTAATGTTACCGGTACTTCACAAGGCGACACAATTTTCGGTGACAATAACAATAATGTTCTCGATGGTGGAGGAGGCAATGACACAATTTTTGGCCTTGGTGGAAATGACACCGTGCGTGGTGGTGCTGGTAATGATGTCATTGGCGGAGGAAATAAAGGCAAAATCTTCTTTTCTCGATTTAGCGATGGTAACGATCTTCTAGAGGGTGGTAGTGGTAATGACTCTTTAATCGGTGGAACTGGTGATGACACCTTAGATGGCGGCACTGGATTTGATACGGCAGACTACAGTCATTTAGGTCAAGCTATTACCCTAGAAGCTGCCGGTGTAGTCAATAAAGGTTTTGCTGGTACAGACCAAATTCTCAATATCGAGAGAATTGTTGGAGCGAAAGGAAGAGCTAACGCTATTGATGGTTCTACTGGTAAGAGTACGACAACATCATTTGATATTAATCTCGCAAAGGAAAGTCTGGTTGTTAACGGTGTTCCAGGGCTGGGTTCATTGAAATTCCAAGTACAGAACTTTAAAGATGTTACTGGTACTTCACAGAGTGACAAAATTATTGGTAACAACCAAAATAACATCCTTGAAGGTGGAAGAGGCAATGATACAATTTCAGGTTTAGCCGGTAAAGATACCCTGATTGGTGTTGATTCCAAGAGTTTCAGTGCAGGTAGAAATGAGGTAGATATTCTTACTGGAGGTGCTGACGCAGACACATTTGTGCTTGGAGATTCTCAAAAGGCTTACTATAGAGGTGGTGGATTTTTCGGTCTCAATGACTTCGCTTTCATTACTGATTTCGAGAAAGGTGAAGATAAGATCCAATTGGACAAATCTCAAAGCTATTTCTTTGGACGTAACTTCATAGCTGTCAACAACTTCTTCAAACCCTTTCCTCTGCCCTATGAAATGGCTAGCGATGATGTATTGTCTGGTGGAAAGGCATTGCTCAGTGATGACTTAGGCTCCTCTATGGCTAGCGACAATGTATTAGCTGGTGGAAATGCATTGCTCAGTAATGACTTAGGCTCTTCCATGGCAGATAGTCTTGTTGATGGCATAATTGAAAACAATGGTGCTTACGATACATTTAGTCTTGGCGCTGAAACACAACTAGTCGCTGAAAATAGCCTTCAATCTTCTCGATTCATTCCTTTCCCTAGCTTTGATATAGTTGCAATTGTCGCTGATAGCTATAGCTATAGCGATATCCACTTTGTCTAAGATAACTAGTAGTCTGTCAACCCAATATTGCTGGGTGTAGGTTGAGAGGGGGGAGATGGGGAAGATGGGGTAGAAAAATATATTTTTCTCTCATTACTAACCCAGTATAGTTCACTTCGCGGACTACTAGATTATATAGCAAGTAATTAGTTGGACTTGATGTTAATCTATGTTGAGATTCCACCAGAAGTAAAGCCCTTCTCAATAATAAACATATTCAGATCCACAGTTTTCAAAGTGTGGATCTGATTATTTGTTTAAGGAAAAGTTAACAAACCACGAGAAGTTGTTAGATAAACGGCAAAAGTTCCCAACCAATGACTGCCAGCATAATGTTCGCTGACGGCGTTTGCTAATCCAATTTGACGATGAATATCAGCAGTATTGTGCAGCGTATTTATGCGGCGATCGCCATTTGGTAAATTAGCAATTATTCCTTCAAGCATCCAAGCGCGACTCAAATTTAGTCCGTGGAAATGAGATTGCATATAGTCTTCGGAATTATCAACCTCGACTGGTTTTAACCAATTTGTAGAATCATCAAGGGGTATATCGGGGAGGAATTCACTCAACCAGTCAGCAAAAGCTGTTTTTGTAAGTATTCGCCGCATTAAGTCTGCTTGTGCAAGACTTGGTGAGAGAAAATCATATCCCAACGGCTCAAATCGTAAAGAATAGTTTTTATCGTTGAAATAAAATTGTTTGGCTTTATTCTCAACTAAGTTCACAAAATCGGCATTTTCTGTTAATCTTGCCCAATCTAATATCAAACCCAAGGCAAAAGCCGTTTGCTTGTGCATTCCAGTGCGATCGCAAATTGTCAGTTTTTGCAGCCAGCGCTGTAAGTTATCTGCAATCAAATTTTCCAATGGTTGCAATGCAACTCGCCATTGTTTGACATCAACATCATCCCACTCATGAAGTTCTGCGGCAAGTTGTAATAACCAAGCGACACCATAAGGACATTCAAATCTGGGATGATGCTGAAAATAAGTAACCTCTCCTTCAATATTTTGAGGAGTTAAACTTTTTTCGAGAGCGCCTTTTGCTGCTAAACTGAAAGACGCTTCAGGAAAACAGCGAGCTAAACGTGCCAGCAACCAATGCCCGTGTACCGCTGAATGCCAATCCAAACAGCCATAAAAAGCGGGAGTCAATTCCCGGGGTGGTTTTACATCATCGTCGCTATCAAGCCAGTAGATATTACTGTGGGGATACTCGCATTCGACGCAGTCTAACACTAATTCTACAAATTTTGATGCATTCGCTTCCTTAATATCCATACCAAGTAATGAGTAATGAGTAATGAGTAATGAGTAATGAGTAATGAGTAATGAGTAATGAGTAACAAGGAATTACGATGGCTTCGTCTATGTCCTTGGGGCTTATCGCTCTGGGTTATATAGTAAGTAATTAGCCGGACTTGATATAACTCTTCAACACTTAGTATGCTTAACTAACACTTAACTTTCAATTATGGGTTGAAAGTTAAAGTTTAATTACGAAATCATAAGTTTTTAATTAGCTGTCATTTTTTCGTCATGTTTTTTTGTCACACTGAAAAACAGTTTTGTGATTGCAGCCAATTGTGTTTTTCAAAATACCCGATAAATTGATTACTAGTTGATACAGCTTTGAAAACCGATGAAAACTAAAATCACTCGCTTAATAACAGGAGCGCTGAGTGCAACTATTCTGTATGCGCTTGTAGCTTGTTCTTCTAACAATAATTCATCTTCGGCACAAAGCAGTCTTGAATCAT
>JBCCSG010000515.1:0-3856 GCA_039200565.1 Cyanobacteria bacterium P01_D01_bin.50 | reverse complement strand
GAGGAATTTATAGTTAATAATTTCCTCTGGCAGCAAGCTAGTGTTTGTTTCTGATTCTAAATAAAACTTGTAAACTTCACTTTGCGGTAAAATTAAACCAGATTGTAAAGCTTTCCATAAATACAAGGCAGTTTGAGCTTCTGAATTTTGAGAAACTATCGCCAATGTTGTCAAATCAAATTGATTCCCAATACAAGCAGCTAATTTCAAAACATCCTGCGTCTCTTCTGGCAACTTTTGCAACTGTAATGCCATGAATTCCACAACATCATCAGTAAGTGCTAAAGCCTTAACTTCAGAAATATCGCATATCCACCCCCCTTGACTTCCCCCTTTACTAAAGGAAGAATGAGTTCTATTAAATTTAATCAAACCATCTTCATAGAGTACTTTCAAAAATTGCGTACTAAAAAATGGATTGCCTTTAGTTTTTTGATAAACCAATTGTGTCAGCGGTTTTGCCGTTAAAGGAAAACAATTAAGAGTATCAGCAACTAGTTGATTTAAGCTTTCTTGCTTTAGTGGTGTTAAGGTAATTGTGTTAACTATCGCTTCTGCTTTAACAATTTCTTCTAAAGTCAAAACTAAAGGATGAACCGGAAAAACTTCGTTATCTCGATAAGCTCCAATTAATAATAAATATTTGCTTTCATCGCTCATCAACAACTGCATCAACTTCAAAGAAGCCGAATCAGCCCATTGCAAATCATCTAAAAATACTACTAAAGGATGTTCAATAGTCGTAAAAACTTGAATAAACTTTTGAAATAATAAATTAAATCTATTTTGGGCAGCATTACCCGATAATTCTGGTGCGGGTGGTTGTTTACCGATAATTTGTTCTAATTCAGGAATTACCTCAATAATTACCTGTGCACTCTCACCCAAAGCCTGTAAAATTTTATTTTTCCAACTTGACAATTGAGCATCACTTTCACTTAATAATTGTGCCATTAAATCTCGAAAAGCTTGCACAAAAGCCGAAAAAGGAATATTTCGATTAAATTGATCGAATTTACCTTTAATAAAATAGCCGCGCTGTTTAACTATTGGTTTATGAACTTCATTAACAATTGCAGTTTTACCAATACCCGAAAAACCTGCTACGAGCATCAATTCCGCTTTCCCCTCGTCACAAGACTCTACAGGAGTTATACCAGCAACTCTAGAAAATGCAGCTAATAATTGCTCTACTTCCTTTTCTCTACCATAAAGCTTTTCAGGAATCAGAAATCTATCACAAATATCCCTTTGAGCAATTTCAAAGTCTTTAATCTTTCCTGTTTCTTGCAGTTGTTTTAAACAAATTTCTAAATCATACTTTAATCCTAAAGCACTTTGATATCTATCTTCAGCATTTTTCGCCATCAATTTCATGACGATATTACTAATAACTTCGGGAATCTCTTCTTCCCTCTCTTGTTCCTTCTCTTGTTCCCTCTCCTTACCAAGGAGAGGGTTAGGGTGAGGTTTATTTATCTTTGGTGGTTGTTTAGCAATATGACAATGAACCAATTCCACTGCATCATCGGATTTAAACGGTAATTCTCCCGTTAACAATTCAAACAAAGTAACACCCAAAGAATAAAAATCAGCCCGGAAATCAACCCCCCGATTCATCCTTCCAGTTTGCTCCGGCGATAAATATGCCAGAGTACCTTCTAAAACATTAGGATTTTTGATTTCTTGAGTTTCTTTGGGTAATAAGGAAGCAATACTAAAGTCAATTAATTTAATTTCTTTTGTTTGAGGATGAATTAAAATATTGGCAGGTTTAATATCTTTATGGATAACGCGATTTTGATGAATATGTCCAAGAATATTGCTAATTTGCACCGCAATTGACAAAATATCTTCTAGGGAAACGGTATTTTCTCCAAGCATATATTCACTCAGTGACACCCCTTGTATATCTTCCATCACCAAAGCATAACTATTCTGGTAAGGCTCGAGACTGTAAACAGGAATAATTCCGGGAATATTCAGGTTTTTGACAATAGTATACTGATTGCGAAACTGTACTAACTCATTAAAATTTGGATAGGGATTTTTGAGAACTTTGATAACTACAGGAAAGCGATCGTCTTCTCGAATAGCACGATATACTAAAGTTCTCGAACCATTGTATAATTCTTCTTTGAGGTGATATCCACAGATCCTTACCATAATACCAAATTCTTGATGCTTCCAGATTTAGTATTCCCAAATTACCAGGAAAATTATAATCAGGTCAAAAATTTGATTTTTTATTCCATAAATTAAAATATTGTATCCCCTCAAAATTTCCCTCCTTATAAAAAAAACTCTGCGAAACTCTGCGCTTACCTCCCTTTCCTCTGCGTTTCAAAAAATAAACTCGATCCTAACAGACATGATATTATTTAAACGCAGAGAGGCGCAGAGGGAAGCGCTGTCGTAGCGCAGAGTTTTTTTCAATCATATTTTTTATAATTCCGATATTACCCCTAAAATATAGAGACGCGATACTATGAGCGTCTCTACAGTGTAATTCAATTAATCGAAAACTATGAGAAACTAAACTCCCAACAATTCTTCCAATTCTTTATCAACCATGTCTGACAATTCAGCTTCGGAAAGTTGTAAAATATCATCAACGAAGTCTTCTACAGGTTCAACTTCCGGTGTTTCTTCGACATTTTCCACAACTTCGAGAGAAATCACTTTCTCTAGTAAGTATTGCGCTAGAGCTTCAATGGTTGAATATTCAAATGTCAAGGTTGAAGGTAAAGAGCTTCCTACGATTTTCTCCAACTGATTTTTTAATTCAACTGACATCAAGGAATCCATTCCCATATCGAAGAATCCGCTACGAGGATTTGGACGATATGATGAATCAAATTGCAATACTTTGACTACTTCATCTTGAATTCGAGCTATTAAGAGGTTTTCTCTTTCGCTAACTATGGTTTCTTGGAGTTGCTGTAGAAGTGATAAATCTTCGGTTGGAAATGATTCTTCTTCTACTATTACTGAAGTTTGAGTTACAAAGTTATTTACTAAGGGTGGTTGGTTTCCTTGAGAGAATTGTTGTAAAAACTTTGTCCAGTTGATGGGGCTAACTCCTACTTGAGTTGCACCTTGGGTTAATAAGTCTCCTAATATTTGTAATCCTTGTTGTGGTGCAATGGTTGAAAAACCACTGTCTGCCATGCGCTTTTGGTGACGACTATCTAATTTAGCTGCCATACCAATTTCACTCCAAGCACCCCAGTTTATGCTCAATCCAGGTAAACCTTGATTGCGACGGTAATTAATTAAGGAATCCATGAAGGCATTGGCTGCGGCATAGTTTCCTTGAGTGGGGGAGCCTAAGGCGGAAGCTATGGAGGAGAAACAAACAAAGAAGTCTAAATGAGTTTCTTGAGTTAATTGATGTAAATTCCAAGCTCCGGTGACTTTGGCATTCATCACTTTCTCAAAGCGTTGCCAAGTTTGTTGGAGGAGTAATCCATCATCTAAGACACCAGCGGCATGAATTATACCCCTTAACGGTGGATATGATGCTTTAATTTTGGTTAAAACTGTAGCTACATCTTGTCTTTGAGAAACATCTGCTTTAACAACGAGTACTTTAGCTCCGGCTTCCTCTAGTTGTAAAATTGCTTGTTGAGTGTCTTCGGTAATTCCTCTTCTGGTTGTTAAAACTAAGTTTCTCGCACCTTCGTCAACCATCCAGCGAGCAACTACAAGCCCTAAAGCTCCCAAGCCACCGGTAATTAAGTAACTACTTTCGGAGTTGAATTTTAACTGTTGCGGTGTCGCTTTACTATTACGTCGCACTAAGCGAGCTACTTTACGGTTTCCATCGCGCAGAGCAATTTCATTTTCTGTGTCT
>JBCCSG010000514.1:0-3865 GCA_039200565.1 Cyanobacteria bacterium P01_D01_bin.50 | reverse complement strand
TTTAGATTTACAGCCAAATGAAATTTGTATTCCTTACTTGGAAGAAGGAGAAGAAATTATAGTTACACGTTCACCTTTAATTAATTCAAATGGTGTAATTACATTAAAAAATAAGCATCTTCCACAAACGCTATCGGGATGCGTTTACATAAATCCAAAAACAGCTATGGAGAATATGCAATGCGATTTTGATGGTGATTTACTAGCTTTTGCACCTAGTAAAGAATTTCCAGTATTAGCAGAAGAAGTAAAACAAAAGAATTTACCTGAAAACAGATATCCCGATATTGTTAAAAAAGCAAAAGTACCTTATCAAGGAACCTTTGCAGAAATTGCTGTTTCTGCTATGGATAATAAAATTGGCATTATAGCTAACGAAATTCAGAAAAATATTGCATTGCAATGTGAAGTTTATGAAATTCCTCAATCAGAAAAATCTGATTATCTTCAACGAGTTTCGGCTAATTTTAATTATGTTTTGAAAAGACACGAGCAAGGTAAATTAGAACTACCTCCAAATATTTTAAAACAGTTAACACCCATAGCATCTATACTAAATCAAAAGCTTGAAGAGTCACAAATTGAGTATAAATTACACTCAATTAAAAAAATCTTATTTGACTGTGTAGCAGAGTTAGGTAA
Organism: Cyanobacteria bacterium P01_D01_bin.50; assembly: GCA_039200565.1. Classification (GTDB taxonomy): domain Bacteria; phylum Cyanobacteriota; class Cyanobacteriia; order Cyanobacteriales; family Nostocaceae; genus Rivularia. Next base: position 3,223 of record JBCCSG010000514.1, on the reverse strand, counting down.
TGAATTACAAGTAGCGACCGATGGTTGTAAAAGTGCTTTGCGTCCTGACGAATCAATTATTAAATATTGTCAAGCTATAACTAGTTATAAGCAAGTTGAATGGCTAGCTGATAAGAGGAATAAAGAAGCATTTATTAATCATGGGATGAAAACTAACGGTTATAGTCCTATTGATTTGATGATTCAACAAACAAATCAAATATTTGAACAGAACCAATTAGTTGCTAGACCTATAGAGCAATTTAGAAAACTTTATCCTCAGATAGAGTTTGATTCATTTAAAGAAAAAGCTCAACAAATAAAGACTAACTATAATTCCAAGGTCAGAAACCGTATAGAATTAGAAGAAAGACAAAAAATTGCATCTGGACCATTACTTAAAATAACGTCTCCCAATAGCGGAAAGCAATTAGAAATTACAAATTTAATTAAGTTTAAGGCAGCTAAAAATTCAAACTTCTGGAAAGCTTCGGAGTTAAGCATAAGAATTTGTTCTAGGGAGCCAACTACAAAAATGCCACACCCTCTTTTTGCACAAGCAAGATTTAAAACACCATCGGGTAAAGATATTGATATTCCTATTGGTACAATCAGCATGAAATCGATGCGAGAACACAACTTAAAACCGGGAATCATTATAGAGAAGGGTCAAGTAGAGTTCTTCAGTGGTATTAGTAATAGTATGATTGATGCTTTGAAGCAACAAACTCTTGAATATGTTGAATCAATAATAGAAAGTACTCCCGATAATGAAAAGCTACAGCTAGCGGCTGCAATTCATGATATTAGTCATACCGAAGAGAATAAAAATTATTCGTCGGGACAAAAGAAAGCAGGGGTGGCGTTTGCTATATTTACCGACGAAGTTATAGGTCAATTAAATCAGTTACAGTTTACTCAAATGAGAGTGCTTGGTACTCAGTTCAATCATTATGCTGACAGAAACTTTGCTGGTGAACAAGTCCCGATAAAATTTGAAAATGGAATTAATCCTCGTGCCCCCAATCAAACTGCACGTTGGATAATTATAGAAGGCGAAAAGCTGGGTACTATTGATGGTTCTTCTCCTCATTTACTACCTGGGTATGAAGCGATTGCTGCTATAACTTCTCCTCCCACTAAAAGCGTTATTATTACCAGTTTGAAAAATTCCGATAATAAATTGCAAATTGATAATGTTAATAAATATGCTTTTAAATCTTCTCAGTGGCAGAACGAACAAGCAAATATTACTTTAGTTCTAGGACAAACTAACCCCCGCAAAGCACCAACTGTTTTCGCAAAAGTAAATAATCAAATATTAGGAACCGTTAATAAAAAATCAGTCAAATTTTTACAAGAAAAACTCAATGCTGTAGGTAAGTCAATACAAGGATTTACGTTTTCAGGTATCTTAAAAAATGCTCCTGCTAGCTATGCGGATATTATAATTGACCCTTCTACGGCAAAGTTTCCACAAATTGAAACTACCTCAGAACAGCAGACTGAAAATTATGAGGAAAGTAATAAGCCGGTTTGCACCATTTTATTTTTTGAAGCATCTGTAGATAGTTCATTGCAACAGAAGACAGAGCAAATGATGTCTAATATGCTCAAACGGGCTGTTGAGCGTGCGGTGGAGTTAGGTTATGAGAAGGTACAGTTTGTAGATGTTTCTGACTTACCTACAGAGTCTTCAGCTTCAAGAACTATTGAGCAACTTGCAGCAGAACACCAAGATATAACTATTGATTTTATCGGTAGTTTGTCCGTAGAAGATGCAATCGGATTGATGAAGGAACCATCAGATATTGCAATTGGGATTAAAGACGCTCAAACCGTTGATATTATTGAGTTAGTGGCTAGTCACAATATGGCGTTACGCCGGAGGCGTTTAGCTCCGCTAATCGCCACATATAATCCTCAAACGCAAAAATTTGATAGACGGAATTTACCTGCTCCACAAAAGACTACTGAAACAACTAAAGATATTGAGCGCAACGAACGTTGAATTTATATAAGTCGATAACAAAGGATTAGCAAAAAATGACCATGCTTTTTGATATCGAACAATATCGTGCCCCAGATTCACAAAACCATAAAGGTGACTGGGATGGTGTGAAGTATGATTCTGCTTGGGATGATGGTTCTGCTTTTCCAGAAAAAAACTATAAAACTTCTACAAAAGAAACAGCACGTAGCAATAAAACAGACTGTTGGTATTCTCCACCTCATATTGTTGAATTAATTATCCAGGTTTTGGGAGAAATAAATCTTGACCCTTGCGCGGATGATGGACGACACATACCAGCACAAAAGCATTATACCTTTGATGATAATGGTTTGGAACAGACTTGGTGTGGGAAGGTTTATGTGAACCCTCCGTACTCACATCCTGGTGTTTGGATGAAGAAGTTGCAACTAGAATTTGAAATGGGTAATGTGGATGAAGCAATTGCTCTTGTACCTGCTGCCACTGATACGAATTGGTTATCTCCAGTTTTGAAAACTCAACCTGTATGTTTTTGGAAAGGGAGAATTAAGTTTTTAGGTCAAGATTACCAACCCAAGTCGTCAGCCAGACAGTCTCATGTATTGGTTTATTGGGGTAATAATTGGCAGAAATTTAGGGAAATATTTGAAAATTATGGAGTGGTATATTTTCCAATTACCTCTGTTGATAATGACGAGGTGCTAGGGGAAAACATATCACTTAACAATTCCCCTAGCACCCGGATAGAAGATAAGAGCCAAACCCCCGACAATAGTTCATCAACATCAACTCTTTCAAATACTCAACTAAGTAATGATGACGAGGTGCTAGGGGGAAATATATCACCTACCAATTCCCCTAGCACCCCAATAGAAGATAATAGCCGAACCCCTAATAATAAATCATCGACATTAAATCTTTTAAATACTCAACTAAGTAATGATAACCAGGTGCTAGGGGGAAATATATTACCTAACAATTCCCCTAGCACCCAGATAGAAGATAAGAGCCAAACCCCGGACAATAGTTCATCAACGTCAACTCTTTCAAATACTCAACTAAGTAATGATGACAAGGTGCTAGGGGGAAATATATTACCTAACAATTCCCCTAGGGCGTGTTTTCAAACTATAACCACAATAAAATTAATGCGATAGCCCCTAAAGGGGCGACGCTCCGCGTATCGTTAACATTGCAGTATAATTTTGAGCAAGCTTTTCGTATCGCGTCGCGATAGGTTGAAACTGTTTG
>JBCCSG010000513.1:0-3878 GCA_039200565.1 Cyanobacteria bacterium P01_D01_bin.50 | reverse complement strand
ATTACTCGGTTCAAGCCCCCAGATTCATCTGTGGGTATTAATTGCGAATTGCGAATTGCGAATTGCGAATTGTACTGACGGGCACCCATGGGAATTTTTTTAGAAGAAAAAAAACTCTTATTGGAACCCTTGACGAACTGTATCAGGATTCTATCTCTAAAATATAAAAGTTTGATATTATTGCTGTTTTTTAGTAGTGTGTTAAATAGACTTGTGACTCAAATGAAGTTGCCATAAGTAATTTTACTATGTTGAATTTAACCGAATCATTAACAAGAGTAGTAATTACTCGGGATTAAAGTTGCGTTAAAAGCTTTTGAATATATCTTTGAGAATCTTTGGCCGTTTCCGATTGTGTTGTGAGCCATGAATAGGCTTGGTTTGTACCTTGTTGGGATGCAATGATTAAAGCTTTCCAAGCTTGTACTTCCCGGCGATTGGGATTTATTTCCAATGCCGCATCAATGCGATTTTTTAACCTTCCCCTATCAGCTTTGAGTAAATTTTGGATTTCTGTAGCGTTTTGAGCTGATGCTTCAAATACTTTTAAAGCTTCTCCCCATCTTCCATCAATTAAGTAAGCTAATACTTGTTGAGAAGGACTTGCCCAGTTTGTGTCGGCTAATTTTTTGGTAAGTTGAGAATGTAGGCGAATGAAATCAATTTGTGCTTTCGCCTCCGTGTTCATCTTTCCTTTCTGACGTTTTTCTATCAATTTCAACGATTTATAAGCGGGTGTCCATAGTCCATTTCGGGCAATTAACAGGGCATCTTTATAAGTAGAGTCCCTTAAAGCGGGAGGTTTGAGGGTGATTTGGGATAACTTGATTGGGTTAACGACAAATTCACTTGGTTTTACTTGGTAAACTCGCAGACGAGGTTCTAAACCTACTGTTTGACGCACTACTAACTCTTTATCGCCGCCACCAGTTACCTGTTGCCATTGAGGTAAATCTCCCGTAGGACTTGTCCAAAATATCATGTTAAGTAGGTTACGGCGTGAGGGATTGTAATGAAGGATATAGCCGTAAGCAGTGAGGTTTATACCTGATGAACGGTTGCCACGTAGATAGTACCAAATTCCCGGCTTAGGCGTATCTTTTTGAAAGCGCCCTATTTCTGTTATTGGTAGAGGAATACTCGAACCAGTTTTTTCTTCTGCATTTGCCTCTACCAAGGGTGCAATTACTTCGTATTCTTCTGGTCCAGTAACGGAAAATTGAGTAGTTAAATGATAGTATTTTTCAGTACCTGATTGCCATTCAAAATCTGTAGCTAGGTGGTAAGTTCTAAGTTCAACTATATTTTTACAGTCCGAGTGACAATTCCCACGCTGGCGTAAAACGGGTAATAAAAAAGATTTATTGGTATCACTCTCTAAGGGAAGAATTTTTCCTGCTATACGTTTTTGTTTTTTGATTTCTGCTTGGATTTCTTTCATTGTATAAGGGCGTTGTTTTGGATTTGAGGTAGTTTTTGCCCATCCAGGTAAAAAACGATTTAACCAACTTACCTGGTGCGGATTCAAAATACACAGAATACTAATCCAGCTAATAGACACAATTAAACCTGCACTTCCTAATAAAGTTGCAGCAGCCAAGGTTGATGTCGCCAAATTTTTTTGTTTTTTGACTTTCTCGACGCTACTTGAATAAGAAGGAATTTTGTTAGAAGCAGAAGTTCGATCCTTAAAATTATTTTGCGATTTTTTGATTTTTTTTCGGAGTTTGCGAACCTTCGTATTAGGCTGTGTTTGATTTTTTTTACAAGGTTTTGGTGAAGGCGAGGTATTTGCCATACTAATCGTTACTCGATTAAGGGATTTTGCAGAAATTTTGCTCTAAGTTGGGAGACAATTTACACAATTTCTGTTTGTCAAACTTTCAAAGATAGATTTTGAATTTTAGATTTACTCCTAGGGGATTTGCTCCACAATCGAAAGACATTTATTTTTAGAAAATATACTTTAATTCCATCTAATATGTAAAATTACTTGGTCAGTAAATTACATGATTTTTTTGCTCTTGGATCGCGGCGAAAATACAGTTGACGGGCACCCATAATCATTTTTTTCTTCTAAAAAAATTCTTATGGGAACCATTGACAATAAAAGTTAATCAAAATCGCTTCAATTGACTTGATGAATTTTTGATTTTTAATTCCCCGTAACAGTACTAGCTTTTTTTTTTATACTTACGCTTCAGAAATCTTGCCGAAAAATTTTTAAGTCTACTATTTGATAAATTACGTAGGATCACCCATGCCATTACGAGAAATTATTGAATAAGCTCTACCGTTGTATATAAACAAAATTTTACAAGGTGAAAAATAGTCAATTTTCGCTAATTATCTGTTTTTTAGCTACGGGGATTTTCGGATTTCCAGATAAAGCAACTTCATCTGAATATACTGATTTGGATTTCCCTACAGAAGAGGCGGTGGAGAGAAAACAGTCCAATTCTTTGGATGAAAATCCAATGGGACAAGTTAATTCAGTTTCTCAGCTTCGAGATGTACAACCAACAGATTGGGCATTTCAAGGATTGCAATCTTTGGTAGAACGTTATGGATGTATTGCGGGTTATCCAAATGGGACTTATCGGGGAAATCGTGCTTTAACTCGTTATGAATTTGCTGCGGGTTTGAATGCTTGTTTGGAAAGAGTAAATGAATTGATTGCTACAGCAGCTACTGATATAGTTAACCGCCAAGATTTAGCAACCTTACAAAGATTGCAGCAAGAATTTGGTGCAGAATTAGCCACTTTGAGGGGACGAGTGGATGCACTGGAATCCCGCACTGCCGATCTTGAAACAAAACAATTTTCAACTACAACTAAACTTAGCGCGATCGCGATCGTTGGTATTCAAGGGCGTGGGGAAAATCGTGGTGATATTGCTCCTAGAGATGGCGTAAAAGATACTGATGATCCTGGTACTAGTACTAATGTCATAAACTTGAATCAATTATACCTAACCAGCCAATTCTCCCCGCGCAGTTTCTTGGTAACGGGGCTTATCGCTGCTGATGGTTCGACAAACCCAAAATTAACTAATGATTTCATCCTTGGTTACGAAGCTCCTCCAGGAAATGACTGGAAATTAAGCGATCTGCGCTATCACCAACTTCTCACTAAAAATTTAGCGATGATGGTGGGAACTAAGGGTGTTGATATGATACGTGCATTCCGGGGTCCCAACCGTGCTGAAAGTGCAGCGAATGGGCCTTTATCATGGTTTGCACAAAGAAACCCGATTTTGAATTTTGATTTTGAGAATGGTGGTATTGCTTTTGATTGGCAATTTGCCAAACGTGCCAGTTTCCAAGCTATTTATAGCGCTAAGGACATAGCAAACCCGGGAAAACGCGGAGGTTTATTTGATGGAAGCACAACCGCAGGCGCACAATTGTTACTAACACCTGCTAAAACATTAGACGTAAGTTTATATTATGTTAATAATTATTCAACTAATGGTTTCTTATCAACTTTTGCAGGGGATAACTGTTTAACTGCTTTAAATTGTTTTACGGGAACTTCTAGACCTTTGCAAACAAATGCTGTTGGTGCTACTGTCAATTGGGATATTTCACGACAAATTACGTTAGGTGCTTGGGCTGGTTATACTAATTCTTATATTCCGGGAGAATCGGGAGATGTAGAAACTACAAATTACATGTTTTATCTCAATTTTCCCGATTTATTTGGTAAGGGTAATTTAGGTGGAATTTATGTCGGGCAGCCACCAAAAATTGTTAGTAGTGACTTACCTACAGGGAGTAATGTACCCGATCTTTTAGATGGAGGTAATGGGAGCGATGGCGGCCAACCGGGAACAACGACTCATATTGAGGCTTTTTACCGTTGGCGATTGAACGAT
>JBCCSG010000512.1:0-3896 GCA_039200565.1 Cyanobacteria bacterium P01_D01_bin.50 | reverse complement strand
GTTTTGGAGGTTACAATTTCCGTAAAAAAATGGGCAGGCTTCATTAACCAATTAACTCGTGAATATCCGGCATCTTTCACAAAAAGCCTGCCCATTTTTTAAGGCTCCATCTCGGGGAATGGTGCTTTTTGGTTTAAGAATCGCTTCGATGATTGACCAAGGGCAGTTAAAAACGACCTTGTAAACTAGTAACAACTTTTTTCGTCCAATCAGCTAAGCGTGCATCGTTGTGCCAATTGACGAACGATACGCGAAAACTTTCTCTTTTCTTCCAACGGTCTTCGTTTAGAGCGAAGTAGCCTGAAGCAGACCTATCAACAAATTCATGGAAGGGATAAGGTTCTTCAGACCTGGTTACTTTAAGAAAAGGGTCTTTGCCATCTGCTAACTGCATCAACACAGTTTTGGCGTTTTGATTGGGTTCGGGGATTTTATCTAGTAATAGTGTTAACTCACTTACTATTTCTCTTGATTCTGGATTGTTTTCCCATTGCCAGTAGTCTACATTTGGCTTACCCAATTGAGTACGGTAGGTGTAATGCCAATATTCTTTGCGGTTAATAGGTGGCTTGTCGAGTATACCTAAAGTTTTGATTATATCGTATCTGCTTTCATAAATAGCCGAAGAAATAACATGTTTTATTCTATAAAACGGTGTTTGTTGCCCAAAGAACCATTCAATAAATTGGGGGACAGTGCAAGCAATAGTATTTTCTGGTAATTCAATTAAGTTATATTCGACAAGCAAATCCAAGGTTGTATCGGCACTTTCTGATGAAGCACCAATGAAAGCATTATCAAATTGCCATATAACTTCATCGATTAAATTGCATTTAATAAAGTATTCTGAATCATCACCAATGGATTCACAATAATACATGTTGTAAAACTTCGTTACAGACAATGCGGATATTTTTTTATAAGGGCAGGTTTTGGTGGTAGTGAATTTCGATTCTTCATGAAATTGATTAATTAGTTCCAATACTTGTGGCATTATTGGGTTTGGTACTCGAACGACGCTTGTTTTGTAAGAAGCACGTTTCCCCCTTCCGCCTTTGGGTTTGTTCATACTTGTAACAGGTAAAAGTAAATTAATATGATGGTTTATACCTGTTACAGGTATAAAAGTTATGGGCAGGTGATTGCAAAGAGTGAAATCCCTGAAAAATAAAAAAACTCAGTGATTTTACTGGCTATTCTCTTCAATCAATTTTATAAATTTATTTATATGTTTATTTGCTTTCTTGGCTAATGCACAGAGAAGCTGTTATAAAGTGCCATTTCTTAAGGAGTATGTTTGAGCATGTGACGTAAAGTTTTTGCGCTTAAACTATACTATACCGAATTAGTTAATAATGCTGAAAAATTTACCGAAGAATGGACATTATCCGCTGGATACGAAGACCCACCAAGTACTAGAATCCATTACGAATGCAGACAAGCTAGGAACGCTTTTAGAAGGATGCAAAATAAACTTTCTGATGTTTATGACAATATGTATTATGTAAATTTAGAAGGCTACGAACGCAAAAGATGGGAATTAGAATTTGATAGACTTTACCAAAACTATCTAGATAAAATGGAAGCTTGGATAGGTGATAGAGATAATATTAAATCGCAAATTGAATCAGGTTTAATTATTTCTGAAGTTACAGAGATAGTTGAAACACCTGCAAGAGTTGTTAACGTGAAGTGGATATTTAGTTTACTAATGACTGTTGGTGTAATGATACTTCTTTATCAAGTTTTCACCCCACAAGAAGTTACAAAAGAACAAACCCCAGCAGTACAAGTTAAAGATAATTGATTCCTAGATATATGATAAAAAAAGTTCCACGTGGAACTTTTTAAATAATAAGATAAAAAGTTAAAGGCTTTATCACCCGGTTCAATTCCGGGTTTACCTATTCCCGAAAGGGATAAATTTGTTGTTATTGGGAATCATATATCATGGGACGTAAAGCTAAAATAAAAGCTCAACGCAGATTAGCAAGACAAATTAATGAACCTCAAAGCTTCATTAATCATTTAGGTAATAAATTAGGTAGTTTAGATAAAGTTATTGACGCTGTTTCTGTTTTATCACATGAACAAGAACAATATTTTATACAGCGTGCAATGGATGTTTTTTCAAAAAATAACTTAAAAGGAATGCTTTGCTCAGTTTACGAGCATCCGGTATTAGGTCGTCGAATGATAGAGTCAAACGAGATACCAAATGATATTATTTCCAGTAGCGAATATGACCCTATATTTGATGCTTGTGCAATTCAAACATTAAAATACTATGCTGTTATTGAAGAAAAAATGGGAGATGAAAAACATCTTTTAGATTATATGAATTTTGTTACTATTTGTTATCCAAATTTAAATATGAGTGGAATTAATGTTAATGCAACTTGTTATGGCGAAGAAACTTACAATAGTTTACGCGGGAAAGAAAATTGGATGGTTAAGGTAATTAATAGACTTCAAACAGAAAATGTTACATTTGACCAAATAATGAGGGAATACGAAAAAGGGTTAGGTATTACTTATGAGGATGATGAACCCGATAATAATGATTCCTATGAGGGGGATAATCATAAATTTCCCCACGAACATCAACGCAAAACACATAAAAGACGTGTTAGATACGGTGAAGGTAGAGCATTTATAAAATGGGTTGAAATAAATGAAACAACTGTAAAGAAGGGAGTCAAAAAGATTTGATTCCTTGATGAAAATAGGTTTTATAGCAAAAAGTTCCACGTGGAACTCGAAATAAAAAACTCCTGGTTGACTATCACTACCAGGAGTTTTTTATTTTCTGTACAGAATCGTTTTCTGATTTAATTTGTTATAGTCCTACGAGGACATTTATAGTCTATATATAGTATAGCATTATACTAATAATAAGTCAATAAGAGCCTTCTAGGAATTTTAGCATGGACTTTAGGAAAAGGTAGCGCTAAAACATTAGAAGAATTGTGTAAAATCGTAAGGTGCAGGAAATTTTTAGTTGTTCAATTAAATTATTACTTCATTCTCCACATGACGGTTTTGTTGTTTTTTTAGCTTGATTCGTCCCGCATTTAGTGTACGCCGGAGATATTATTAACGGTTCTTCAGTTGGTATAATAAATTGAGGTTGAGGTGTTATAGTTACTTGAGGTTCAGGGGTTTTAGTTACTTGAGGTTTAGGGGTTTTAGTTACTTGAGGTTCAGGTGTTATAGTTGTTTCAGGTCGTGGGTCATCACCATCTTTGTCAGGTTTAATCATTTCTATAATTGCAGGAGCAATTAAAGGAAAAATTAATGTAACAATAACACCAATAAAACCAAATATTGCTGTAATATAAGCAGCTTTAACTTCTTCTGATAAAGGTTTCATAAAATATTAAAAATATAATTTACTTTGTATCAACCTTTATTTTTATCGCTAATTCAATAGCATGAATTTTTTGCTTAATTTCATGCAATTCTTGATTTAAAGATATTCCTTCCATACATCCCAAGTAATGATTTAAAGCATCAACCATTACTTTGGTTTTAGTTACGTTATTGTCTTTGGCAAACTGTTTAACTCGTTCATCAAGAGTAATAGGGATACGCACACTAAATTGTGGTGTAGACATAATCAAATAATTCAGACTTTTTTATTTCTTTGTTCTTCTGAATTAATTCCAGTGTAGCGCTGTGTAGTCGTGATATTTTGTGAGATTAAAAACCTCTTTTATAATTTTAAAAATTATTTTAATAGCATTTAATTTGATTATTTAAAAATAAAGATTACTAGGTAAATAATGCTGTCACATATAACCCCTTCTACCAACAATAAGTAGAAGATTTTTACAGTGCTTAACCACCAATCCCAAGTTATGCAAGCTGAGCTTGAATGGCAAAAGGGCACTAGT
>JBCCSG010000511.1:0-3902 GCA_039200565.1 Cyanobacteria bacterium P01_D01_bin.50 | reverse complement strand
ACCAAATCCAAATAATCCCATAATAGAAGTTGGTTCCGGTACTGAAGCGACTTCTGTTGGCATATGAGACCATAAGGTACCTGCACTACCCATTTGGAATAATCCTTGTTGAGTGAGATAATCAGCTAAATCCATATATTGACCGAATCCACCACCGTTACCGCCACCGTTACCACCACCACCACCACCGTTACCACCACCGCTACCACCACCCCAACCGTATTGGTTCAACATGTTTTCAATTGCATTATTATTGTTTGTATTAGTAATAGGAGTAGAATTAGCAAGACTCTGACTTGCAATATCATTTATAGACAAATCTGGAGTGTAATTTATATCCCAACCTATGACATCAAAAACTTGAAGGTCGAGATTTGTAACATCTTGTCTATCACCAGGAGCTAGAGTAGGATTCATAATCGCATCAATGTTATCTTTCCAGTGGCTGCCTTGATAACCATCCCCGCCTAAACTTGTATCTTCTCCAGTTGATAAATAGCCTAAATTTGTTTGACCTCCATCGATGGAAAAGTAAAGGTCATCTCCATAACTTATATCTGCTCCATTCATATTAGCGGTACGATTACTGTTACTAAATAAATTAAAGGGACTAACGTAATTTAATTTGTTTTGATGGTCATTGATATTATTAGCATTGATTGAATCAATTCCACTCACGAAACCTAAAATATGTCCGATTTCGTGAACAAGAACGCTAAAATAATCAAATTCGTTAATAGTAACATTCTGTGTAAGTACTCTTTCCCATCTATAAGAAACGTTGCTCAAGTCACTTAAAACAATAACACCGTCTAATTTACTGTCATCTTTTTCAATTAAACCCAAAGCTTTAGCGTTAGCTCTAGTCAGGTTAATTTTATCGTGGGTTTGCCATGTATCTTCATAAAAAGCACCCCAGTCAGAATTACCATCTTCAGGTAAGTTGGCAACAGCAGTTTCGTCATAGCTCGAACTAGCGTCATTATCTAAAGCATTTTTAAATGTTTCGTAGTTTACATCATTAACAAAACCTGGTATTGCTCCACCCAATACACCACTAGGTAATTTATCAGCATCAGGTATATCTAAATGAATATTAATTGTTACATTTTCATCAGTGAGACGATCTTCCCAATAAAGTGCTGCTGCTTCTGCTGAAATCAGATAATATGAGTTTGCGTTTACTCCATCACCATAGGTGAAGTTAAAGTTCACAGCTTGAGCAGGAAGATTAGTACAGAGTAAAGTTGCTAGAGTAAAAGTTATTTTTCCTAAAGATTTGCTAATCTTATCAACTAGATAAGATGCAAGGTTTTTACGATTCATGTATTATCCAGTAATAAATTAACGTTAGTTCCATGAATTCATATTCCTAAATTTTTAGTTTTAATATGTAATAATATTGTTTTTTTATACGTTAAAATAGTAATTTTTTGATTTTGATTGCTTTAATTAAATTTAATCATTATGTAAATATCGATAAATAATCTCAACATTTTAGGAATGGTCGCAACTGGCACATTTTTATTGTAGGGTGCGTGATATCACAAGCCTTATTATTAAGTAGAGAACTACTCAAAGTTTCACGCACCCTACAATCCTTAAAGAAGACTAGTAGCGAGCAGGTAATGTTATATTTTGGAGCTGCGAAATTCAGCAATTAATTATATTCGTTTAATTAGATTTTCTTTTTTGCCGCAAACCCAAGCCTAACAAACCAAATCCTAATAAACCCACAATAGAAGTTGGTTCTGGAACAGAAACCATTTCTGTTGGCATATGGGAGAAAAAAGTACCTTTTTGGAACCATCCTCCTTGAGCTAGAAAATCAGCTAAATGCATCTCTTGACCGAATCCACCACCGCCACCGTTACCGCCACCGTTACCACCACCGCTACCACCACCCCATCCGTATTGGTTTAACATATTTTGGATATCACTGTGTCGCCAGAAACCAGTTTTATTCTCAGCGATCGCATTTGCTTGAGATTGGAGGTTACTTAAGGATATTTGAGTACCTTTGATGTCATAACCAATTACATCTAAAGCTGTTAAGTCAAGTTGTGTAATACTACGTCGCTCATTTACTGCTAAGACAGGATCCATAATCCCCAGAACAGGATTTTGATGTTTCCAATGGCTTCCTTGAAAACCGTCACCACAGTGATAAACCGTGGAGAATTCAGCAAAAACATCATCACTATCATCACTAACCAAAGTCCAATCACAGACAGTTATATCTTGTCCTGTGGAAAATTCAGCTAACTCAGTAATACCTCCATCGATAGAAAAAATCGATTCTTGACCATAGGATAGTGCTTTTCGAGTAATTATAATTTCTTCTTCTTCAAGCACAAATTCCCCATCTTCAAAACTGTAAGTAGTTCCTTCTGAAGTCTCTGGTTCCAGATAGCGAAAAAGATCCAATGAGGAAAAGTGTTTCTGTCGGTTGTCTCTATCTGTTGCATCTCCTACGGAAGTGCCTCCTACAGTAGTTGCTACCAATCCGTTTCTATGATTATCAGAATTGATGGCATCAAGAGCGCTAACAAAACCTAAAACATGACCAATTTCATGGATAACAACACTGGTAAAATCTAGCTTGTCAGCACCGACATCAGGACTGAGATAATCATATTGCCAATCAACATCATGATTGCTGAGGTCACTTAAGAGAATTACACCATCTAAACCTGTATGATGTTGGTCTATCAAACCTACCGCTTTAGCATTCGCTGTGGTGAGGTTAATTTTATTGCTTTCTAACTTTCCTTGAGCACCTCCTCCATTAGAAGTCCATTTATTAACCTGTCCTTCTGAAAATAAACTATTGGTTGCAGTCTCATCATTTGCAGAACGGCGATCACTAACTAAATTATTGTAAAAATCTCCATAATTGGTATCGCTCAAAAAAGCTGGCAATGCTCCCCCAATTGTATTGGTGGGTAATTTACTTGCATCTGTCATCTCGATATGGAGATTAACAGTGATATCATCTTCAATACGATTTGACCAAACTTGTCCTGCCATTTCCACAGCAGATTTTTGTTCGTCTGTTATTCCTGGGGAGTAAGTAAAATTAAAGTTAGCAGCTTGAGCAGGAAGGTTGCTACAGAGTAAAGTTGCTACAGTGAAAGTTATTTTTCCTAAAGTATGGCTAATTTTATTAGTTAGGTAAAATACCAATCTTTTGCCATTCATAATGCTATCCTGTCATTTATTTATTTTGTTTTCATTAATTAATTTTCCTCGAATTTTAATCTAAATAAGTAATTTTAAGACAAAATTTTTGTATCTATTGATGAATTTTTTTATATGTATTGATTAAATATTTATAGGTTAATTTTTATAATTATTCAGTGGAAATACTAACAAAATAAACCCCACAAAATATTGCAGGGCATTAAAATAGGATATTTATCGGGTAATAGGTTTGATATAGATGAATCTAAAAATTTAATTTAATGTATATTTTGTTGCTTTCTTATTTGATAGTTTTGGCAAGGAAAAATATAAATATATTAAAAACTTATAATGGAATTATTATGTCCATAGTTTAGTTTTTTAGGCGTACCCAGCGCTTGTGACAGTTGCGGCCATTCCTGCTGGGTAAGATAGAAAGAGAATAAGAAGTTAAGAGTTAAAAATTGGTGGCTGTTTATTAGACATCTCCGGAAACTAACTTTTAGCCCATGAATTTTCAGAAGGCAGAAGGAAGGAGGCAGAAGGCAGAAGGCTACTCACGCTTAAAAGCGTGAGATTGAAATAAGGACATAAATATTTATCGCGCTGCGCGTCTCAAAATATTGTGTTTTTTTTTACTGAGCTTTAAACTCAGAACTAAAGTTTTTATTTATATTTTTACCTTCTGCCATCTCCCCTCTGCCCTCTGCCTTTTTTGT
>JBCCSG010000510.1:0-3939 GCA_039200565.1 Cyanobacteria bacterium P01_D01_bin.50 | reverse complement strand
CAAAGGTTTACCCGCAATTCCAAACAAACCTAATTCCATCGCTTCAGATTGAGTAATGGTAAAAAAGTTTTCGCTAAAATTCTGTTTGATGTAATCTACAACAGCAGCTTGTTTATCGTGTTTAACATGTAAATAACGAACCCGGTGCTCACCCGTTACCGGAGCAAATAAATTTTGAGTAAGTTGGGGATGCTCTTCTAACCAAAGTGTATGTTCTAAGTTACTATATCTCTGACCGTGGTCTGCGGTTAGTAACAAAACAGTATCATTTTTACCTGCTAAAGGTTCGATAAGTTGTTTTTTGAGAGCAAAATCTAAGGTCGCTACTTCCCCTTTATAAGAAGAACTTAGAGGTCCATAACGGTGAGAAACTGAATCTATATTAGGTACGTATATATAGGTAAAAGTTTTATGTTGGCTGCTTGTTTTTGACAAACGCTCGCGCAATTGAACGAAAGCATCTGAGGGTGTACGATAACCTTTAAAACCATTCGTTCCTGCCTCTGCACCAGCACTGGTAAATCTGCTAATACTTGTTTGTTTAAACTGCTCAAAATTGATAATCTCTACATCTATCCCCGCTTTCTCCATGCGTAAATATACATTCGGAATGGGAAGCAAAGTTTCTGGATTAAATATTGTGTCGGGAAAAGAAGCTCTAGAAGGAGCAATCTGGGGACGAAAGCCAATAAAATTAACTATAGTGCCGATTTCGCGCATATAGAGATTAGTTCCTACCATGCCGTGCTGTGCGGGAGCGTAACCAGTCGCCGCAGAAGTTAAAGCCGTTACAGTAGTACTGGGATAAACCGAAGTCGCGGGCATAAAAAAAGCCTGCTGGCTATTACAAGCTGTAGCAATGGAAGGTATATCCTTTGAATCAGCAAGCGATCGCAATTGTTCGTAACCAAAACCATCCAAGATTAACAACACCACATGATTGATGGGTGCTTGATTTTGCCACAATTTCCAAGCTTCAGTGACTTCAGATACCCCTAATAACTCTGGATTGAAAGCAGGTGAAGCAGCTTCTTCGCTCAAAGTCGGAGCATCGGGAGCCAGCCAGTCAATTGCCAAGGAAGCAATATTACATAAACTAAGTCCGTCGTAGCTCGGTTTTACTGCTTCGGCACCAAAGAAATCCGGTAGCCTTTGACGAGCAAGCAGTTTTTCTCTGGCTATAGCTGATATTGCCACAATTTTTATAGTTTGCGATACGCCGAAATTATTCTATCTTCTAGTTTTCAAGCTTGTGTGTGATAACGTAATTTTCTTTATAAATTTCATAGGTATTATTTTATCGCTACAAATAAGATAAAAATGGGAGCATTCCAAATTAGCAAAAAGCCCACAGGCTAGAATCCTGGGGCTAATATTACAAAGCCTACGCAGGTAGGCTTTGTTTATGTAGTCGCACCCTTACAGGGTGTCGGATAAAATATTTATTCAAAATTGGGATGCTCACATAAAAATGTATCACTTAGTAACAGTTGTATTTATTAAAACATCATTTTTATAGGACTTTATATATACTGGCTTTCATCTAGTTTATTTGAAATTTTATCCTTAACCTCGAGAGGTTGAGAATATAAGAATATGAAACAATTTTCAGCGGTGAAATCTTTACCACCAGCTATATCAGGACCAATTGTTAAAGCTTACAATGCTGGTATATATGGGCTAATTTTCATTTTTGGTGGCACAATACTTTTGTTGTTCACATCGTTTTTTGCGCAGGGTATTCTCCGTTATATTCTTGGTAGTATAGGTGCTTTTACTATCCTGGCATTTATTGTGCTGTTATACTTTAAACTAGCGGGTATCATTAAGCATATAGGTAAACTCGGAGAACTTTTTAATACGGTTCAAGAAACTGCAATTAACATGACTGATTTTGCTTATACTCTTCAAGCCGTTGCATACAAAAATGCAGAGCAAGTTTCTACTACAATTACTCAAGTGCGAACTAATGTTGAAAATGTAACTTCAATGCCATTATTATCAAGTATTCCTGGAGTGGAGCAGATTGGTAATATTGCTGACAATCCTTATGTTGTAAGAGCAGAAGATTTATCAAAGTCTGTAGTCGCAACAACTGTAACTGCTAAAACTGTTATTGAAGAAGTTAAAACTGCCTTAACTGAATCGGATACAGCACAGCTTCAAAAATATCTGGGGCAACTCAAAAATCTTGAAGTTCAAGTCAAAAGATTATTGGGCAATTAAACTTTAAACTTTAAATTTTTTATTTTGCCATTATTTTGAGTTAGTAATAAAATACTATTTGTTACTAACTAATACAAAACCACGTGTTTTATCTGAAACCGAATCAACAGTATTCATAGCCTTCCATAAATCTGCCGCCTTTACCCAGACTGGAGGATATTTGTAACGGGAAACATCCAAGATTAAGAATCTATCTGTTTGTTTGTTGTAAGCAGCTAAAGGAGAAATGTGTCCGCCTCTTTTTTGACCAATTGCTTTACGTAAGTAGTTGACGATAATGAAATTATCGGACTGTTTTAAATTTTCTATTGCTAGCTTGCGAAACTCTTCTAAGCTAGTATTTTCTGCATGATAAACTTGTGCTTTGACTTGATAACTTTCTAATAATTTTCCTAGCTCCTGTACTGTCATTCCTTGACGAGAAACAACATCAGGACTTATTACTTTCACCGCTGCCTGATTACTGAAAAAATTATCTTGAGTAAATACGCGATAGGGTTTATATTTTGGAGATTCTGGTGCGGGAATATCCAAACTATTTAATACCATTACAATACTAGCGACTCCACAGTATGCTTGATTTCCTTGAGTGACAAACTGCATCGTCAGAGGGAAAAAATCTTCTCTTGATTGACTTTCAATTAGTAAGTTTTCCCCTTCATCTGTATTAAAACTAATTAAATTTTCTGTGGTTGGAAGGGTTTGGGCGAATGCACATCCACCAAAGAGACATATTCCTAAGATAAAAATTCTTTTCGGAAATTTCGATAATTTTAAGGGAATCATTTTTGATAATTATTTCTCAAAATCAAACCTATAATGAATTTTACACTTGGATTGAAGTTGCTGTAATTTAATTACAACCTGTCTTCTTAAAACTTAAAACTATGGTGTAAGTAGCGATCAAGAGAGAAAAACCGATACAGATGATTGAACCGCTCTAATTCATTCCAAGCTACGCTAAACTTATACCACTTCAAGACTTGCTACCATGTCTGTCGCCAAAGAATTAGAAACCTCAAATTTAGAAACTCCAAATGATGTTATATTTCCTCCAGGGGATATATACAGTGACGAGCCACCATTGGAAAGCGATTTACATTTACGGCAGATGATTCTGCTGATACAGTGCCTAGAATTATTTTGGCAAAACCGGAATGACTTTTACGTTGCAGGTAATCTCACGGTTTATTACAGCGAGCGTCAACTTAAATCAGAAAAATTTCGCGGGCCAGATTTTTTTGTAGTATTGGGAACTGAGCGCAAATCGCGTAAAAGCTGGGTAGTTTGGGAAGAAGGCGGCAAATATCCAAATTTAATTGTCGAACTGCTTTCCGATTCTACAGCTCCAACAGATAGAGGTTTAAAAAAACAAATTTATCAAGATATCTTTCGCACTCCAGATTATTTCTGGTTCGATCCTAAAAGTTTAGAATTTAATGGATTTCATTTGATTGATGGCGAATATCAACCATTACAACCAAATCCACAAGGTTGGTTATGGAGTCAACAATTAGGTTTATTTCTCGGAATTGATGAAGAAAAGTTACGCTTTTTTACTAATGAAGGTGAACTAATTCCTACTCCTGAAGAATTAGCGCAACAGGAGAAGCAACGCGCCGAGCAAGAAGCCCAACGTGCCGAGCAAGAAGCCCAGCGTGCCGAACGTTTAGCAGCAAAATTGAGAGAATTAAATATAGATGTCGATGATTT
>JBCCSG010000509.1:0-3946 GCA_039200565.1 Cyanobacteria bacterium P01_D01_bin.50 | reverse complement strand
CTAAAACCTTAGCCGGCAACAATAGCTCTTTATCTTGCTGCATTCTTTGCCATTGATTCATTTTCAACCGTAGCCCTTCTTGCCAAGCCCGAAAACTACGATTTTCATTCATCCATCCCCGCAATTCATCCCAATTGCTAATCAGCGCTTCATGAACAATTTCTACTGTTTCTTGCTTAGCAGCATTTTGATTAGTAACTACTAATCGGTTATCCGCCAACTGTTTCACCAAATCCCAACTTGTTTCACCCAATTCGGCTTTCGTTGCCAATCTTCGCGTATCTTGTGTACCTTCACCGGGTTGCACTAATTGAATAAAAATCCGTCGTACTCGTTCTTTTTCTGTAGCGCTATAGTTTCTATAATTCTCATCAGCATGACGAGCTAAAGCACCTTTTACTTTACCTATTGCTTGATAAGCAGCATGAGTTAACTGTTTACCCTGGCGCTGCTTCCACAACTGAGTTAACGCGAATTCTAATAAAGGTAAATTACCCGGCTCCGAATCCACGTCATCCAAAATCCGCTCTACTAATCCCAATTCAAACGTCACTGCCAATTTTTCAGCAGGTTTAGAAATCACCGATTTTAGTTCATCATGATTCATCGAACTCAGCTTGATATCATTTTTCAATACATCTCCAAAAGGGCGGTATTGGAGAGCATTTGCTAAAAAATCTGCTCGCATTGTTGCGACTAAGACATGATTATATTGTGACTGAGCAGAGGAAGATGGAAAGCTCGCTAATAAAGCATCTAAGAAACTATGGCGAACTTTATTATCCGTGCATAAAGTGTAAATTTCTTCAAATTGATCGGCAATTAACAAAACCCGATGATTGGGATATTTCCGTTGAATTTGAGACAAAACATCTTGAAGAGGAAAATCACCATTAACCAAGTATTTTGCTAACTCACCAGCTTGATAAATTTCCTCTGTAGTATTTTTACAAGGTTCGTAAAGTGGAACTAGCGCTCTAGCTAAGGCAAGAAAAGGATTTGATTTGGTATCTGAACCAGGACGAAAATGAGTAAATAACCAGTTACCTGATTGTAGCAGTTTTGGTACTAATCCAGCTAAGACAACAGAAGATTTACCACTTCCCGACGCACCCAACAAAGGTATAAAATTACGGTTTTGAGTGGCTGCAAATAGCTCTTCTATAAATACTTCACGTCCAAAGAAAAACTCCGCATCACCGGGAGCAAAATTAAATAATCCGCGATAAGGGCAAGGGAGATTGTCATCAGCAGCATCCGTAGAGTTAACAGGTAAGGCTGTTGTATTTTCGCGGTAATAGTAATTGTAATTAGTGATAGTCGCAGTGTTGCGATCGCCAGTAATAATAGCGCTACTCTCAGTACTCCCATCAAGGCTGGCGCTGCGATTCTCTTCTGTCATCCTCACCTCACTTTACCGATTTAATAGCCCATATTTATATATGGGTGTCAGTAAAATCAACATATACATCTACACCAGTAAACTTTGGTATTCCTGGATTTCCCTGGGAAAATTCTTTGCTTGCAGCCGTTTCAACCCAAACTACTGGCTACCACCCAAAATTACCTGCAATATATTAGATAATGCTTGAGCATCAATTTCCTGAAGTTTTCCTAATTTTTTAATTATCAGAGTCTTGTCAATGGTAGTTAAAACTGGTTTGATAATTGAGGGTTTGAGTAAACCTGCTGCTTTCCATTCAGTAATTGTCATTTCGCCAAAGGAATTTGCTGGATTGGCTTGACTGGTGACAGCTATCAATATCAAATCGGTACGCTGACGTTGATAATCATTAGAACTAACAATGACAGATGGACGTTTTTTAGTGGTAGTTTGGTCTGTGAAGGGAAAAGGTACTAAAACAACATCGCCAAATTTATAATTGGTCATATTCCGCGTCTTCAGGATTATCCCAAATTTTTTGCAGGGTTGGTTCGGAAAGCTTTGTCGCAGCTAGGGTAAGGTTATAATCTTCATTCTGCTCAGATAAGGAATCAATAAAATTTTCAACTAGCACCATTTGTTCGGGAACTAACTGACGTATTTTTTCGATTAATCTTTGTTCTGGTATTTTATCAGTTTGCATGGTTTATATCCTCAAATTGTAGGGAGACGTAGCAGTGCTACGTCTCTACATCATTATGAATTAAACACCAACCATTTCCCGTACTTCCACAACTTCCCCTGTTAAACTAAACGGACGCACTACGGTAATTTTCACTTTCACAATCTTCCCTTTAAGTTCATTAATATCCCCCGTGAAGAAAGTCAACCGATTTCCCCTTGTACGCCCCATCACCTGATTTTTATCCTTGGGATTCTCATCTTCCACCAACACTTTTTCAATTCTTCCCATATACCGTTGCGATCGCTCTGCTGCTTTCGTACCCACAAGGTGATTCAAGCGCTGCAATCTATCGCTTTTGACTTCTTCACTCAATTGCTCTTCCCACTCCGCCGCTGGTGTATTTGGGCGCGGTGAATATGCAGCGGTATTCAACAAATCAAAACCAATATCTTCCGTTAACTGCATCGTCTTCTGAAACTGTTCTTCCGTCTCCCCAGGGAAAGCAACGATCGCATCAGCGCTGAGTGAGGCATCTGGCATATACTCGCGAATTTTATTGATAATTCTCCGATATTTTTCGTGAGTATAACCCCTTGCCATGCGTTTCAAAACTTCGTTATCTCCCGATTGGAAAGGTATATGAAAATGCTCGCAAACCTTCGGTAATTCCGCACAAGCTTTAATTAATCTTTCCGTAAAATAACGGGGATGAGAAGTGGCAAATCTAATCCTTTCAATACCCGGTACATCGTGAACGTAATACAATAGATCGGTCAAAGTATTTTGACGACGACCTTCTGGTGTAATTCCTGGTAAATCTCTTCCGTAAGCATCAATATTTTGACCGAGTAAAGTAACTTCCTTATACCCCTGCTTTCCTAACTCTACCATTTCAGCGCGAATTGCTGACCGTGTCCGCGACTGTTCCACACCGCGCACCCCGGGAACTACACAATAAGTACAGCGTTCGTTACAACCGTAAATTACATTCACCCAAGCTGTCACCTTACTATCCCGACGCGGCTTGGTGATATCTTCCATAATATGCACCGGCTCGGTTGCCACAACTTGAGAGCCACCATATACTTCATGTAGCAAATCTTTTAAACGGTTAGCATGTTGGGGTCCCATTACCAAATCCAATTCCGGAACCCTTCTTAATAAGGTTTTTCCTTCCTGCTGCGCCACACAACCCGCTATAACCAAAGTTAAATCCGGTTTTTTGCGTTTCCGTCTTGCTTGTCTGCCAAGATAAGAATAAACCTTTTGCTCTGCATTATCCCGGATAGAACAAGTATTGCAAATAACTATATCTGCATCATATTGATCTTCTGACCACTCAAAGCCCATGTCTTCTAAGATGCCAGCCATGCGTTCCGAGTCGGCTTTATTCATCTGGCAACCGAAGGTAATAATATGATATTGGCGTTTGGTGGTCATTGGTAATTTTTCGTTTGTGAATGTAGGATTTACAGGTTTCATTCTCAATTTTAATAAAGTACTTTCGATAAATAAAAATATCTACAACAAAAAATAGAAAATCAAGTTATTTGTACCTTTATTATATTGATAGGTGGTTTGGGAGGTTAGGTGGCCAATCACAAGACTAAAGTATAGCGATTTTCAGTTGAATGCAATACAAATTTTACCTCAACCCACCCAAAGCTCCCCTCTCCAAGGCATCGAAGAGGGGAAAGAGGTGAGCTTTGGGGTATATTTTACTCAAGTGAAATTTGCTATCAAAATATCTTGGGACGTGAGAACCCCTGGTTTATAACCAGGGGATGAAACGGACAGGTAAAGTTTTAACTTTCCGTGTTTCTTTTATTTACTAGTTTGGTTCTCAATATACTTACGAATAACCTCAGTACTTACTT
>JBCCSG010000508.1:0-3963 GCA_039200565.1 Cyanobacteria bacterium P01_D01_bin.50 | reverse complement strand
TATAAATATTACCTGATTCACCAGAACTAAAATTAGATGCAGCAATTCCACTGGGAGAAATTGGATTGAGCGCTGCAGTTCCATTTACTTGAATATCCTCAACAACATTAACAGTAATATTACCTCCAGAAGCAGCACTGAAAGTTTTTGCGGAGAAAATACCTCCGTCATTTAGATGTAAATTGCCTACAGAAATATTAATATCTGCACCTCTTGCTGTACCTAGAGTTTCAGTTATGAAACTAGAAGATGTAACCCCTGTAATATTTCCTATATCTGGTGCTATTCTCACATCTCCAGAAAGTTCTAAAATACCTTTTGCACTAACTTGAATATCGGAAGGCGTTTCGTTTCCAGTATTTTGGAGTAAGATTGCAGAGCCATCTTTAAAGGTAATATTTTGTCCTTGTAATTCAATTCCATTACTTGTTAAACCACTTGTATCTAATAATGACCGATTGATTAATTGAATATCTCCAAAATTTTCAATTTTATCGTAACTTAACTGTAAACTTGAAGAAGTTGAATCAAGATTAACTGTACCTGTTTTGACTGCACCTAATTCTATCGCACCATTTTCAACAGTTAAAACACCACCATTAAAAGTAAGATTTTGTGCAACTATTACAATCGAATTTCCCTCATTAACTTGTAATGTTGATTGGGTGTTATTGCGAATTATAGGGTTAAACAAACCCCCTATTAATTGATGTCCATTTCCATTGATTTGGATATTACCCGAATTGCTTCCCATTTGTAATCCCAAAGGTACGCTTACAGTCAACAAAGGTGTACTTTGAGGATTTACAGCAGTAAATTCAAACCCCGAATCAAATAAAATACTTTCAGCAGTGCTGACAAAAAATGAACCACCAATATTCAAACTCGCATTTTTCCCAAATACAATTCCTGCAGGGTTTATTAAAAATAAATTGGCATTACCTGATGTTTTAATTAAGCCATCAATATCAGAAATATTTCCACCTGTTACTCGATTAATAATATTAACTACATTGGTAGAATTATTGAAATTAGCTGAACCACCTGTAGGAATAGAAAATTCTTTAAAACTGTGAAATAAATTGTTACCTTTTTGAATACCGTTGAGAATATTGAAATTATTACCGTTTGTATTGACAGTAGTATTAGTTGTACCGTCAGATGTTACCTGAGAAGAAGCTGGTAAGATAATCCCCAAAGTTAGTAAACCACTGACAAATCCAGATAGAAAACCAATCCCTT
This sequence comes from Cyanobacteria bacterium P01_D01_bin.50, assembly GCA_039200565.1. Classification (GTDB taxonomy): domain Bacteria; phylum Cyanobacteriota; class Cyanobacteriia; order Cyanobacteriales; family Nostocaceae; genus Rivularia. Next base: position 2,721 of record JBCCSG010000508.1, on the reverse strand, counting down.
TCATTTTATAAAAATATTTTTATGTTCTGGATTTATGGTTCCCTTATAATAAGGACTACTAACACCAAACAAATAATACGGTTGTCTTGTTTAATTACCAGTTGTAGCGTTTCTGGTAATGTATCTTTTAATTAACGTTATATCTCTGTGATGCCGTATAACCGGGGTACACAGCATCGGTTGCACCGGATGCCTGCGTGTCAACAAATTAAGAATAACCAAGATAGTAACATACTTGCTTAAAGCTTAATTGGTTTGGGATATAAAATTTTGTCCTCAGTGAAGTGCCCCCGTAAGTAGAACTTAAGCATAGCAGAGGGGAGCATGAGGGCGATGCTGTATACCATCTTGCGGCAAGCCTCAGCAATTCGATTATTCTATCTGCTTAAAGAATATCAAAAATTGTTTCATGGCAGCTTGTAGCTATAAGCTACCATGCTGTAAGCTATTCTACATTATTTAACGCAGCATATCCCAGCGCGGGTGTTGGGTTAGCGGTATACTGCCGTGTCCGCTTAAACAGGGGACTTCCGAGGCATGGTGCAACTAGATTTAGGGCGTAATTTATTTTACTCAAGATGAATATTCAACAACCAAAAATTCTCATTGTTGATGACCATCGCTTACTGTTAAATGGAACCATTAGTTTGGTAAGCGAGCGGTTTAAAGATGCCCAAATATTCTCAGCCCAAACCGCGCAAGAAGCTCAAAGAGTTGTTGCTGAGCATTCTCCCGATTTAGCCATCGCCGATTTATCTATTCCCCAAGAAGTCGGAACAGCCCATATAGAGCATGGATTGGCGTTACTCAAGCAATTAATGCAAAATTATCCGCAGCTTAACTTAATGGTGCAAAGTAGCAACATCAAAGCATTGGTTCGTCTGATACCAGAAATTGATGCCCATCAAGGAGGATTTACAATCGCTGACAAAAGCGAAACTATAGAAACATTTTTAACTCGGATGGAATGGGCAATGCAGGGGCTTACTCATACAAAGGACTTACAAAGCGATTTGGAAGTAAAACCCGAGTGGTTGGAAGTGTTGCGACTTGCTTTTGAAGAAGGTTTGCAAGATAAAGCTATTGCTCAATCAATGTATAAGTCAGAACGTATGGTTCGTCACTACTGGTCAAAAATTCAGGATGCATTAGGAATTTATCCCGAACCAGGAAAAAACGTTCGAGCTTTAACGCAAATCCGTGCGCGGGAAAAAGGTTTACTAGACTGATTACTGGTTGAGGATATTATGTCTATCATTTTAGATCCCCAAAGTAAACTAAAGCGTCAAATGGTTCTAGCCGTTTTGATTTTGACGGTTGTAGGTACAACTATTGCCACTATCATCCACAGGTTGGAACTCAATACCCACCCGCTTCATCTAATTAATCCTCCCCTGTTCGCAATTACATCTTTAATATTACTGATACGTCTTTATACAAAGCCCCAGAGCTTACAACAAGTAATAAATCTGAGTTTATTTCAGAGCGTAATGTTTGTTGTGATGCCTGGTTGGTTTTACTCTCTCAAGGCATTCACCTCATCCAACATTACTCTTGTAGATAATTTACCACCGATATCCTCAGTATCGTTGATGTTGATGACGTTTATGTTGATAACCCTGCGTCCCCAACGATTACTGAAGGCAACTATACTCGTGTGGATAGGTGTTGCTGGACCTATTTTGACCTACTTCATTTTTAACCCACAAGAACTATATTCCCTACGAGGGCTAGATTTACTCATCTCCTTCGGACCAGTAATGGGGACGCAAACAGCACTGATTTTTTTGCATAATCGTCTCCAGTCAATGGTGGAAAGCTTGTATACCGAACGTCTCCAGTACTATGCTCAAATCATAGAGCGGCAAAGTATTCGCCAAAAAGCTTTGGAACAAGCTTTTACCCAAATTCATAATGGACCACTGCAAACCCTAGCACTACTGCAAAGAGATGTTCAAAGGGGGCAGATATCTCAAACAGAATTTTTACAGCGCTTGAGCGAACTCAATACTGAAATTCGGGCAGTAGGAAGCAGCCTTACGGATAAAAATAATACAGTCATAAAGTCAGTCAGCTCGCCAGGAACTTTAGAATCTGCTACTTTTGAAAATTGTCTTCGCTTGGGAGAAGGAACCTCTATCGACCTAAATCTTCCCTTGCATAATTTACTTCACGAAGTATATTCCCTAACCCTTAAGCGCAATCTTCCTTGCTTCCAAACTATTCGAGTCAAAGTACGGAATTTTGCACCTATTACGCAACCTTCCCTAACCTTGGAAATGAAGCGTGATTTGTGTTTGTGGTTGGAAGAAGCTTTGTGTAATGTAGGTAAACACGCTCGTGGTGTAACTCGAATTGTGGTTACGGGGGAAGAACGTGAAGGTATTTATATTCTTAAGGTTCAGGATAATGGCTGTGGTTTAAAGCCAGGAAAGGAGCAAGAAGGTACAAAGCACAGCCATTTATTAGCAAAAAGATTGGCAGGAGAATTTCGTCGGGAGTCTTTACCCAAGGGAGGTGTAATTTGTGAACTCTCTTGGAAGGTAGGAGAATTGCCGAAAAGTGAAATGATTAATGGTCAGAAATTACCATAGGGTTTGTCCGTAACTGTCAATGATTTCCCCTTGAAATTAAATAATACTGAAATTATTGAAGCAAACAAATGAATTTCAGGAGAAAAAACAATGACAACTTCAACTCGTACAACTATAAAAAATGGTA
>JBCCSG010000507.1:0-3970 GCA_039200565.1 Cyanobacteria bacterium P01_D01_bin.50 | reverse complement strand
TTGCGTTCCTTCGAGATAGCACTCACCCGACTTAGAAGAAATAACTTGCTGCCAGCATTCCTCAAAATCCTCACTGTAGCTTTCGCCATCAAGAACTCTCAGGGGCTGCAAGCTTGCCGCACCATTATTTATAAAAACTTTTTTACCCAACTGAAACCAATGAGCCAGGTATTTTTTTACTTCTGATTTAGATGCCATATCTTAATTTTAGATTTTAGATTTTAGATTTTCGATTGTGAATTATGAATAAAAAATAAAGAATTAATCATTGAGTATTAGGAATTGGACATCAGGTATTGGTAATTTATAACTCCTAACTCCTAACTCCTAACTCCCAAATCTTTCAAGACGGCAAACGAGTACCAAGGGCGCTGAGATCGAGGACATGTCCTCCAGTGACTAAATATGTTGTTTGACAGATAACGCCTAATTTACGGCTTAATGAACCGAGTCGATCGCGAAAAGTTTGACCGATGGGATAAGCTGGTACTACTCCCCATCCGGTTTCTTCGGCGACGAAAATCATTTCTGCTGCAACAAGTCGTACTGTTTCTAGAAATTCTTCAACGGTATCAAGCCAGGAAATATCATCTTTTTCTATGTGATTTGCTACCCAAGTGCCTAGGGAATCTACCAATAAGACACTATTAGGTGTGGCGGAAGCTAGAGTCGCAGATAATTCAAAGGGAACTTCTAAGGTTGTCCAGCTTTGGGGACGACGATTTCTATGGAGAATAATGCGTTGCTGCCATTGCTTATCATTTGGCGATAAGAGTGCTGTTGCCACATAAACTACTTTTTTGCTTGACTGATTTGCTAAAGTTTCTGCCCATTCACTTTTTCCAGAACGTGCAGGACCGGTGACAAGAATCACTTTACTCAAAGCCATTTCCTCAGTATCTTTAATAAAGTAGGGTTGCAATTTGTTTATATTTTGTTACGCCAAGGATGGGATTTTCGGTTACAAATAACTTTTAATAGATAAAAATACAACAACAGCGGTTAATGCTGCTACTGGCAAGACTTTAAATTTCAACCCTAGCCATAACATTGCTGTGACTGCTGCACTGATTATCAACTTTCCCCGAATATTTCTATGAAAGCAGGTTTGAAGCGTATTGAGGCAACTTTACAGAATTTAGATATTCGCCTTACCAACCCTATCGAAGATACTGACGATAGTAATGGTTTGGATCAAGAATCTTTATCTTTTCGCATTGGTACCCCCATGGGTGAATCCACGGTTGGAGCTAAAGAATCATCAGAAGAGGTTGTCGAACAAACGGATGCTCCCGAAGTTTCAAAACACTCTTTGAAACAAGATAATTCAGTTCAGACCTTTTCTGCACAAAATGAGGATGGTAAAGCGCCGAATCTTCCTAAATTTAAATCTCCGAGTTTTAGCAGCCATATTAACGCTCCTAATCCCGCCTTAGCATCGAATGTCTTGGAAGAAATTCAAGAAATTATTGCTGCTTGGCAAGCTGAATTACAAACACTTGTACGACAAATTCAGGATTTGTACCTACAGGGGCCGATTGTTAATGGCTGGCTAGAATCTCATGAAAAAGAACCACAACCCGAAGACACTGCAACCCTGCGTCATGCAGAAGTCGATCGTTTGATGGACTATGTAGAAGAAATTTGCGCGGCGCAAGCAAAAGTCTCATCTGAATCCAACCGTACTGGTTACCGCTTGTGTGGTTTGGATGACTCTGGCGAAGTTTGGTCCCGTGCTTGTCCGCCAGAACAAGTACCCAGTGTTAGTATGGCGATCGCCCGTTACCAACAATTACGTCAACTTTTAGGACGCAAGCAAAAACTGGAAAATCGTTTAAATCAAATAGCAGAAACTCTAGTAGTTTTACACAGTCATATTCAACAACAAAGATAAAGTTATAAAACTTATATCCGAAAAACCTCGGTTGGTGTGTATAAAATTTTTAGCTAAGATTCTGTGCAGGCGGATATTGAATTTTAGCGATCGCTGATAAGTAATAGCAATAAAGCTATTATTGTTAGCTTAAAAAAATCTAAAATCCTTCATATTCGCAAATCTAAGATTGCAATAAAAATGCCAGACATCCAAATTTCTGCCATTATCTGTACCCATAATCGAGATAATTATTTAGGCGCTGCCATCGATAGCCTTTTGTCACAGGATTTTGCCACTGAATTTGAAGTGGTTGTAGTAGATAATGGGTCGAAAGATAATACCAAAAAAATTGTAGAACAAAGACTGGACAATCCCCGTCTGAAGTACATTTATGAACCTGTTCTTGGTTTATCTGTAGCTCGTAACACTGGTGCTCAAGCTTCTAGCAGTGGAATATTGGCATATCTTGATGATGACGCTGTGGCAAGCAAAGGCTGGTTACAAGTTCTCTACTCTGCCTATCAAAGTAATCCTAAATTAGCAATTGCCGGTGGTAAAGTCACCTTATTGTGGCCGCCTAATACCAACCCTCCCCATTGGCTATCGAAGGGATTAGCTGGTAATTTGGGAGCTTATGATTTAGGGGATCGTGTTGTTTCGATTGAAAAGCCTGGTTTGACTCCTAGAGGGTTAAATTATTCGATACGCCGCAGTTTCTTAGATGACATTGGAGGTTTTGACACCAATCTCGGAAGAGTAGGTAAAAACTTACTTTCCAATGAGGAGTTACAGATGACTGAATTAGCCTTAGAAAAAGGTTGGGAAGTTTCCTATCTTCCCGATGCTTTAGTTGCTCATAATGTGTCTGAAGAACGTATCAAACGTTCCTGGTTTTTCAGTCGTGGTTGGTGGCAGGGTATAAGTGAATGTTATCGAGAACAACTCGCTGGAAAAGCCGGTGCAGGTCAGTTACAACGGGGTAGCGAACGGCTTATACGTGGTTTATATAAAGCATTGCGAAATTATTCTGACCCAGCAGAACGTTTTGATAATCTTGTTTATGCTTACGGTCAAATAGGTTATTTAAATAAAGTTATTCAGGGGCTTATATCTACAAGCAAAAATTAGTTAGTGGATAGTGGATAGTAGTTTTATCAACTACCAACTAACAACTAACAACTACTAACTACCAACTAACAAATAACAACTCACAAATAACAATTAATATAATTATATGTCTAATAAAATACCTGTTTCTGTTTTAATTCCGGCTAAAAATGAAGAAGCAAATCTACCAGCTTGTTTGACTAGCGTTCAAAGGGCAGATGAAGTTTTTGTTGTAGATTCTCAAAGTAGCGATAGAAGCATTGAAATTGCCGAAAGTTTAGGTGCTAATGTCGTACAATTTGACTTTAATGGGCGTTGGCCAAAGAAGAAAAATTGGTCTTTAGAAAACTTACCTTTTCGTAATGAATGGGTATTAATAGTTGATTGCGACGAGCGCATCACTCCTGAATTATGGGATGAAATTGCCCAAGCGATTGAAAATCCAGAATATAGCGGTTATTATCTAAATCGCCGCGTATTCTTCTTAGGAAAATGGATTCGCCACGGTGGTAAATATCCCGATTGGAATTTGCGTTTATTCAAACATAAAGAAGGGCGTTACGAAAACCTGAATACAGAAGATATTCCAAATACAGGTGACAACGAAGTTCACGAACATGTTGTCTTAAGCAATAAAGTTGGATATCTAAAAAATGATATGCTTCACGAAGATTTCCGTGATTTGTTCCATTGGTTAGCGCGACACAATCGTTATTCAAATTGGGAAGCTCGCGTTTACTATAATTTACTTACGGGTAAAGGTGATGATGGCACCATCGGTGCAAGTCTTTTCGGCGATGCAGTACAACGCAAGCGTTTCTTGAAAAAAATCTGGGTGCGATTGCCCTTTAAGCCATTTTTACGTTTTATTTTGTTTTACATCATTCAACGCGGTTTCTTAGACGGCAAAGCTGGCTATATTTACGGAAGACTTTTAAGTCAATACGAATATCAAATCGGTGTAAAACTTTACGAATTGCGCAGCTG
>JBCCSG010000506.1:0-3975 GCA_039200565.1 Cyanobacteria bacterium P01_D01_bin.50 | reverse complement strand
GTGGGTCTGCATATTAAAAGCCAAAGGCGATCTTGCAGAATTGCCGGGAAAACGAGTAATCTATCACTTAATGTTGTAGAAAGTATCCACAACGTCAAATGTCTATCAGCTATAGGTTGTGTGTGTTGTAGACGAGATAACGTTGAAGAAAGATACTCCTTAACAGATCAAATTCGTCGCTCCTCTCGTTCTGTATGTGCTAATTTCGCCGAAGGATGGAGAAAACGCCGTTACCAAGCAGCCTTTACAGCTAAATTGAACGATTCAGAAGCAGAAGCAGCCGAAACACAAATCTGGATCACATTTGCCGTCAAATGTAACTATTTAGATGTCACACTAGGGCGAGAAATATACGCCACTTATAATCAGATTTTAGGAGGGTTAGTAAAAATGATAAACAACTCATCAATCTGGACTCTTAAATAACACATCTCCCCATCCCCCCATCTCCCCATCCCCCCATCTCTCCTTACCCTTTCCAGCCAGCTAACAAATTCGGATACTCTGCTGGTGTAGAAAAGAATTCCTCGAAACCTTGCTGACGTGGTTGCGATGCTTCCTTACTTATGTTCCACAGAGTTTCGTAGAAGAAGAAAGACATTCCCGCAAAATTGCGATCGCGAACCTGTTTTACTTGGGCTTTAATTTGTTCTATAGGTACGTGTTTGTTTTTTAAACCGGAGATAATACCGACGCTTGTGGGAATATGTGTTTTCGCCGCGATTATCTCGGGAGTCTGCAACTCTTTGACAAATACATTCATATCATCGCGGTAAATTTGGACGATCAAATCTTCGATCAATCCCATACGCTCCCATCTTTGCCAATCTGCTAAAAAGTATTCGTAGGAAAAGCGTTGGGGATTTGGTGAAAGGGCAACTATACAGTCTTTCTTAACCGCTTTGATAGCGAAGAATACTTGCTTCATAAAATCGGTAATCTTATCAGCACGCCATTTTACCCATTCTGGGTTTTTATTATCTCTAGGAGGCGCTTTACCATTATGTTCTTTTTTGTATAGCGCTACAGTATAACTATCGTATCCATACTCAGATGGTAAGCCGAAATGGTCGTCAAATTGAATGCCGTCTATATCATATTTTTGCACCATTTCCACGATTAAATCCTTGATAAATCGCTGCACGTCAGGGCGAAAAGGACTTAACCAAACTCTGTCATGAGTACCTTCTTTTTTAATTTTGCCACCATCAACGCGATTTGTAAGCCAGTAAGGACGACGCTTTGCTAATAAGGAATCAGCAGGTGCCATAAAGCCAAATTCAAACCAGGGAATTACCTTTAAACCCCTAGCATGTCCTTCCCGTACGGCTTCTTTAAGCATATCGCGTCTTTGTAGTCCGGGTTCGGGATCTACGCTACGTCCGATAACCGCTTTGGCCACTCTACTAGGATAAAGAGTATAACCCCAATTCCACACTGCGGGATACACAACATTGAAATTTAATTCCTTGAGACGCGTCAAAGCATTGGTGAGATTTTCACGTTTAAATAAAACATCGCTATCAATATTAGTTAACCATACCCCCCGTAATTCAGTTGCCTGCGGACGAGTAAGTATAGTTTGAGCAGGTACGGGCAAAGAAAACATTATCCCAGCCATTAAAGAAAGAGTAAAAAGAGCTGCGATAAACCCTCGTCTTTGGCTGCGCCGCTGACTAAACGACAACAAGCTCATACACCATTTAACAAATATTTTCATAATTTACTGAGTTCCAAACTTCACATCAATCATGACTCAGATAACCCGAACGATGTTGCATTACTAAGGTAAGCGGTAAGAGCTTAAATAACTCCCAACTCCCAACTCCCAACTCCCAACTCCTAACTCCTAACTCCCAACTCCTAACTCCCAACTCCTTTTCCCATACTTAGTAATTTAAGGTGCGGGGTGCGGCACCACATCCTCGATAGTTGGCATGTGAGTATACTTAGGTGGTCAAGGTCAAACAGTAATTCAATTTACTGCTACATATCATCCTTAAGTATGAGTGCCTTGGGTGATTGTACCGATAAATTTGACTATATTGTTGAACAAGTTGATTAAAACAAAACTCGGGATTGCTGATGATAGGCTTGATTGATTCACAGAACATTGCGGTCAATAATACGGCGGTTATCCAAAGATTGGCAAGGGCGATCGCTTTTTCTAACGGGGAGTTTTCGCTGCTGTTGGCGTGCTGTAATTGTTCAGGCAAACAAGAGCAAGTTATGAGCGTTTTAAAAGAGTTTTCGACAGTAGATATTAAAGAAGTTGTAATATCACCAAAGGCGGAAACCCTTTATACTAAGGTTGTCGCTGCACTGGGTTCGACTCAACCTGATGCTTTGGTTGTCAGGGGTTTGGAGTCTGTAGAAGCTATTAATCAATTGATTATTTCTACGAATTTGATCCGAGATGAGTTGGCGAAACAGTTCAAATTTCCCTTGGTGTTGTTTGTAAATGAAGATATTTTACGGAAGTTGGTTCGCTTAGCACCCGATTTGAAAGACTGGGCTGCTAGTACTTTTAGATTTCAAAATCCTTCCCGAAGAGAGTTGCTCAATTGTTAGTTGGCAGTCAATAATTATAAATATGTAGATATTGTTAAGATAGTGGAAAATACTTAAGTTTTAATATAAGTAAATCTTCGTAGATTTGACATTATAAGTAGAAATAATTTTATAGTTTCATCGATTGTTCCTAGCGCTGCGTCTTATACCTTCAACCCTGTAGGAAGGATAAGGCGCTTTTTATTTTTGGATTTTGGATATACTTTTGTGTCCTATAATCTTGTACTAGCTGAAATTTTATAATGCTTTTATGTCTCGCTCCCAACGTCTGGCAGTTATCCTAGTGTTGACGGGTTCCCTTAGGAATTTTTTTAGGAGAAAAAAATTCCTATGGGTGCCCTTGACTTGTCTTGTTATTCTCACGGCTTGTCATCCCCGTGGGTACATAAAGGCAAAGCAGGCATCTGAGCTAGCTCTGGTTACTCCTAGCGATCCAGCTACATTTAACTATGCCATGAATACCTCCCCTTTTAGTGTTTTTCCCTTCATTTATCAAGGATTGGTAAAAGAGAATGGTATTACTGGAGAGTTGGAGCCTGCGCTGGCTGAATCTTGGATAATTTCGGAGGATAGGCTACGAATTACTTTTACTCTTAGAGATGGATTAAAATGGTCAGATGGTAAACCCCTGACTGTAGATGATGTCATGTTTACCTATAAGGATATTTATCTCAATAAAAGAATTCCGACAATATTTAAAGATTTTTTGCGAATTGGCAACGGGGATGTATTTCCCTCGTTACGGAAATTAGATGAGCGCAGGGTGGAATTTACTTTACCAAAACCTTTTACCCCCTTTTTAAGAGAATCCGCCAGTTTGGCAATTTTACCGGCTCATGCTCTGGTGGATTCCGTGTTATCAAATGATGCTAATGGCAATCCTCAATTTCTTTCCACTTGGGGAAGTAATACCGCACCGGAAAAAATTATTGTTAATGGTGCTTATCAAATAGAAAGTTATACTCCTTCTGAGCGAGTTATTTTCCGACGCAATCCCTATTATTGGCGTAAAGATGCTCGAGGGAAACAATTACCATTAATTGAAAGTATTGTGTGGCAGATTATTCAATCCACCGACAACCATTTACTGAGATTTCGTTCCGGGGAATTGGATACTTTAAGCGTAAAATCTGACACTTTTGCTTTACTCAAACGAGAAGAAAAGCGGGGTAAATTTACTATTTATAATGGTGGATTAAGAACCGGTATTAATTTTATTACTTTTAATCTCAATCAAGCTAGTAATTCTCAAGGAAAGCCTTTTGTAAATCCCATCAAGTCACGTTGGTTTAATAACTTAGCATTTCGGCAAGCCATTGCCTATGGGATCGATCGCAAAAGAATGAAAACTAATATCTATCAGGGATTGGGTGAACTGCAACACTCACCGATTGCCGTACAAAG
>JBCCSG010000505.1:0-3997 GCA_039200565.1 Cyanobacteria bacterium P01_D01_bin.50 | reverse complement strand
TAAATTTTTGAATCATTACTTGACAAAACTTTATAAATCACCATATATCTGAGACAGGGCACAATAGAGATATGTAAGTGCATTCGATGCCTTTGTAAAATGAGCTACTGCCTTAATCCTAGTTGTCCAAATCCGCAAAATACTTATAATCAAAAGTTTTGCCTGAGTTGTGGTTACAAGTTACTGCTCAAGCAACGTTATCGTACAATAAAACCCATAGGACAAGGTGGTTTTAGCAGAACTTTTTTGGCCTTAGATGAAGATAAACCATCTTTACCGCATTGTGTAATCAAACAGTTTTATCCCCAAGCCCAAGGTACTGGTACCTTAGCCAAAGCCATAGAATTATTCAACCAAGAAGCGATGCGTTTGGATGAGTTGGGTAAACATCGTCAAATACCCGAGCTTTTAGCGTATTTTACCCAAGATGATAGACAATATTTGGTGCAAGAATTTATTGACGGCTTGAATTTAGCCCAGGAATTGGCGCAAAACGGGGTTTACAGTGAAACTCAAATTCAGCAACTGCTACATGAATTGTTGAAAATATTACAGTTTTGTCACCAAAAACAAGTTATTCACCGCGATATTAAACCCGAAAATATTATTCGTCGTCAAAATCCTGTCAAATTGAGGGGACAAATCGTATTAGTCGATTTCGGTGCTTCCAAAGTTGTGACTCAAGACGACCTGCATCAAACAGGTACAATGATTGGTAGCCCGGAATACGTCGCACCAGAACAAATCAGGGGTAGAGCAATCTTTGCTAGCGATATTTATAGTTTAGCAGTCACTTGCATTCATCTGTTAACAGCGCGATCGCCATTTGATTTGTATGATATCAATAATGATGTTTGGTTGTGGCGAAATTATCTCAATACTCCGATTAATGAGGGTTTGAGCCGAATCTTAGATAAAATGCTGGCCACTACTCCCGCACGTCGTTACCAAACTGTGGATGAAGTACTCAAAGATTTGAATTGTTTACCGACATTAATTGCACAAAGCCACAATTTTGTCAAACCAATTCAAACACCCTTGACTCCAATTCCACCTAAAGTAGTGTCATCATCTCAAGTTGATGATGAATTGGAGGAAATGAAAACTATATTTATGACTGGGAAGAATAAAAATAAAAATAATCAAAATAATAATTTCACTCCCTCTTCTCAAGGTACCCAAAAATCAGCGAAGAATAGCAAAATAGATGATGAATTGGAAGAATTAAGAAAGAAATATAATCCAGAAAAATAATTCTTAGAGAATTGGGGATGAAGTATTAATACATAAATATTCGACAATTATCTAATTTATATAAATAATTTTATTGTTGCAGTCTCAAAATTTAAGCTAAAAAATTTTCTCCATCAATAATCAAAGAAAATCCTCAAAAATTTCTGTAAAGTTTCAGTATTGTTTCTCTTATCTCTTGGAAATTCATTGGTTAGCATGAGTAGATAAATTAAGAATTTATTGAAATTGTTAATAGTATGAAATACGCAAATCTTTTGTCTTTAAGTTTAGTAGTATTTACATTATTCGGATGTAATAAAGCTCCTCTAGCTAGTCAGACAAATAATACAGTAGAAGCATCAAATACATCTCAAAAAGAAAATGATTCTCCTCAAATAGTAGCTACAAATGTAAAAGCATCAAATACATCCCAAAAAGAAAATGATTCTGATAAAAGCGAAACCATAACCCAAGGCAAAGAATCTAAGACTGGTAAATTGATTGGGCCAGCCTTTGATTGTGATAATGATGGGCAAGCAGATGATTCTCGTATAGATTACGATGGTGATGGAATACCCGATGATTGCCTAGTTAATAATGAAGATGAAATCGAACCCATGATCGATGAAAGTTCCTATGAAACTGTAATGAATTCTTTGAATCTCTTATCCGGAGATTGCAAAGAAACTGAAAAAATTCAAGGAAATATTAAATATACTATTTGTAAACTTGGTGGTAAACCTGTAAAAGCCAGCGAATCTCATGCCGAATTAGGTGATGGTATAGGGTTTTGGTTTCTTGAAGGTAGAGTAATTGCAGCTCAAAGATTCCATAATGGAGAACTTTTCGTTTTTGATTACGACGGAAAACTGAGTTCAATGTTTGCTGAAAATCAAAAGACTGGCAAAATAGAGAAGTTAGCAAGCATCCCCGATGAAGATCGTAAGAGTGCTGAAAAATACCTATACAATGGTTACCAGAATATCTTTAAAGTCTTTAATCTTTAAGGAAGTATTCTGCACAAGTTGACGGAAACCTGTAGTAACGAAAGATAAAATAGCTTGATTCCGGTTTGTAGTCGCGCTTCGGCACTAAAGCGCGACTACATATAAATTATAATTTTTTGAACTGAACTACTTAATAAAAAATATTGAGTCAAGGGTACCCATCAAGAATATATTGTTGCTGAAAAAAATCGTAATTTGTCGGAAAATAAAGTTTATCTCCTATTGTTGATATTTCTCCCATTTAAGAGAAAAGATTAAAATTGTATGGATAAACCGAGAAAATCGCTTTTTTGGAAACTTCAACAGAGTTGGGGTTTTGGAAACAAATGGTTCTTAGATACACCCCAAAGGGCTTTATTGATAGCTTATGAAGCCGCTTTAAGAATTCGAGATATTGAAGAGAAACATTTTAATGGAAAACAAATATCTACCGAATCTACCGAATATACAGCAAACGTTTTATCTTATTGGCAAGCACAACTGGAAAAAAACCTGAAAATAATCAACTTGAGGCTAGCAGAATTTCAGCAAAGTCGTTCTTTATTAACTGTATCCGATCAAACATTTTTAGATAGATTAAGATTTATTGATGAGGTAACAGCAAGATATGCCATTGAAAGAGAGTTTCCGAATCCGAGATTAGCAGATAATTCAGACGATTATCTCGATTTAGATAAAATGAAAGTCAAACCTGTATCTAAAAAAACAGGTTTATTTCCAGGTTCCATTACTAGAACTTTAACAAAAATTATCAAAGAGTTATCTCCACAGGCAGAAGACAAAGCTGTTGAAAATTTCCGAATTTCTAGTAAAAGAACAAGAATCGCTTTAAAATTCTTAGCAACTTTAATATTAGTACCATTTTTTACTTATTTACTATTAAAACAACTATTAATTTATCCAATAGTAGAGCGCGTGAGAAGCGATATCAACGCCGATGTTTTTATTAATACTCATATAGAAGAGAAAGTATTAGATAAATTCAAGTTTTATCAAAAACAATTGAGATTTGAAACATTAATTCTTCAAGCCCCATCCCTATCACCAGAAGTCATACAACAAAAACAGAAAGAAAAAGCCATACAAATCGCGAAAGATTTTCATCACCAAAACAACAGCGCTATTAGTAACGTATTCGCCGATTTTATCTCATTAATAGTATTTACAATGATAGTTGCTACCAGCAAAAGAGAAATAGCGGTACTAAAATTATTTCTTGATGATACCGTCTATGGACTCAGCGATAGTGCCAAAGCTTTTCTAATTATTTTAATCACAGATATATTCGTTGGTTTTCATTCACCCCACGGATGGGAAGTAATTCTCGAAGCATTCGCAGAGCATTTAGGCATTCCACCCACTAGAGACACAATATTTATATTTATTGCCACCTTCCCCGTAATCTTAGATACTATCGTTAAATACTGGGTATTTCGTTACTTGAGCCGTATCTCACCATCAGCCTTGGCTACATTTAAAGAAATGAATGAGTAAGGAGTTAGGAGTAAGAAGTTAGGAGTTAGGAGTTAGGAGTTAGGAGTTAGAAGTAAGGAATTCAAAATTAATTAGGACTTACGCAACCGGCACATTTTCCTCGTAGGGGAGGCAAAAAGTGGTGTAGATTCTCTTCCCACTTTATTGAGGCAAAAAGGGGTGTAGATTTTCTTCCCCCTTTATTGCCGTGCCGTTGCTCGTACACTCACTAATATTGAACATAATAATAAGGCAATCAGTGTACGGCACCAACCAGGGTATTG
>JBCCSG010000504.1:0-4070 GCA_039200565.1 Cyanobacteria bacterium P01_D01_bin.50 | reverse complement strand
GCGGTAATGATAATGAATTATTTATTCTTGAGCTAGATAATTCCACCGAAGATTCTTCGATAGAAGAAAATTCATTGACTATTTCTTCTCCAGCAGAAAATTTACTAGAAGTTAATAGTGATCGCTCCACCGAAAATTCTTCCATAGAAGAAGATTCATTGACTATTTCTTCTCCAGCAGAAAATTTACTAGAAGTTAATAGCGATCGCTCCACCGAAAATTCTTCCATAGAAGAAGATTCATTGACTATTTCTTCTCCAGCAGAAAATTTACCGGAAGCTAATAGCAATGATTCCCAGATTGAAATATCAGATAATCCTTTTGCACAACAATCTCCAGATATAAATTCAAGAGATTCCGACAATTCTTCTCAATCCCTAGAATCACCATTTGAATTAGAAATTACACAAGATTTAACTGAAAATAATGATTATACACCAGAAAATTTAGAAGATATTGCCGCTAATACCCAAGCGCAATTAATTGATGATTTGTTCGCTCAAGATATTCCTTTAGATGAGGAAATTACTTTACAAGCAACATCAAAAGAAGAAGAAATTACCTTTTTACCTTTCAAATATGAATTACATGATGATAATCAATACGATGAAAATATAGAAGAAATTTCTTCGTTAAATTCAGATGAGGAAAAACACCCAGAATCGGTAGAAGATATAGCAGTTTCTGAAAAAGAATTACAGCTTGATGAATTATCCATACCAGATGATTTTGCTGAGTTAGAATCTTTGCTTGGAGATGAACAAGTTACAGCCCCAGCTAATAATGACTCTCTCCCAGACGACGAATTTGCAGCTTTAGAAGATTTGCTGCTTCTCGATAATCCCCAAGAAGTAACAACAAGCGATACACCCGCCACAGTAAATGCTGAAGCTACGGCAAGTATAGGTGATGAATTTGGCGATTTAGAAAAACTACTAGAACAAGCTAATGCATCTATACCTGCTGCAAATCAGACCAAACCAACTTCTCCTAAAACTACTCGTAGTGCCAAAAGTGAACAATTAATGCGAGTGCCTGTAAAGCATTTGGATAACTTGAGTAACTTGGTTGGAGAATTAGTCGTCAATCGCAACACCCTCGAACAAGATCAAGAAAGAATGCGACAATCTCTTGATAACTTGCTTCACCAGATACAGAGTCTTTCCGATGTGGGTGCGAGGATGCAGGAACTTTATGAACGTTCCTTATTGGAAGCATCCTTATTAGCTAGCCGCAAAGAAACCAGTGGATTTGGTGGTTCTAACTCCCATAGTGACAGGGGTTTTAGCGAATTAGAAATGGATCGGTTTACACCTTTTCATACCCTGTCTCAAGAAATGATTGAATTGATTGTACGGGTACGAGAATCAGCAAGCGATATTGACTTTGTGATCGAAGACAACGAAAGAGTTGCGCGTCAATTTCGCCAGGTAACTTCACAATTGCAAGAAGGAATAACGCGATCGCGAATGGAAGCGTTTTCTCAAGTAACAACTCGTTTGGAACGAGGAGTGCGAGATAATTCCATTAAGTGCGGTAAGCAAGTGCAGTTGTTTATTGAAGGTCAGGATACTTTAATTGATAAAATGATTCTTCAACATTTAACTGACCCTTTGAATCATATACTCAATAATGCGATCGCCCACGGTATTGAAACTCCCGAAGAAAGAGAATCGAATGGCAAACCCCCCCAAGGAACTATTAAGATTCGTGCTTTCCACCAAGGTAATCAAACTGTTATTTCTGTGAGTGATGACGGTGCTGGTATCGATGCTGAAAAAGTTAAAAAGAAAGCTGTTAAGGTCGGTTTAATTACACCGGAACAAGCAAAAGCTATGGCTGAAATTGAAGTCTACGAGCTACTATTCCACTCAGGTTTCAGCACTAAAGATGAAGCCGACCAACTTGCGGGACGTGGTGTCGGAATGGACGTAGTTCGCACTTCTATCAGTGAAATCCGAGGAACGATTAATACAGATTCTAAGTTGGGTAAGGGAACTAAATTTACTATTCGTTTACCCCTAACGTTAAGTATTTGTAAAGCTTTGTGTTGTGTCTCTGATAAAGCCAGAATTGCTTTTCCGATGGATGGGGTAGAAGATACTTTAGATATGCCCGTGAAGAGCATTCAGGAAGATGCTAATGGTAAAAAGTCTATATTCTGGCGCGATACAAAACTACCGTTCCGTTCTCTTAAAGAATTGTTAACATTTAACCGTCTTTTGAGTCGCGGTAATGTTTATGGCGGTAACAGAGATGATGATATGGTTTCGGTAATTGTAGTGCGTTCAGCAAACACTATGATTGCGCTTCAAATTGATCAAGTTTTAAGCGAACAAGAAATTGTAATTAAGCAATTTGAAGGACCTGCACCTAAACCCATTGGTGTAGCAGGTGCTACCGTCCTTGGTGATGGACGAATTATGCCGATTGTTGATGTACTGGAATTAATTGATATCTTCGAGGGACGTACATCTAAACAAAGTAGTGTCAGTCTGTGGGAACAAAAAGATACTACTCCTCCTGTAGAAACTGCGGAAGTTAAGATTGACCCCACAGTACTTATTGTTGATGATTCGATTACTGTAAGAGAATTACTTTCCCTCACCTTTAGTAAAGCAGGTTATCGTGTAGAACAAGCTCGTGACGGACAAGAAGCTTGGGATAAATTGCGTTCCGGTTTACCTTGCGATATTGTATTTTGCGATATTGAAATGCCCCGTTGCGACGGTTTAGAATTACTATCGCGCATCCAAAAAAATCCCGATTTGAATAATTTACCGATTGCTATGCTTACTTCCCGTGGTGCCGATAAACACAGACAAATGGCAATTCAATTAGGTGCAAGTGGGTATTTTACCAAGCCGTATTTGGAAGAAGCTTTACTTGAAGCTGCTGTCAGAATGCTTAAAGGTGAGAAGTTAGTTAACAGTAATCCTAGTGCTTAATGTAAAAAAACTACATAATTTGAGAAGAATGTCTGTTTTGACTACAGCCGTTCGAGGAAAATAAAAGTCTACTAGTAGTCTTTTGCATTAAATTTGACGGGTGGTATTAGGGATGGGGTAGAAAAGGGAGAGGGGGTAGAGGGGGTAGAAAAAAATTGATTGTTCTATACCCATTAGAATTAATGAAATGTACTACTAGTAATCTTTTTCATAAATTCTGATAGGTGAATAAAAAAGAACTTTTTTCTACCCCCATCTTCCCCCTCCCTAATAAAACCCATCAAAACGGCTGGAAATGAACTACTAGTGGTAAAGAGTGCAGATGATGTTTTAAACTACTTATCTGGCACCAATTCTAACTACATCACCATCAAATGTTGGCACAGATAGGACAAAAGGATCGGTTGGATAGGTTAGTGCTTGTTCTTCCAAAATACCAATTGCGATTTCCTCACCCATACGAAGGCTATCGTAATAGTCACTAAAGTAGTGTACTCCTGCCATATTACGACCAATGGAAATATTAGCTGCCAGTTTGTTTAACTCAGCTTCAAGAGTTAGGAATTGATCTGGTGTGAATTCCTTAAGATTGGATTCGCTTGGTAGTATTTGACCTTCTGGGATTTCAGGCGCACGAAAAGCAACAGGTTGATCGTTCTTTTCAAAACGTTTGAATGCGACTTGTCCATCTTTTTTAGCTAGCACTGCACTGGTGTCAAAAAATGCTTTCAAAATGGTGACACAAGCCCCTGCAACAGTGGCGTGTCCCGCACCATAAGCAGGGTGCATAGGTGAACCTTCAGGAAAAGCCATTGGTAAGAAATAGTTTCCTTCTGTCAATTGTGCGATCGCAGCTAAAGTACTTTGAGCACCATCAACTTGATTACACTCTAAAGCTTTTTTCAGATCTCCTATATCTCTACAGAGTGCTGGTGGAATATCTTTTCCCCATGGTTGTCGTAAAAGTTCAATCCGTGCAGCCAATGCTTCTGGACGTAAACGAATATGATTGTTGAACTTCTGGAAACGTACTGCCTTTAATGCTCTTGTGGAGACTTCCGTAACCAGGTTTAAAATATGAGGACCTCCATAAAGAGCAAAACCACCTGCATTTCGACGAGT
>JBCCSG010000503.1:0-4135 GCA_039200565.1 Cyanobacteria bacterium P01_D01_bin.50 | reverse complement strand
TTTTTCTAGTGGCTATGCTCAAACTCCTTCCCTACAAGGGTTCTAGGCTAAAAATTTTTTTGAGATTTTTTTGAAAACGTCTTCGGTGGAGGCGGTTTTTTTATTTTGGAGGTTAGGTCGGGGAAACTCATCGGAGGGCTTTAGGATTCAAATGGCTGATTTGAGTTTTTAAAATCCTATTAGGATATTGGAAGCAGCTTGATTGAAACCGCTTCTATGTAGTCAAAGTTGGTTGCCCCCCTCTCGTTAGAAGATTACCTAATTGACTGAGGGGGTAGAAGCGCAGAGTTTTTATAGGAAATCTTCAAGGAGGAGAACGGGAATAGTTTCCGTCTTGGAGTATTTTGATTGAGGTTTATTGAGTTATAGAAATTCTGTATGAGGCAGCAGTGAATCGCTCTGTGCCTGTAAGGCGTATCGCTACCTCTACAAAGCCAACCTACGTTGGCTAAATTCGGCGCATCTTTATAAAGAAATGGTATTAGAGGTGCTATCCCGTAACTATATATATGAAAATTGAATAAAAATTTCAGAAGTTTAAGGTGTTGAAGGTGAAATAGTTAGTATTTATGAACTAATATATTGAAAAATCAGCCCTATGAGACAGAAATTAAATATCGTCACCTTGGGAGTAAAGGATTTACAGCGCTCTTTGAAGTTCTATAAAGATGGGTTGGGATGGGAACCATCGAACGCTAGTACAGAAAATATTGCGTTTTTTCAGATGGGTGGTGTGGTGTTCTCGCTTTATCCAAGAGAAAAGTTAGCTGAAGATTTGAAAATCAACTCAGATGGTAGTGGCTTTTCTGGAATCACTCTTGCTTACAATGCGAATGTTGAAGTGGAAGTCGATGAAGTATTGAAGAAGGTAGAAAGCTTGGGAGCGACTATGGTAAAAAAAGCCGAAAAAGTTTTTTGGGGTGGTTACAGCGGATATTTTGCCGATTTTGACGGACATTTATGGGAAGTAGCGTGGAATCCGTTTTTTAAGTTTGATGAGTCGGACAATCTAGTATTACCTTGACAATAGGGAATTGAAACTTTTTAACGCAAAATCTTTATGGAAACTCCGACTGCTGTAATACCTCCATTTATAATTCTGGATAATCAACTCAAACAGTGGTTACAAGAAGATATAGGAAGAGGCGATCGCACTACTCAAAGTTTACTAGTGGTTGATGTAAGTCAAGGTAAAGCTCAGTGGATAGCTAAACAATCGGGAGTTGTTGCCGGATTACCTATTTCGGGTAGAGTATTTCAACTCCTTGATGAAAAAGTTGATTTTACAGCTTTGGTGAAAGAAGGAGAATATTGTCAATCGGGAACCGCGATCGCACAAATACGAGGTTCTCTCGATGGTTTACTAACCGGGGAAAGAGTTGCATTGAATTTGGGGATGCGTTTAAGTGGTATTGCAACGCTAACTCGGAAGTATGTAGAAACAATAGCCGATCTACCGACTTTATTTGTAGATACTCGCAAGACTACACCTGGTCTAAGAATTCTAGAGAAATATGCAACTCAAGTAGGTGGTGCGATTAATCATCGTATGGGTTTGGATGATGCGGTGATGATTAAAGATAATCATATTGCAGTTGCAGGCGGAATTGGAAAAGCAATAAATTCTATTCGTTCTCGGATTCCTTACCCTTTGACTATAGAAGTAGAAACTGAAAATTTAGACCAAGTCAAGGAAGCTTTAGAATATCAAGCCGACATTATTATGTTGGATAACATGAAGCCAGATATGATACGCGAAGCTGTAAAAGTGATTCGTCAGCAGGATCGTAAGGTGAAAATTGAAGCTTCCGGTAATGTCACACTCGAAACTATCCGCGCCATAGCTGAAACTGGAGTTGATTATATTTCCAGCAGTGCCCCAGTTACTCAATCAAAGTGGTTGGATTTAAGTATGAGAATTAATTGAAAAAATAAATTTCTATCAAAACGATAATAAAACGCTATTACCCAAGAGGATTTTACAATGGCGAAAAAAAATAATTTCCGAAAAACTTGGAAAACTTTAACTGAATTGGGTCAAGAATTTGGAGTATCAGCAGTTAAATTCGGGAATCTACTCAAACAACATGGATTACGGGAAAAAGACGGTGAACCCACTCAGTTAGCGAAAGATGGTACTTTTTTTGAGAAAATTACACCATCACAAGGTAAACCTTATTACTTATGGCATCGCGATAAAACATCTGAGTACTTAGTTTATCAAGGTGTAATTAAAAACGGTGTATCGGCAAAAGAAGCGGAGAAAATGACGGAAGCAAGGAAGCTAGCACGTTCTTATATGGAAGCTCAAAAACTAGATGATGAAGGTTCCAAGCTTGGTTATATGATGCTTTCAGAAATGGTAGGCGATATCAAAAAAGTTGGTTTGGAAAGATTCAATCAAGCTTTGAAATCAATAGGATATAAAGGTGATGAAATTACTTTGGAAGATTGGTAGCAAATTAACAATAGTATTTCAATTACTGACAATCATATCTACCGATACAGCTACATCCGGAAACGCTAAAGGATAAATTACTCCTTCAGTTACGGTAGATTTGGAAGCGTATTCCCCATCTTCAGGTTGTCGAAATATAATTAATTGTCTTTTTTTGAGATTTACCACCCAATATTCAACTATTCCGACTTCAGCGTAAATCTTAGTTTTGGTTTCCAAGTCTTTTTCTAAGCTGGAATTAGAATATTCAATTAACCAGAAAATGTTTTCCGGATAAGGATGATGTTCTAAATATTCGCGTCCTAAAGGTTTTGCAATTGCAATATCTGGTTCGGGTTCGGAATTATTGGGAAGAGTTATTGGTTTTGCTGGACGAATTATTGCTTTATCCCCCAACAATTTAATTAAGTATATTCCAGCTTCAGTACTAAAATAAGCGTGGGGTTCTCCTTCCGGTGACATTTCGACGATCTCTCCTCGAAGTAATTCTACTCGACGATTATCAAATATTCCCGCTTCAATCATTTGGTGATATTCTTCTATCGTCCATTTAGCTAAAGTAACAGTCATTTGATTTTGGATTTTGCTGAAACTGAGGATAAAGACGTTATAACTGATATTTTATCCAAAAGAAATCTACTCAGTTTCGCTCTATTTTAAAATTTGTAATTTCGCAATTACCGGAAGATGATCTGAACCCGCTTGTTCACCTACATAAGCTTCAATAGTTTTAATATCCTTTGTATGCCAAATATAATCAATTCTTCCTATTGGGAAAAATTTACCAAGGAATGTATGTCCCAACCCCCATCCCTTCTGATGAAAGCTATCTTCCATGATTTTTTGCATTTGAGAATATGTTTGTGATGTATCTGTAAAGTTACAGTCGCACATCACTATTATCGGGTCATCATACTGCTTTACAATATTGCTTAAATAAGAAACTTCTTGGGAACGACTTTCGTACCAATATTGAGCTAATTTGAAAACTTGATTGAGGGGATAAAATGGAATTAAATGAGTAACTATTGCTTCTAAAGGTTCTCCGTTATTTAAACGAAGCGTAACTTGAATTCCACGTTTTATTGGTGGTGCTGGTAAAGCAATAACTTTATCAATGGGAAAACGACTCAAAATACCTACATTATGAGAAAGTTCTACCGGATGAAAAGCGTGATAGGTATAATCCTTCTTAAAACTTTCAATTACGATAGGTACGGCTTGCGGAGTTACTTCCTGTAAACCGATAATATCGGGTTTATTTTCAGCAACCATTTTAATTATTGAATTATAATCGGTATTACTGCGAAGCATATTAAAGGTCATTGCCTTTATTATTGGTTGATTTTGGGAAGTTGTAGTTGGTAAAGATGGTAGAAAAAAAGAACTGTATAAACCAATAAATATTCCCAAAGGAAAGGAAAGTCCAACAAGCAATCTCCATCTACGCCAGAATAATGCAAATGGTAAGAATATAATTAATGGAATAAAAATATATAACGCTAAAGTATTTATTAACGCTAACCACCACCAACTATCAAAGAACAGAAAGCGTAACAAAATCCATATAAAAAATAAAATTATGTAAACCAATGCTAGACGGAGAATCAATTTAGCAATGCCCATATAGTATAAAAAATAGAGTGAATCGATTTTCTACTGATTATTATAATTAAA
>JBCCSG010000502.1:0-4136 GCA_039200565.1 Cyanobacteria bacterium P01_D01_bin.50 | reverse complement strand
TTGTGGTTTTTTACCTGTCAATTTGAAGCGTAAATAACGACGCAATCCTAAACTCATATATACTTGACCTTCATTAGGAAATAAAGAACACATACCCCGCCGTACAAGCCTTTCTAAAATATCTTTAAAACTATGACCTATAGCTATACTTTCTTGCAAACTCATCCAAATTATCTGTAACGTTTGAGTTAATGAACCACAACCAGATTCAAGTATTTTTAAACTACGGTAATCTATATCTCGTTGAATATCAAAACGTTTATTTATACCCACATTACTCGCAGCATTATTAATACAATTAGCCGTGTCTTCACGCTGTTTAATTAAATAAGAAATATTATTGCTATTAGCCTGCATATTATTTCCGTGTTTGCGATAATACATTAACGGTTCTTTAATATTACCTACTTCCCCATAAAAGGGTACAGTTGCAGTTAAGTAAGTATCCGCAGCACGGGATTCAAATGGAATCGGTAAGACTTTCTCCAAAACTGAACGTCGATATGATAATGCAGAAGTTACAGCCCAAGCATATCTTCCCCATTCTAAAAGCAGCAATTTTACATCACCTTGATTGAAAAAAGTGGGATCTCTACCGATAATTCCGCCTTCAATATCAACTGTAGTACGTCCGTGAGATATTTGCATCCAATGAGGATTTTTATTAAATGCTGCAACAACTTTTTCTAGTTTTTCTTGATAATAGTAATCATCTGAATCTAGAAAACAAATAATCTCACCAAAAGATGCAGCAAATCCTGCATTAAATGCTGCACCTTGTCCCCCATTTTGCTGAAATATTGTAGTTAGTTTATCTTGATAACTTTTAATAATCTCTCGTGAATTATCAGTTGAACCGTCATCTACGACTATTAACTCAAAATTTCGGTATGTTTGATTTAAAACACTCTCAATTGCTTGAGTAATAAAACGACCGTAATTATAATTACCAATGATAACGCTTACTAAAGGATTTACTGAATTCGTATTATTTTGATTGTTATTTTGTCGCGAACTCTGTGTCATTGGCTTTTTCATGTAATTTTAGATAATTGTCAGATACTTAGAAAACTGTACTATTAAATCTTAAATTCTTCTCCCCATCTCCCCCCTTCGGGTTGCGCCACTTGCCTGACTGTCGGGAAACCCGCCCAACGCAGTGGCTTACCATCTCCCCATTTTTCTAAGGAGACGTAGCACTGCTACGTCTCTACATTATCTGCTACTTTTAATCATGGGGGAACCTACTATAGCTGCAAGCAAAACTAGCATACAGGCAATTAACTCTCCAAATTCCATAACTGTAGATAATAAAGTATATAAAACTAGCAGAAAAAATACTGATAGAGGTCTACCCTGTCGAGTTTGATACAACCACATTGCAAAAGATATCCAGAATGTCAGAAATATTAAGATTCCAACTATACCATGATGGTAAAGTAAGCTACCTAAAATAAAGCTGTGGGTTCCAACACGCCCTAATTCAAATCCAGTTAATACTGTATCACCTACAATCCAATGACCAAATATCGGTTTATCTGGAATCGCCTCTAAAGTCTGTTTATATATTTCACCACGAACTTCTGTTGAATCAGCACGTAACTCTCCTACTGTTTCCACCTGCGAGTTGTATACCTCAAAAAGAGAGTCTGTTACGGAGGGGAAAGATAGTGTTGTAAAACTGACGATCGCTAACAATGCTAAGGGTAATGCATAACCCCGGATTCTTCCATAGACGAATGTGTAACGTAATATTATAATAATTGGAAATAATAGCCACACAGAACGAGTTCCGCTCACAAGTACTAAGAAGAAACTTCCTGTAAATAAGCATATCGACCAAATACGATTTTTGATATCGAGGGAAACTAAGTTAATGTAAGCTACCACTAAAGCTAAAATCTCTGGAATTATAAAGAAAAAGCTCCAACGTTTCAGACCCGCAATGCTTGTATGATAAGGCAAGTAAGGCATTAAATAATTGGATAATCCTGCGCCATGTTGGTAATTTCTTGGTGCATTTCTCGTAATCAGGGAAAAAATTGTCCGCGGATATATATAGTCTCTGCCTCCTAAAATAAGTTCCCCAACTACCCAAAACACAAGCATTTGTATTACGAGTAAACTGAAAGCCCAAGCAACTACTTCTAGGCGCACTCGAATATTGTTACTTTGAACATACCAAAGTAGTAAAACAAGTCCATACCAAAATAAAATATAGCGGACATCTTCTGTAACATTAATTTTTCTATCTGTTGCTAATTCATAGAATATTGAACCGATTAATCTATAACTAGAGAAAATAAATAATGCGATCGCACTGAAGCTTGGTTTTTGTAAGCGTATTCTTCCGTAATGTTGTTTTTCGTACCAAGCAATGCCAAAAAATATTAATGCAGCCATAAATCTGTAGATTCCAATAGCCCACCAAACTGCAATTAAACTTATATTGACACAAACAAATTTTTCTGAAAACGTAAGATTATTCCATTGAATCCAAATTCCTGAAAATAAATCTTGATTCTCTATTTTTTTTCTAGTTTGAAGTAAGGGCATTTTTTATGATTTTTCCCTCTGAATTTTAAATTGAAAATTTTAAGTAAATATCTGCACTTTGATTATTATCTTTTGTATTTATGGCTCTTCAGTCATAGTCGGCTAAGTTTTTGAATATAATGCTTTAATGCCATATTTCTTAGCTTTATTTATTGATGATATAAACGATAAATACTATTTATTCTCTATTCTCGTATTTTCTTCTTTTTCTAGAATAATAAGTATAGATAAGCCATATTTCTTTGGATAATTATTATCAATTAATAATATCTTTATTAATAATTAGTCACTTGATGAAAAGCATATATTCCTACTCATATTAAGTCCCACTAATAACTTACTATCTAACCCAGAATTATCATAATTACTCCTAACTCCTAACTCCTAACTCCTAACTCCTAAATTAATAAATTTATCCGGGTTGATAGACGCTTCCTTTACCTGTTAGTAAACCATAAATTGAACGAGGAGGTAAATAGTCTGCTTGATTTAAACCAAAGTAAATTACCCCCCACATTACCAATATCATGGCGATCGCAATTGAAAAATACCGAAAAACAACTGAGATACGAATCCTAATTTATCGGTTTTGAATTTACCACAGCAGTAGACATTGAGGAAATCTCCAACCCCACACCCACTATAAAGGAATTAAAGTAATATAGGCACAAACAACTTTTTCCGAAAGCGTTAGATTTTCCCAACAAATCCAAATTCCATCTCGGAAGCTATGGTGCGAGTCTATCTTTTTAAAAGCAGATTTTAACCCTGGTTGTTGATTCATGAATTAGTTTACTTACTGTACTTGGGCAATATTTTGTCCGTAAATATAACCTTGCGCTCTTGTTTCTACACCGTTAACTACTAATCCAGCAATTTCTGCTTTGTGTCGCCTCAATTGTTCGATACTGTCGCAGAAATAGTTGCGATGGCTGCTTGTGGAGCGAACAACAAACAAGACTTTTGATATCACTTTTGCTAGTAATGCTGCTTCTGGTGTCAAAGTTACTGGAGAACTATCTACCAAAACATAATCATAATTACCATTGGCTTGTACGTAATTAAGATGCTGTTCAAATTCTCCACGTGCCACAAATTCGGCAATTTTATCTTCTGTGATGTTAACTGATAGTAAATCCAGATTGTGACGGAGGTTGATTTGCATAAATCGCGAATCCCAGTTTTGTTGCGGTAGATGCCCTAAAAACTGCGAAAGTTCACTTTTGCGGAAATCTCCATCAACCAGTAATACTTTAAAACCCAAATTTATCAAGGCATTCGCTAACCCCAGAGTAGTTGTAGTTTTACCTTCCCCTGTGGTGGCACTCGCAATCATCAATCGCCTGGAATCAAGCTGCATTAAGCTGATGGCTGAAGCCAATCGTTGACATTCAATTTCTCCTCCCAACTTACTGTCTAACCTCCTATTCATATTTTTGATGTAGGGAATGCTTGCAAGTACTGGAATATTGGTTTGCACAATATCTTTGGGGCTGAGTAAGGGGTTACGATTTTCCACAAACAGCACAGCAGCAGCACTACCGAAACCACAAGCTAGTAATGCCCCAAGTACCATTAAT
>JBCCSG010000501.1:0-4154 GCA_039200565.1 Cyanobacteria bacterium P01_D01_bin.50 | reverse complement strand
GATGATGGTGAGGAAATTCTGCGCGGACGGATTGATGTGCTGGTGCTACAAGATAGATTTTGGGTAATGGTACTGGAATCAAAAAAGACTACCCTATCAGTGTTGACAGCAGTGCCGCAAGCCTTGGCGTATTTGATGGCAAACCCTAATCCCAATCTGCCTGTATTTGGGATGGTGACAAATGGAGATGATATTTTGTTTATCAAAGTGGTACAAGCAGATACGCCACATTACAACCTGTCACGGGTATTTGCCCCGTTAACTTCAGCGAAAGAACTTTACACTGTTTTACAAATTCTCAAGCGATTCGGTCAGGTAGCCGCTTCTATTAAGTCTTGATTTTTCAGCTTAACCACATCTGTATTCTGCGGCAAGATATAAGAATGAAACGGATGCCGGAAAATAAATGAAAGTAGCTGATTTACCTACATCGGTTGTTGAAGAGCTTTGCCAAAGTGAATACTGGCGAATAGACATTGACCCCGGATTAGATGCTAAACATGAATTTTTCATGCGTTGGGAGTATCTGCTACCTAATTCGCGTACTGCGAATTATGAGGAAGAAGAAGTGGCTGAATTTATGAACTTTGGCGGATATGAATTACTTTTACCTCTTGGAAGAGCGCACCACCCCCATATGTATTTACTGCGTTTAAATCCAAGCGCCGATAAAAATTCGCTAACTTTATTTCTGTTCGATACCTATCTCAGTAATTGGTTTACAGATGTGCAGGATGCCCGTTATGGATTTTTAGCCGTTGCCGAACGCTACCAAAACCACGGGTGTGACTTTTATATTGCATCTTACTACCATTTCTCTTACCTGGTTGGACGTGAGTATGAAATGGCACGGGAAATTATGCAACAACGCTTAAATAGTTAAATATCAAATCATCAAGCCAAATCAAAAATCTGCTGTGCGGAGCGACCTAAAAATCGTAATAAGTCCGAAAACTCAATACAATTTTTGTTACGTTACTCAATCTCTGGCATAGTTCCGAACTCAGTAGTTTGGGAGTCGTAGACTCAACCACTTAAGCCGATAATTACTAGAAACCGTTAGGACAATCGCTCAAAGTCCTGATATAATCTGAGAAAGCGGCGAACTCCTTACCAGCCAGATTATACACCTAAAAAATCACTAATCTAGGCTTTCCCCCGAACGAATTCGAGGTTAGTTCTGTGACGCAGAATAGCTCTCATACCAATATTCCTGGCTGCATTAACGCCTGAATGTGAGGTGTATCCAGAGCTTGTTTTTACCCAAGTTGCACCACAATTGTAAACCTCGGAACCTTCTGTTACAGTTTTTGGGATATCGTTGCTGCGATGAACCGGATTCTCCCAGGGGTCAAGTTTTGATGTATTCCGCGGGTTCACGCGAGTGGTTAATATGGAGTAATCCTGGTAAGCAGAAGTTTTGACGTTGTTGAAAATTTTGGACTTTAACCAATAACTACGTTTTTGGTTGGAACGACGAGAATACTTACTTTTACAAGGTCTTAAGTTCGCAAGATGCTCGAAAGCGACGAACTTACAGTTGTATCCCGCCAAAAGATTTACTATTTGTCTAGCAACTTTACGTCCCATTTGTCCTTCACGTAGACGAATCTTCTCCCATTTTTGGAAGCAGAAACCTTCGTGAATTATGCCAGTCTTATTCATGGTCTGAGCTATTCTACCTAAGTCGCGCTTCCTAAGATTTATCTCCTTCGGGTTCTTGATGAAGTGTCTCGCCACTTCCCGAACAGAGTTATCTTCCACTTCTAAGATAGAAACTATCGCTGCGCTCCTGTCTAAATCAATATCTATGGCTGCAAAACGTAGAGTGTTCTGCGAGCAAATGTTTTTAATCCCTCCGGTTGCTGGGATATACTTCTCAAACGGAAATGTAAGAAACATCATTCCGCGCTTGGAAACTACAGATGGCGCTCCTTTTACCCAATCATCACCAAAAGTTCTACCGTTGTAGGAGAACTTAGTCCACTTCCACTGTCCCGATACTAAAACTTTTAGCATGATATCGGAACCGGAATCCTGCTTCCACATCCCCGAATCATACTGCAAGGAAAAATTAAAACCTCTTGGTTGAACAGGTGGTCGGTGGTGCTGATGACGTTTGGGACGGTTAGTCCATTTGTCGTAATTTGACTTCCAAGATTTGTACGCACCAATTGCTTTACGAATTGCAGCACGCATCAATACTGCCGGGAAACCTTGAAATTCATCGGGTAAAGGGAACGAAGCCGAATCGCCTTTTACCAGCAATTCGTAGTATCTCCATTGTTCTTTGCTCGATAAATCTACACCACTAGGATCGGTAGCAATCAGCAAAAAGAAAAAGTGAATTACATCGTTATATTTAGTTCTAGTCTCCTCGAAACCTTGAAATGTAGAGGCTTTTGTCCACAATCTATTCTCTTGAGACTTCGATGAAATATTAAATCCTTTTTTGCGTTTAAGTGCCATCTGTTCGACCTCTAGTGGTTTTGTTTGATTAACTCTAATATTACCGATTTATTCCGAATTGTAAACTAATTTTTCGGCTTCTTTTTGAATTTTTTTTTCATAGCTACGAAGAAAGTAGAGTTTAGAAGAATAGCAGTGCATAATCGCCAAAAAATCCTCAAGCATTTCCTGTTGAGGAGTCTTGAAGTTGTTGTTTATGATTACTATTTCGCAGCCATGAAGATTGCAAAACCATTCAATGAAGTCGAAACCAAATCTAACGAGTCTTTCTTTGTGGGCAACTACAATCTTGGATACCTCTCGCTTAGAAACCGATTCCATCAGTTTTAAGAATTTTTTTCTTTTGAAATTCAAGCCTGAACCCATCTCTGAAATGCATCGAGAACCGGGATAGTGCTTTCCTAGGTACTCGATCTGAGTTTTCAGGTCGTCTTTTTGAGTATTCGTTGAAACTCTCGCATATAATATCGTCTCTCCGGGGCTTATTTCTTTGGATATGTTTTCTAAGCTTTCAAGGCTGTAACGTCTGTGACCCCCAGGAGACTTTATGCAACTTACTTTTCCTTCGTCAGCCC
The DNA here is from genome assembly GCA_039200565.1 of Cyanobacteria bacterium P01_D01_bin.50. Lineage (GTDB taxonomy): Bacteria > Cyanobacteriota > Cyanobacteriia > Cyanobacteriales > Nostocaceae > Rivularia. Next base: position 1,110 of record JBCCSG010000501.1, on the reverse strand, counting down.
AAAGAGCGAGGGTTTTGGGGTGAAAACCAAATCTTTCGTATACTTGTTTTGGAGTCAAATACATCTTTCTGTTTTATTACTTTTGACTCCATTTTACTACCAATTAGAGCGATTTAGTAGCAGGACAAGTTAAACTCAGGGAAAGTCGGAGAAACAACGGTCATATCTCCTGTAAATGGAGTCATCTGATATTCTCCGTCAACCAAATTACAAACAAAAATTGTGGGTTGCTTGGGATTGCCAATGAACTTTCTTGCCCCCAACGCTGCGTAATCAAGAATCCAATATTCCTCAATACCCATTTCTTCATAATCCCGAAGCTTATTGTAGTAATCGTCACGCCAATTACTTGAAACAACCTCAACGATTAATTTTACTGAATCAGGATTTTGAATAATCGATTCGCTTTCCCAACGGGGTTCCGCTCCAAGAACTTTTTTATTTAAAACTATGATGTCCGGCTCATAACCCGATTTTTCGTATTTGGGTTTTACTATAGATTCTCTGGGAATAGTCCAGATGCCACCAAAACCCATCTGCCTAATAATTATCAATAGTTGCTCAATAAGGGAACCAGTTAGATTTGAGTGCTTTCCCTTTGGTTTGGGCATTTCGATAATTACTCCATCATGCAGTTCGTACCGGACTTCGGAATTTTCGGGATACCAGCTTATAAATTCATCAAAGCTGTATAGTTTGGGTTCGGTTTGGGCTTGAGTCATAAATCATTTTTGGATTATTTTGAGCGGAAGCGTGATTCAATAGTTTCAGCTTGGTAGACAATATTAATTGTAAAATCACTCCAATCCAAAAGCTGTTAAAGCTAAATTATCAAATTAAATCGTCAAGCATCCTGGTTAATTCACCTTGCAAATCGACGCGGTTATCATCATAAATAATCACAGTTCTGGGGTCAGAATGACGGCTTAACTTTTGCGTAGCCCGAATATTACCATTATTTTGGTTCAATGCTTCGGTGATAGCGCTATGCCTAACCCTGTGGGGACTCATCCGCTTTTCAATCCCCGCCAACTTGCAATATTTACTAACAATTAAACGTATCCCTTCCCCACTTAACCTATTACCAAATTTTACCGGGTCGAGAGAAAT
>JBCCSG010000500.1:0-4184 GCA_039200565.1 Cyanobacteria bacterium P01_D01_bin.50 | reverse complement strand
TACTACTTTAACAAAAAATCAAAAATTAAAAATGAGTATTTCTCTCTATTGAACTTTTCTTAAATCAGAATTATTCTTAGAAATAAGTTAATCAAGCTTTTACTGAATCGAAGCGTAAAATTATTACAAAGAGGTAATTATGGCTGTAATCGAACAGGTTCCCAACGTTGTCTTCAAAACTCGTGTGCGTGATGAATCCGTGCCTGGGCCAAACCCTTTCCGTTGGGAAGACAAAACTACTCAAGACATTTTTGGCGGTAAAAAAGTAGTAGTATTCTCTTTACCCGGTGCGTTTACTCCCACCTGTTCTTCCAATCATTTACCACGTTACGAAGAACTATATGAAGAATTTAAGGCTCAAGGTGTAGATCAAATCATCTGCGTCTCCGTTAATGATGCTTTTGTGATGTTCCAGTGGGGTAAGCAAGTTGGAGCAAAGAACGTCTTCTTGCTTCCTGATGGAAACGGTGAATTTACCCGCAAAATGGGAATGCTTGTAGAGAAAGCAAACCTTGGTTTCGGATATCGTTCTTGGCGTTACTCCATGGTGGTGAACGATGGCAAAATCGAAAAGATGTTTGCTGAGCCAAATTATGGCGATAACTGCCCCATTGACCCCTTTGAGGTTTCTGATGCTGATACAATGTTGGCTTACTTAAAAGGAACTGAGTCTGCTGGTGTCTCTCAACCTCGTCTCGAATTTGTTGGATAATTAAGCGATGGGATTGAAGTCGAAGGAGATTAACTCGGTTTCCTTTGACTTCAACCACAAAATTCTTGCTTGTCAAGAGTAATCAAGTTTGACCAAACACTCTTTTCCCACATCAAAAATTTTATGCAGGAATCTTTATTATGAAACTTTCCACTAAAAATCTTAGCGAACATGTAGACACAGTATATGATGCCATAGTTGTAGGAGGAGGTATGGGTGGTCTTTCGGCTGCTATTTATCTGGCTCGTTATGGTCTCAAATGTCTCGTGGTTGAAAAGGGGAAAGGGCGTTCAATATGGATGCAGGATCTGCGAAATTATGTGGGGTTAGATCCAGATACCAATGGAGGTTCGATTGTGAACCATTCCACAAAGCAGGCTGTTGAATGGGGAGCCGACCATCTGAGAGCATTTGTGGAAGATGTCATCGATGAGGGTGATACTTTTGCTGTGAAAGTGAAAGTGGGTAGGAAAGATAGCATTCATGCGGTATTTCGGAGTAAATATTTGATTGCTGCATCAGGTGTAATTGATGTTTTGCCTGAATTAGAGAATATGCAGAATGTCTATGATTATGCAGGATATACGCTACATGTCTGCATGATTTGTGATGGTTTTGATATGTGGGATCGGCGTGCAGTTCTAATCGCAGGTAAGGAGTCTCAGATTAACGCAGCCTTTGTTTTGAACTGGTTTACACCTTATATTACAGTATTGACTCATGGACTCTGCGAAGTGAGTGATGAAATGAAGCAGAAGTTAGCCGAACATGGCTATCCGCTTTACGAGCAAAAGATTACTCGCTTCTTAGGTGAGAAACATCAAATGAGTGGTGTTGAGTTGGAAGATGGTCAAATTATTGAGGCTACGACTGGCTTAATTAATATGGGATCGATTTACCACAATCACTACCTTAAGGGTATTGATGGGTTAGAGTGGGATGGTGAAAATCTTGTCACCCATGGTTTAGCTCAAACGACTCACGAGCGTATCTTTGCAGTTGGTGATTTGAAGAAGGGATTGAACCAGGTATCTATTGCAGTTGCAGATGGAACAATGGCTGCGACTCAAATCTGGCGAAATATTCGTCGAGCTAGTGCGCCTCGCAAGTGGGAAGAAAATGTGCAAACAAACTTTTCTGAGTGATAAATTTTTAAATTCAAAAAAAAGCGTGTTTCACCTAGAAACACGCTTTTTTGTTTATTCATTTCTTTCACTTCAATTCCCAAGTGTACAAATAAAAAACATCTCTGGTGATTGCTTCACTTCACTTCGCTTCACTCCTTATACCCTTTCGGATATATACTTCGTTTTACTAATATTTACATGATATACATTGATTTTTTTTCGCCAATTTACTTACAGGCAAAATAACATTTTCATCATGAGAAACTTAATCTATTTATACTGATTGAAGATAATCATAAGTTAACCTCTAAATATGGGTTTAATTCCCCACCGTCATACGGTGAAAGATACGGCTGGTTTAAATCCCCATCTCAATTCCCAGCCTTCTTCCTTCGATTTAAAAGTACCGAACAAAATATCACCCTCAAGGATACCATTAGATTTAAGTAATTCCTTCTGTAAGCATTGAAGTTTTTATTGACAAACAGAAAAAACTTATAGATTTGCTCTAAAGTATCAGTTTCTATGAGAAGTATATCGACTACAACTAACTTTTATTACTTACACAGGAGAATTTCCATGTTATCTCAAAAAATTGCTCAAGTTACTTTAATTAGTTTTTCTACAAGTGCTATTTTATTTAGTGGCACAGCTTCTGCTCAAAGTGTTAATCAAGAGATTAATGGTAGTGCAGTTGGGCCAGAAACTTTCGTCGATGCAAAAAACTTCACAGTTAATCCAACTGGAAGCTTAAATCAAAAAATAAATTGTGAAGCTAGAAATGATGTTGTCAATATAGATCCTCGCTGCGATGCAAATAACACTGCAATTTATGATTCTTCCCATACTACACCTCACAAGCCTCATCATCCTCACCCTCCTATCGATCATCCTCATGTTCCAAATTTAAACCAGCATGTGGAAAATGGCGGAAGTAATACGACTGTGATTGCTCCTTCTAAAGCTAATTCCAACTCTAACAGCAGTTCTAACTCTCATAGTAATGCTAATGCTAATTCCAAGTCTAAAAGCAATTCCAATTCCTCAAGTGATAGTAACGCTAATGCAAGTGTTGGAGATGTCAGCAATGGTGCGACTGCTAACACTGGAGATCAGAAAAATCGACAGTCTGTAACTACTGGTGCTACCAATGTTTCGCCTTCTACACGGGTGAAAGTTGACGGAGACAAGTACAGCAATATTCAGTTTGGCTCTCAAGCATCGGGAACTGGTGGGGAGGCTTTTTCTTTCCAATATCATTCTGCTTGTGGTGCCTCTATTGGTTATCGTCAAGGATTTGCTCTGAAACCAAAACGTATCGGTGGTGGTGCTTTTGGTGTTGCTTTGGATATTTCCAGTACTGGTATGGATACTATCGAGAGTCGTCAGGGTATTCAAAATAAGATGGATACAGCTTTTTTAACAGCAATGAGCGTAGTTAATAGTCAACAAGATTTTGAGCAACGTCTGAATAGCGGTACAGTATCTCGTCAGGAAGCACAAACTCGCGCGATCGCCAATTGCGCTCCTCAATATCCTGTAGTTCGTCAAGTCGATAGCAAAAAACGAGTTGTGGTTAACTATGTCACAAAACCACGGACTTGTACAGCAGTAGGTTGTAATTAAATCTAAGCGAAGTAGAGATGTTTCATACGCGCGGCTTTTCAATCATTTTCCATAAAGGTTCATTTCAACAGTGGATAATTCTAATAGTACCGCGCTTCATGACTCTGCTTATTGATTAATATTAGTTTGATTGTGAGTAAGTAAGTCGGCACAAATAAATCAAGCTACATTACAGCTTGGGTAAATTACCCTCAAACCCTTATTCCTATTGCCTTTTGCCGGCTTGCCCTATCCTAATTACTATTTTCAATGCCAACCTACTTAGGTAGATATAAACAAATCAAACAAGATCAGAATGTAAAAACCGCTTTTTTGAAAGCAAGCGCTTCACGTCTGCAAAGGTTTATTATACTCACCACTCACTATTCTCTTGTCATAAAGATAATTTTTCTCAGCCACCTACTTATCTATAATTATAAATATTTCAGTTTTTTCCTGATATTTGAGGTTAATCATGAAGATTCTTTTTAGTTGTGCGATCGCTAGTTTTTTAACTATTACACCTTGCGTTCAAGTTACAGCGGAAACAATACCATCTTTTTCCACAAGTGCAAAAGAATTAATAGTTAAGCAACCTATAGCCATAGTCAAAAAACGAGAAGTAACTCCTGGTAGAGTAACATTTACTCGTCAAAATGGCTGCTCGTTTCAAAGTCCAATTTCTAAAAGTTTTCTTGAAGATGGAACAGCTCTAGAAACTCCTGTGAGACTAGCTATTT
>JBCCSG010000499.1:0-4184 GCA_039200565.1 Cyanobacteria bacterium P01_D01_bin.50 | reverse complement strand
TTCTAAAAGGTAGGATGTTCTGCGATCTCAAAAACGGAATTCCACTATCTTTGTATTTTGAAGCCATTGAACCTACATGACCAACAGTAATTTTCTTGCAAATATCCTCTAACTTCTTCTCTACCCACCCGTCACCTTTCTGTGTAAAGAAGGCGTTTAGATAGCTTTCAAATAGTTCGCGGGAGTTGGCGAGGTTTTTTTCAGTGTTTGCGATCGCTTTATCAATCCCCTCAAACGCATCATCCAAAATCGCCACAATCCGCTGTTGTTCGGGAAGAGTGGGAATTGGTAATGTAATTGTTTTGAGGCGCACCAGTGCTAACTTTGGTTGTGCCGCAACACGAGTGTTAATGCCTGTTTGTTGTACAAAGTCATCTGTCTTAGTAAAATAATAAACAAATTTCTTGTCAATTCCCTTGTGAAGCACCAATTTACAAGCATTTTCCGTTAAATTGGCCCCATCTAAGCTTTTAGGTACTGAGCCAGTTTTGCCAATAGTTCCAGCAATGCTTATATAAATATCTTGGGAAGATATCGTGTAATTTTTGATTTGCTCATATACTTCGTCGTTTATATATTTAAGGTTTTTAGTATATACAGTTCCATCTTCAGTAAAATCAGCAACAGTTATATAAGGATGTGATGTTGGTGTTGTTTCAAACTTGTATCCTTTTGGAACGCGCTTTCCACCCTTGACTGTAGCAATTTGATCGAGAGATTTTATTTCCCAATCCTTCCTCATAACATCCCCCCAATCCCAGCCAAAATCTCAGCACTTTCCGCATCCAAAGCAGCAATTTCATCCAAAATTTCCTGCGGTTCTCTTAAAGCCGATTCCTCAGCTTTATTCGGATTCTTCACCGACAAATCAAAGGTCTCCTGATCCACATCAGCAATATCCACCAGCCAAGATTTTTCCGACTCCGCAAACGTAGCTTGTAACTCTACAAACTCCCACAAATCATCATCATTGAGTGCATTTGTTTTCCCCAAACTACGCCCCGGATCGAGTTGGTAATACCAAATTTTCTGAGTCGCCATCCCATGATTTTCCGTTCCCTGAGCAAATAAAGGCATTCCCTGCACGGAATCGAAGGGCTTTCCTTTCTCAAAAAACAGCACTACCGTTTTTACACCTGCCCCAATAAATGTTCCACCCGGACAATCCAAAATCGTGTGCAGGTTGCAACTGCTCAAAAGCTCCTGACGCAAAGCCCGCGAAGCATTATCCGAATTAGAGAGGAAGGTATTTTTAATTACTACCGCCGCTTTACCCCCTCTCTTAAGGATTTTAATAAAATGCTGCAAAAACAGAAATGCCGTTTCCCCAGTTTTAATCGGGAAATTCTGCTGTACTTCCTTGCGCTCCTTTCCCCCAAATGGCGGATTAGCTAAGATGACATCAAAGCGATTCTTGTCCTGAATATCACTGAGATTTTCCGTCAGCGTGTTGGTGTGGATAATATTTGGCGCATCAATGCCATGCAAAATCATATTCATGATGGCTATCACATACGCCAAACTTTTCTTTTCTTTACCCGTAAACGTATGTTTTTGAAGAATCTCAAGCTCTTTTGTTGTCAGCTTTCCCCGACGTAAATAGTCGTAACTCTCACACAAAAACCCCGCCGAACCGCAAGCCCCATCATAAATGCGATCGCCAATTTTCGGCTTAACCACCTGAATCATTGCGCGAATCAACGGACGCGGTGTGTAATATTCTCCACCATTGCGCCCCGCATTACCCATATTTTTGATTTTGGCTTCGTAGAGATGAGATAGCTCGTGTTTTTCCTGTTGCGATCTAAACCTTAGCTCATCAATATATTCCAACGCATCCCGCAAGCTGTAGCCGCTTTGGAACTTGTTCTTAATCTCGCTAAAAATTTCCCCAATCTTATATTCTATTGTGTCTGGACTAGTAGCCCGTTGTTTAAAACTCTGTAAATATGGGAATAACTTACCATTTACATAATTAATTAGGTCATCTCCAATCAGCGCATGATCGCGATCCAACTTACCATCTGCTTTTTTCGGTGCTGCCCAAGATGACCAACGATGCGCCTCATCAATAATAAATTCGGATGGCTTGCCAATAAGTTCTGCCTCTAACGCCCTTTCTTGCTCCAAATCATCCAAATACTTGAGAAACAGTAGCCAAGAAGTTTGCTCTGTATAATCTAACTCTGTAGTACAACCCGCCTCTTTCCTGAGAACATCATCAATATTTTTAAAAGTTTGCTCGAACATTTAGCTTGTTTTCTTAGTAATAAAAGTTTATCGCCAAAAGCACCATGCTCCAAAGGAATCACCAGAGCAAAGTAGCGATAAACCAATGGTTTATAATTGTGCGATCGCAAATAATAGTGTCGATAAAAATTAGACTTACTCCATAATACGATTACTTAGAATTGTTGGTACTATTTAGTATATTTCCCGAATAAGGATAATTTAGTTAGGATTAGAACGCAAGATGTTTTAATAATGCTTCTGATACTTAACCATTTCCGCAAAAGGTGTAATACACCTATTACAAACACCTTCAACCCATAAAGCTGGAGCAGGGAAAGCTTTTTCACAGACAGGACATTTAGACAGCAAGCGTAATTGATGGCGATCGCATCCCCCCGTCTTCTGAAATTGACACTCAATTCGATGATAGGGAGATTCTGCATAGCAAGCAGCACTATAAGCGTTTCAAAAGATTTTTCGACGAAAAAGTGCAACCTTTATAAGGAGTATAAGGCTTAAAACAAAGGCATTTCTAATTTTTTGGATTTCAAAAAACTGTCAACATATAGAGGTTAAAGTATTTCCTATTCCCTACTCCAACCAAAGTATTTTCAGCAAACCCTATGTAGAGACGTAGCAAAGCACTTTCCGATACAATGTGAGATTGCCAATTCATCCGCACGATCGCAGTCACGATTCAATTTGAGTCTCATAGGGTTGAACTGCCAATTATTTATCAGTTAGAACACAATCGAGATGTTTTAGAATTCTACGATCAACCACCACCAATTAAACTTGACTATCAAGGAAGTAACGGACGTAAATTAGGCGTTTTCCATACCCCGGATTTCTTTGTCATCCGAACTAATTCTGCTGGTTGGGAAGAGTGTAAAACTGAGCAGGATTTGAAAAAACTAGCAGAGAAAAACCCCAATCGTTACTTTTACTCTCAAGAAGATAATCAATGGCATTGTCAGCCAGGAGAAGTATATGCTCACAAGTTTGGGCTTTATTACTATATTCGTTCAGATAGTAAAATAAACTGGACTTTACAAGGTAATTTACTATTTTTAGAAGATTATTATCGAGCCGAATCCCTAGTAGTGGAAGAAGCGATCGCTCAATCATTACTGGAAATTGTTTCATCTCAACCAGGAATCACTTTAGCCGAATTACTCGAACAATCAACAGGGACTAAATCTGACGACATCTACACCTTAATTACGCAAGAGCAAATTTATATTGATTGAGCAGCCAAGTGTAAGTCTTCCGGCTATCTCTCCTGTAATCAATCTGCCAGGAATTACGGCTAGTTGCTTTTGAGCTACATAATCAAGGTAAATATCCCTCTGAATCTGCTGTTTCAAAACTAGTTTCCCTTCCCAGGTTACTTCCGATACAAGAAGGTTAGATTAGCTGCTCCGAAAAACTTATCCAAACTTTATTAAAATAGGTTAATAAGGTAAGGTATTAACTTCGGGCTTCATCCAAGGGAGTCGGCTCCTTCTTGTCCACAGGCATATAAGTTAAGGTCGAGCCGACCTTACTAATCTATCTGGCGCATTTTCCAGATTTATTGAGGCATTTTCATCCCGGTCTAATGTATGATTACATTTGTGACAACAAAACACCCGGTCTGATAGTTTCATTGGCTGAATATGCCCACAGTGCGAACACTTTTTAGAAGAAGGGAACCACCTCGAAACTATTTCAACTTTGCTGCCATAATGTGCTTGCTTATAGACTAGTTGACGACGTACTTCATAAAAGCAATTATTACTAACGGCATTGGCAAGTTTATGATTAGCAATCAGGTAGGGTCGAGGAGAACATTGCTGCTCTACCCCTCCCATCCGAAACCGTGCTTGCGACTTTCACCGCACACGGCTACTCAATGTGTTATCCATTTGTCATTTCGGGCTTCTGAATACCATCTTCGGTAGTTTTTTCGT
>JBCCSG010000498.1:0-4192 GCA_039200565.1 Cyanobacteria bacterium P01_D01_bin.50 | reverse complement strand
ATTTAAATCTTCTTCCAAGTCTTCTGGTATTGTGGCATCAGGATAAGCAATACCGATGCTAAACTTAGTGTTAGGAAACAGATATTGTGCAAGTACCTTGTCTAACTTTTGTTCGATACCTGTATCTTGTTTAGTTTTTGTATCAAATTGATTGAGCTTTAAAGCCATATCCAAATCATCGGTACATTTTATGACAGATAAGAAAAAGACGCATATTCCACAAATAAGTATCAGTGAACTTTCTCATGGGATGACTCCCTCTGAACTTATTAGTGAAGGACATGTAGATGTTGATTACTTCTATGACCCGGATGAAGAAGAATGGAAAAGAGAAGTTGAAAAAATGGAGCAAATAGTAAGAGAAAATAAAATTCCCGATTCTGAATGTACGCCGTTTTAAAAGCTATCCAATGTATTAAGGAGCTAATTTACGTTTCGAGGGTGGAACTACCCATATAGTGCAGAATCCTGACCTGGCTTTGCGGTTATATTGCGATAAGGTCACACCCAACTTCTGAGCGTCCTTGATACATTCCCTATTGTCTAAATAATCCCGATTCCAATTAATTAAATTCCTGGCAAATCTACCCTCACTCGACATAGCCCATTTCATTGCTTCTGCTTCTTCCCAAGTTAAACTATCTGACTTAACGAAGGTATATCCCTTTCCCAATACCCCAACAATCCAAGGTGGTATCGTTACTCCACCTATAAAACCCGCTCCAAAGATAAGAAAGAATACAATAGCAGCCGGGTAAATAGAATTGATAATATTTCGACCTTCACGTACCAAAGATTCATGAATCAAAGCTTGTGCTGCTCGGTTAATTGCTACTTTCTGTCTTTGGACAGCAACTTGTTCTACTTTCTCCAAGTTATTAGCTAAATCTTGATTCCAAGTTTTAAAAAGTACTTTTAATGTTTCTGGTGCATCCTGCAACATTGCCTCCAATTGTCCAGTTGCAACCAGTACAAGAAATAATGGGTCATCTTTTGATAAACCACTTCTAAAAGCGAAATCAACTACTCGCTGCTTAAACTCTTCACTCTTCCCTTTCAAAGCTTCGTGCCGCGTAACTCATCCGGAGTTTTTGGTTTTTCTTGATTACTTTTTGAAGCACCAGTATCAGCCGCACTCATTGAATTAACTCCGTTGCAGCTAAAGAAGCATAAGCTACTTTGAGGAAATTCTTCACCCGTTGTTTGGGGATGACTTTCAGTTCGGGGTGTGCGATACACCGGAACGGTGTCGGCTTCGCCTATCGCCATATCAAAAGTTGTCCCCAATCGGTCAATCATATTGCGTTCCCAAAACGGAAATTTAGGGAAATCCATGATAATAAAGTTATGGTCACTGATAGCAGTTTTAAATTCAGGCATTTCGTTTATATAATCCCATTCATCGCACAATCCTTGATTTCTCACAAATACATGAATAATGTCATTTCCAAAATCATTCAAAGATTGAAGAAAGAAATTGACCGAATCAACCCCTCCCATACAAACAAACCATTTAATAAACTTGATTGAATTATCTCTACCCAAATTGACTAAATCATTACGTTGTATCCAATTAGTAACATTGGAATAAACTTGAGCGGGTAGATTAACAAGTACAGATTTTTCAAAAGCTAAGTCAAATATTTTATCGGCTTGAAATGCTAGTTTTTCATCATCGCTAAAATAAGCAACTTCAACCGAGGGGTAAATTGTAGCTATATCTTTGTTACTGATGTCAGCATCAACAATTGCAATATCGTAAGCGATGGAATTACAGTATTCAATAAATGTCCTACTGAAAAACGATTTACCACACCCCCCTTTTTCTCCATCAATAAGATGAATAATTGTTGGTTCTTTGAAGCTATTATCTTTATTTACTCTCCCAAAACCATTAGTTGATGCTTGCTGCTTTTCTTCGCTGTCATCATTACTTTTAATAGGTTCTACCTTTAATTCTTCATTGATTGGAGTTTCTGTAACTTCTTTATTGATTTCCGAGCCATCAATTTCTTTATCCCAATCATAATTCTCTTTATTAGTCTGCGATTCATTGTTATTCATATTTGATTGTTCTGGATTATTTTCAGGCTGCATATCTTCTCTAAGAGTTAAAGTGGTTTTTCTTGGTCTGCCTCTTTTTCGTTTCATTTTTCTATAACTCATATATCTGCATCCTCATAATTAAAAATCTTGCTACATGAAATTATTCAAACCCGCATCATCATAAACATGATTTTCTGAATCATTATTATTTGAATGAAACGCTCTATCATGAGAATTAGAAGAAGAATTTTGCCTCAAAGGTTTTAGAGAAGCATCTTCTAATCCTGCTAACTCAACAATCTCTTGTGCCTGTTTTCTTAAAGCTTGTATGCAAATTCTAGCTATACGCTGTACTTCTTTTTCATCATCTGAGTAATTAGCTATAGCGTGAGTTAGCCAAAATGAACGAACTGCTACAAGCATCATTTGGGTTTTACCAGTCATCAAATTAGACTGAATATGTTTCATTAATTGGATATCCATTGGCTTACACGGTTGATAGCGCCAACGGAAATCTATTTGTTTTAACATCAACTCACCTGTTGTGAAAAGTATAAAAATACGCTGTAAATATCACGATCACGACTCCCTAAACCGAAGCTATCAACTTGTGATGGAATGTCCGCTCCCACTCCCCATAAACAATGATTCGGTAACTCGTGTTGAACCTGGAACGGTAGGTGAGTTTATATAATTCGGTTCAAGGGGCGATAATTCGGGTTGAGTAAATTGATTGTTATTACCTAGATTTTCCCAATATTCTAAATTTTGTGGAATTTTATCTAAAACAGCTTCTTGCTCCAAAAAATTATTAATGATTACCTTACCTTCCGAATCAGATTGTAAGAGAACTTTCCCATCTAGTTCAATTTTCTTATTAGCAGCCCCATCTACTACTTCCCCAACAGGTGCTGAACGTAATTCTTGAAGCTGTGCTATTAATTGAGGATTTAATAGTTCTCCTGAAAAACCCGATACTTCATCACGAAATTGATTTTCATCACGTCCATAAACTAGTTTACCCCCATCAAATATTTTTAATCCTTGTTTGTCCGAATTCGGCTCTACATCCAGTACAGCTTTTAACAACACTTCAATTAATTGCTCATAACGTTGCTGCATTGCTGTTGCATCACTTTCGTTAACAGTAAATATATTTGGCATTCTATTTACTCTCCTTCTACAGCTATTGCTTCCAAACGATTTATGACTAATTCAGTACCTATATATAAAACAGCTAATTCTCCATCAATTAACCAAGCATTAAAATCGCTGTTTTGTTGAATATCTCTAGTACATTCATAAGTAGATAGCCCGTTAACTTTTCCAGCCAACAGACCATGCTGGTCAAATATTTCAATTACATGGGGACAATAATTTTTATCTATAACTGGTTTATCTTGTGCTTCAATGACCATTTCTAACCATTTAGGATATTGCGATAAAACAGCCTGGACTTCTGAACTAAAATGAATTGCTGTCTGTATCATGTTACTTAACTCTAAAAAATATTATTTAATTCTTCCGGTGAAGCTAATTTCTCCCCTTCTTCGGGTAATGGAAATAATTTCTCTGCCAATGCTTTACGCTCTAGAAACTGTGCAGAACGTTCTTCATCGCTAACAGTAACTTTATTATTCTGAATCAATCGTTCCCGTACAAAATCCCATTTACTTTCCGACCAATTCATCTCATCAATATCAGCAGCAGGAACTTTTATTTTGTGCAATAGAGGAACGTATGCTTCCGTACCGCGACTATAAGCTGGATTGATAATTACTGCTCTCCCCGTACCCATTTTGGCGAACTGAGCGGGTTCTAATAAATGTCGCTTTTGATGATGTTCGTTGCTGCTTCTCGAACCACCCCCTTTTCCCATACTTCGAGATTTAGAATTAAATTTAATTTCCATTTCTCCCAAGTAGTCGCTAAAAATCTTCGCAGATTCGGGGTCTTGAGGATTAAAAATAAACTTAGTTGCAGTACCTCCGAGAATTGCTCGTGATAGTTCTTTGCCATATACTTTCTCTAGTTGAGCAATGTTCTGATAACCTAAAATTCCTACAAAACCGTCTTCACGTCCCTCGTTTAACCAATTAACAAGTGCTGGTAAATAGAATGTCGGTAGTTCATCCAAAGCAACAAT
>JBCCSG010000497.1:0-4192 GCA_039200565.1 Cyanobacteria bacterium P01_D01_bin.50 | reverse complement strand
CCCATCTCCCCATCTCCCCATCTCCCTATCTCCCCCTTCGGGTTGCGCCACTTGCTACAAGTCGGGGAACCCGCCCAACGCAGTGGCTTACCATCTCCCCATCTCCCCATCTCCCCCTTCGGGTTGCGCCACTTGCTACAAGTCGGGGAACCCGCCCAACGCAGTGGCTTACCATCTCCCCATCTCCCCATCTCTTTAATCTTTCCCCCAGCAACGCATGCAAAAGGAGAAAACAGATATCACTCCTGCAAATTCAATTGCGACTTGAAAAGGAGTGGGGCTTAAAGAAAAACTCCAAATAGTAATTAAACTTCCGATAATAGCAGCGGATATACGAAAAACTTCTTCTTTGATTTTTAGTGCTAACCAAATAATTGATAAGCCAACGATCAAAAATAATAAGTAAGTCATTAGATATAAATCAAAAGTTAATTAGAGTAAGTAGCAAGGCACTGAAAATAGTAATTGGGAATAGTGAATAGTAAATAGTGAGTAGCAACAAGGTTTTTAACTACATTTACATTCTTTTAGGACTTACGCAACTGGCATATTTTTCTCGTAGGGTGCTGTGACACTTTGACTAATTCTGAACGTAGTAATAACCTTTGGCTGTGTCACGCACCAACCAACATTGTGACAATTGCGTAAGTCCTGTCTTTAATATAGTTTAGTTTATTTGTGCCGACTTACTTAGCTAATTTGAATCAGAATGAAAATCATAAAGATAATTTATAATAATCTTTAGATTTTGCGGATGAATTTGGGAAATATATTACTAAAATAATTGATATCAAGTCCGGCTAATTGCTTTTTATATAGTGGAACGTAAAATGCCATTACTCCCTCCTTACTACTTACTCCTTACTCATTAAAAATTGAGTCATTGTTTAATTAAATTAGTTTAGTACAGTGCGGCTTAAATAAACTAACCATCCCTAAAAGTCAAAGCGAGAGAAAATAATATTTTTGCTCGCCAAAGGCGCGTTTTGTTTTGAATGCTAGAATGCTAGACTTTTATGCAGCGTTAATAGGTTATTTCACACAAAGAGATGCTAAATAGTCGTAAAAGAGGCAGTTGGCAGTTGTAATTAGAAGTAGGAGAAAAGAACGAAAACAGTAACTTTTTAAGCTATATCTTAAAAAGATAAACCATTAAAATTATTATGGGATGGTAGGGCTTATTTTACTTGACTAAGATAGAACATACTAGAAAAAAGCTAATATGATATATCGCCAAAAAAATTAAGACAAATTAGCCACAGCTCGATTTAATAACTCCGAAAAAAGTTGGCGATCGCTATCGGAAAATCCTTCCATAACTTCTTGACGAATATCCTCAACAATAGGAGGTAAAATACTTTCAAGTTCTCTACCTGCATCGGTTAGCCATATTCGCCAAACCCGTCTATCCTGCAAATTTCGTTCGCGACGTACCAAGCCTCTTTCTTCCATCCTATCTATAACACCAGTTAAAGTACCACCAACTTGTTTGAGTTTTTCGCCAATACTAGAAGTAGGTAAACCATCTTCTTCCCACAAGCAGCATAGTACAATCCAATGAAAAGGAGTCAATTTAAAAGATTCGAGGTACTCATTAAACCTACGTGATAGCAATTGTGATAGTAGTTTAATTTTATAGTCTATGCTATATGGTGCCCGTTGTTCTTTAGTTGAATCTGATGCTGGGGAATTCTCTGATGTTTGAATCATTGAAGTAAATTACTTAGCGCTCGTAAGATCAGATTAACATTATATGTAGTCTAAAATTCAGTCGAGCTATTTTAAAACACAGCTATTTTTTTCATTTTTACTTATAAGAGAATATGGTATTTCATTGATCCTTTAAATCTCAGGTATTCGATTCCCAAAGCCTAAAGCATCGGGAGAAGCTACTAAACGATTTTCTTCTTACCCCTTACCTCTTACCTACCTCTTACCCCTTACCTATGCAGATTTGGGGCATCAGAGGATTAACTACTACAGATTGGGGAGTTTATTTTAAATCGCGATAAGGCGAAAATATATTTTCTGGTAGCACCTAAGCTGTTGTGCATTAAAAATGCGCAACAGCTAGGTAAAAGGCTGTCTTGCTGTCATGCAAAAGGGATAAGAGTTTTAGCTTTTACATAATATTTCTAAATATACTACCTTTCTGCGTAGCACCTATAAACTATTACTTATCCCTACTCGCTCAAGAATAGTCATCGGCTGAGTATCTTTCAACATCTGCATTTGCTGTTCATTTCTCACCAACAATGCACCAGCAAACCCCAAAGAATTCACAGAAATAGAATTAAAATGTTCTTCAGAGCGCGGTACAATAAACATCCATTCTTTTGTAGCTAAAAAGTTATAAGCGAATAAAGAATTATTTTGTGTATTTTCAGTTAGTAAATCAACAGCTTTGAGTAATTTATGGTAAGCCTCAAGAGTAATTTGAGCAGCTTCATTTGGAGAGTTGATTAAGTCAGCATCAAATCGATAAAAGCCGTGTATAAAAGGTAAATGAGGTATTTTTCCTACATCACCTTCAAATGCAGCAGATGCAAATAAAGGTGCAATGGGGATAGATTCTTGTTGAGTAGGAGCAAGCGGTATAGGAACAAGTTGTAAATGCTTATGTCGTTGAGAAGCACCAGCGACTTTACCGCCATTGTAAAATGCTAAACCGTCAATTTGGTCCAAACATGCCCACATTGCTTGAAAATCTTGATAATTAAGCAAACTTTCCTGTTCCTCAAATTCCCTCGTTACGATTAATAAGTGATTGTCAACAACATTAAATTTATTCAATAAACATAAATGTGTCTGGGAGATATCCGCAACAAATAAATCTTCTTCATAAGGAAGAAAAGGGTTGAAATCTTTACCTTTTTTAGTCGCTTTATCCTGTTTCTTCTTTGCTTCATCTTTCCGTTTCAAATTAGATAAAATTCTGACTATAAAATTAATCCCATTTTGTTCTACAAATTCATAATCGGTAGGTATCGATTGCAAAGCACCACATTGCAACCCGTGTTGAGTTTGTTCTTTAACCCTTGTCCATAGGGTATCTGGTTTTAATAATATTTCTTGATTCACTGATTTTTCTGACATATTTTTATTTCTCAAAAATTAAGACATTGTATTAATAAAGAATAAATCTTGTGGAGTAGGCATCATTGTCTGCCCAAAACTTGATTATTATATCCTAAAAAAAATGAACAAGAGATGTTTTTTAGAACACCTTAAACTTTTTCGCAATCATCTACAATACGCTTGTTTTCAACTTTAGTATAAAAGCGATAATAAACCTATAAGTCATGAGAAATCAACTATTAATACCCGGCGGAATTTTAATTGCATTTTTATATATAACAGGTTGCACCGAAAATAATTATAATTCTGATAGTATAGCTCCTGTTGAAACATCAAACCCAATATCTACAGCAACTGCAATTTCTCAACCATCTCCAACAACTCCATCGGAGAAAACCACAATTCAAAAATTAACCTCCGGCATCTACTGTTATACTGCAAAAACAAAAACTCTTGATGCTGAGGCAGAAATTATTATTAGCCCTAGCAATCAAGTTAGCGGTTCAGTTGAAGCAACAATTCACAACGATACTGTGGGTTACTACACTTCTTATAATCAAACTTTAAAAGGAATATTAGAAGGGGAAAAAGCAAAGCTGAATATAGTAACAAAAATTGAATACGATACCCAAAATTCCCAAGAAACTTGGATAATTACAGAATCATCTTTAAATACCGGTAGAGAAACTTTTAAAATAGTTGATTGTGGAAATTTAAGAAATGATGATTCTGCAAAAAATGACAATCCTGCTATCAAACCAGTAAGAGTAAATTTTGATAGAGGTAGTACTTCTAAAACAATCAAAAATGCCGTAGTTAGAGGAACTAGAAATACTTATCTATTCGGAGCAAAAAAAGGACAGCAGATGAATTTGAAAATTACATCTTTGGAAAATAATGCTGTATTTGATGTTATTTCTCCCGATGGTAAAACTTTACAAAGATCGGCAACAAATTGGAGTGGAAAACTTCCATTCACAAGTAATAAGTAGTAAGTAAGAAGTAAGAAGTTTTACCTCGACCTAGAAGGACGAGGATTCAAATAATGATAATTTAGTTTTTATTCGTCTTTAAAAGACGAGGCTTTATACCATGTTTCGGGCTTATTCTTCTT
>JBCCSG010000496.1:0-4218 GCA_039200565.1 Cyanobacteria bacterium P01_D01_bin.50 | reverse complement strand
GCGAGAGTGACTCTGAAGCTATATATTCGTGCATCGGTGGCAATGTCGGAACTTTCGACGAGCAGGGGTATCAGGCTTGGATTCATACGATTCCTGATAATTACAAATTCGTGGACTTTGTTGACGGTGAATCCCTGATGCGGATTTCGGAGTTAGTGCTCGATGAGGATCGCAAAGCTGAAATCAACTCTGCCATCGACGCTGTTCTTCTTGAAGTTGAAGCTAAGGCTTTGATTCCAGCTAAGCTAACTACCAAGCCTGAAAATCAGGAAGAGTTCTTCCAAGGCAATAAAACTAATTTAGAAGTAGACTCAGGCGCATCTGACGATGGCTCCGTAGTAGTCGGCTTTGCAAGTAAGATTAACGGTAATGGTGACTTCACTCGTATTGCTGTGTGCTACCTTAATCTGTCTACGGGCAAGCGTACTTGGAAGGCGTTTGGAAATGTTGATACTTTTGGTACTTTTAACCGGAGCGATTACGACACCATAGGGGTAGTCCCAGATGGGTGTGTACTGACAGGCATTGGGTTTACGAGTGTAGGATTGGCTAATACTAGGATAATGGCGCTTGGCTACCAAGAACTTACCCCTGCTAGCCCCACATACAATTATCTTGACAACAACTTACAGTCAATTGCTTTTATTGGGGAAAAGGAAATAGGTTTTGATAAGGAAAAAAATAAGGACAAAGGTAGTGATTTTGGCTATCAAATTGGGTTTAATCCCGGTAGCTATAATGATATGGTAATTACTGGCATCGGCGTGAACTACAGTGGAAACAAGAACAAGGTCAACCGTCTCAAACTGTATCGTAATATCCTAGTGGAAGCTGATGACGAACCTACTGACGAAACTTGGATCGAGAACCAACCTACTGATGATTAATAATCTTCACCTCGAAACTACCACAGTATAATTTTTTCTTAGAGCAGCGATCGCCTTCTCCAAAGGAGAGTATTTCATAAATATAAATAGATAAGGTCTCGTGTATTTAAATCTAACCCCAACTTATGAAAAATTAAGTCGGGGTTTTTGCTTTATAGATATTTTTTTATTTATTTAGGACTTACGCAAAAGCAACCTAACTGCGTCATTACGAGCGATAGCGACGTATATGTCCTATCGGACACGCTGCGCGAACGCAAAAACTCTGCGTTCGCGAAGCGTGCCCGAAGGGCTTATGCTTCCCTACACTACGTTACGGTCGCAATGACAAATCTTCGTTGCGTAAGTTCTGTTATTACCGAAAAGTGCAATGATTAATGGTCAAAAATAACAATGATTCCCCGTTGAAATTGAATGATACTGAAATTGTTGAAACAAACAAATGAATTTCAGCAGAAAACCATGAAAGATATCGAATCTCCCCAGGCTGATGGTTACAATATCTTGTTTATATTTACAGATCAAGAAAGATATTTCCATCAATTGCCTGAAGGGTTAACTTTACCCGCACATGAGCGTTTACAACAAACTGGTATTACTTTCCATAACCATTACACTTCAGCAGTGATGTGTACATCATCACGCTCAGTACTTTTAACAGGGCTATCGACGACCGTCAACGGTATGTTTGAAAACACCAATGCGCCCTATGTCCCTAACCTTTCCACTGATATTCCTACTTATGGGCATCTATTACGCAAATCTGGTTATTACACTGCTTATAAAGGTAAATGGCATCTCAACCGTAAATTTGATTCCACTAATAAGCCTGTAAATTTAACCAAAGCCATGGATAATTATGGCTTCTCCGATTATGATTACTACGATCCAGGCGATATTATTGGGCATACTTTAGGAGGATATCTTCACGATCATTTGGTTGCAGGGAGTGCTACTCGTTGGTTAAGAGATCGGGGACGTACTCTCAATGATGACAATAAACCCTGGTGTTTGACAGTTAGCCTTGTTAATCCCCACGATGTGATGTATTTCAATACAGACAAAGAAGGAGAAAACCGACAAGATACTGGCAAGCTAATCTTGGAGGCAGCCAGGGCACCTGCTCACAAACTTTATCAGGCTAAATGGGATATACCTTTACCTAGTAATTTATACCAACCTTTTGATGAACCCGCCCGCCCCCAAGCTCATGGTGAGTTCGATAAAGTGTGGAGCTATATCTTAGGTGCAGTGCCTTCAGAAGATGAACCTTGGCAACGTTTAAATAATTACTACATTAATTGTATTCGCCATGTCGATGGACAAGTAAACAGGATTTTACAAGAGTTAGATAATCTAGATTTAACCCGTCGTACTATCATCATTTTCACCTCGGATCATGGTGAAATGGCTGGTGCCCATGGACTTAGAGGAAAAGGTCCATTTGCTTATCAGGAAACAACTCATTTACCTTTTTATATAGTTCATCCTGATGTCAAAGGAGGACAAAACTGTAAGGCTTTAACTTCTCATATCGATTTTGTACCCACATTATTATCCATGGCTGGGGTTAGTGGTGAACGTCAAGTTGAGCTAGCAGGACAAAAGTTACCTGGAAAAGACTTGACAACACTACTCAATCAACCAGAAAAAGCTGGCATCAATGAGATACGTGATAGCATTTTATTTACTTATAGCGGTCTAATGACGAATGACAGCGAGTTTTTTCAGTTTTTATCCACAGTAAAAAATCGAGATGGGGGAGTAAGAAAAGTGATTAAACAAGCCACTCTCCCGAATATGAAAAAAAGAGGTAGTCTTCGCACAGTTTTTGATGGTCGGTATAAGTTTACTCGCTACTTTTCTCCCACGGAACATAATCAGCCATCTAATCTAGAAGATTTATACGCAAAAAACGATTTAGAATTATTCGATTTATTGGAAGATCCACAAGAAATGAAAAATCTTGCTGGGAAAAAGTCTGAAAATGCAGATTTGGTTCTATCTATGAGTCAAAAGCTTGAGCAGCGAATCCAAGCAGAAATCGGCAAAGATGATGGAAGCGAACTACCTAAAATACCTGGTATTAATTGGTCACTGACAAAAATAGATTTATAGTGCGATCGAGTCATTGCATTACCGAAAACGGCAATAAGTAATGGTCAAAACTTACAACAATTATTGTCTGTAACTGTCAATGATTTATCCATTTATTTATTCGATACTAAAAATATAGAACAAAACAAATGAATTTGAGGAGAAAAACAATGGCAATTTTTCAAGAAAGTGAAGGTACTCGTGCAGGACATTCTAACTTAAGAAAAGGTGATACTGGAGTCGAAGTAAAAACATTACAAGAATCACTCAATCTTTTCTTTGGTACCCTACTTAAAGTTGATGGTGTTTTTGGAGATAAAACTGAGGAATTCGTTAAAAAATTCCAATCTGCTTGCAATATTACAGTTGATGGAATTGCTGGACAAGAAACTTGGCTTTGTCTAGACCAAATTAAGTCTCACATTGGAAAATCCCATCCGACTCAACGAGAAGGTGATAAAGGAGATTATGTTAAATATCTCCAAGTTTGGCTCAATGGTTACTACAATTCTCAACTCACTGTTGATGGTAATTTTGCTTCTAAAACTGAAGATTTAGTTAAACAATTTCAACAACAGCGTTCTCTTACAGTTGATGGTATTGTTGGTTCTCAAACTTGGAGTCAACTTGAACAACCAAACTGGGATATTTAGTGTTTGGTTTTTGATTATTTTACTTAAATTTTCGACTGAGGGGATAAACATCCCCAGTCGAACTACTAAACAAATTATTTACGGAAAAGAACTAAATGAGTATTAAACCTTTATCTATTATCATAGTTATTTTGATGGTTTTGTTGTTGTTTATTCCCGGAAAGACACTTGCAGCAACTCAAACCAAACCAGTAACACTCTCACCAATTAAGGGACAAGAAATCGGCTTTGTTTACGAAGCATTTTTAAATCCACATCAAGAACCGGCTGAAGAGGAAGATATACCTCCCTTTGCTCCCAAAGAATTTTTATCTACAGAACCATCTGTACCAAGAAATCAGCGTAAATCTCGAGGACATGGAATGCTAAAGATTACCAATGACCTGAGTAAAGCCTATGTGTATGTCAAGACAGAAAACGTCAATTTTGAAGACATTAACATGTTCCATATTCATTGCGGTAGACCAGATCAACTTGGTCCTATACTAATTGATTTTGCTAATTCTTCTAATATCCAGAAAAATTTTGCAGATGGTACTTTTGAAGTAGAACTTAGAAATGAAGATATTGAAAAAGTATCT
>JBCCSG010000495.1:0-4226 GCA_039200565.1 Cyanobacteria bacterium P01_D01_bin.50 | reverse complement strand
TAACGCTGCTGGTATGAGTTTTTAACTATTTCTTTATAGGGATTCCCATCTAATTAATATAAATTAAGACATTCTAACCAGATTCAATTTATTTGCCTAATTGTGGTGCGATCGCAGCCATTACGATCAAAAATCCAATTTCCAAGATGTAGCTGATAAACACGCTGGGGTTAAATAAACCATCCCACAAATAACCATTGCGTTTGGATATGGCGGTACGTTTAAATACACGGGACCATCCCCCAAAAATAGCTGGCCCTCGCATTCCTATTTCTGCAAGCATAGATTCGATTTCGGTCGCACGAGGATAGAAACCACGCTGGAAGTGTTTCCACTGACTCTCAAGTATCCAGAAGAATAAGGGTATGACGCAACCAATCAGTGCGATCGCGCTTCGATTGATTGTTGCTTTTTGATTGATTATTAGGGATAAAACGGCTCCTGTACTTGCGATTCCTAAGGCTTTAATTGCCCATATTTGTTTGTTATAGTCTTCTATGGTATTTTGTATAAAAAAATATTCTTGTTTGAGTAATTCTAATTCAAATTTATCGGGGGTTTGAGGTTTTTGGTTGGGTGAATGTTGGTTTGACATGGGAAGTATAAAAATGAAAACGTTATCTAAGAAACAATTTTAAAAGTTACTACTTATTGTATTTAATACCAAAAAGTAATATTTATCATTTACAAGTAGATAAAAATTTGACTCAGAGAATACTGAACTGCATTGTATCGCCTATATAGCGGATTTTAGTTGGATGGACAATAAACCTCACCCCCTTCCCCTCTCCTTAACAAGGAGAGGGGTGCTCGGAGAGCGGGGTGAGGTGCTCCAGGTATTTGACTCAACCGAAAAGCGCTATATTTACTGCGGCTAATTTGAGGTTCTAGTTACGTTTGTAACAGAAAACTGTTCTGAAAAGCTGATGTTGGGATTGTAGCTTAAGGAAATATACATATGTTATGGCGCAATTGCGTAAAATAACCAATCAACCGAATATTTAGGTCATAAGGAACTTACTGATGTCTTCCGGAGAACAATTATACAATCAGCGTCAAAAAAAACTACATAAACTTATTCAAAAATTAGAATTAAAAATCCTCGAATTAAGAACTTTAAAGGTAGCATCAGATCCTCTTACCTGTGTAAATATCGGTATATCAATTCACGATCATAATCAGGATCTAGAGGAGGCAAAGAAAGAATTAGCAGAAGTTGACAAAGCTATAGCAATTTCGGGTGTTCAAAGTGCCGGGGTTGGGGATGAATGCCAAAATTTGCAAGTTTCGCAAAGCTTTCGTAAAATCGGAGTCAATGATGAATTGTATTATACATTACTCACATTAGACTACAAAGACCAATCTACTTTGTTTCGACGGTTTACTCAAAGCGGAGATGGTGCAGCTTTTGCCTTTGTAATTCAAGGCTCACGCTATCACGGGCAGCGATGGTTGCTTAACCGATTGGCAAAGACATGTAATCTTGTTACTGACAAAATAGTACGTTTTCCTCTGAAACGATTAGGGCGTAGCAATGATATTAATGCTCTGTGGCGGGAACTTGCTAAGCAGGTTGGTTTAGAGGGTAAAGATTTATCACTATCAGGGGCTGAAATTGCCAAGTATGTGTGTAACTGGTTGCAAACCCAGAATGTTATTCTGATTTTCAACGATATTCAACGTATGTCTTCAGGTTATTTCGCAACGTTAATTGAAGAATTTTGGCAGCCTTTAGTGAAAAACGCTGCTAACTGTGGGAGTGATTCGCAATTATTAATGTTTTTGGTTGACAATACCGGAGAAATGTGCACTAAAAATATTGATTTTACGGAAGCTTATACCGTAGATTGGAATCGTCAAAAGCCGATAAAATTACCAATATTAAATAAATTTACTGAGACTATACTTAGTGGCTGGTTTAAGCATTCGGGTGATGTACTACCTTTGAATGTTATTGATGAAATCGATAATTCAGTTGAAAGTATTTTGGAAAATTGTGAAGGTGGTACACCAGAATATGTTTTTGAGGAAATTTGTAGTCTTTGCGATCGCGATTGGCACGAGGAGACAAAAAAATGGTTGAAGCTGTAATCAAGGAGCCTCAAAAGCCTTTGGAATACACGGGTGAAGTTCAACCAAAACCGGGAGAAAGGCGCAATGGACGTTTACTATATCCTTATCTCCCGGATAAAGATTTAATTGAAGCGGTTAATCTGGCAATATTTTTAGAAAGGCCTTTATTACTTAAGGGGGAACCAGGTTGTGGTAAAACACAGTTAGCCCATGCTGTGGCATATGAGTTAAATTTACCCTTTGAAAATTGGTGTGTAAAGTCCACTAGTAGAGCCAGAGATGGATTATATATTTACGACACTGTAAGTCGATTGCGGGATGCTCAGTTGGCTGCGGCTGGGCGTTTGATAAAGGATAATGATATTGAACGTATTAATAATGCAGCTAGTTATGTACAATGGGGACCATTAGGGCGAGCATTTCAGAAAGATAAGCGAACTGTAGTACTGATTGACGAAATTGATAAAGCTGATATTGATTTTCCCAACGATTTATTGCAGGAATTAGAAGAATTGCGATTTACTGTTGAGGAAACAGGGCAGGAGATACAAGCAGAAGCTTCACCAATTATTTTTATTACTAGTAATGATGAGAAAGATTTACCCGATGCATTTTTACGTCGGTGTTTATTTTACTATGTTAAGTTTCCCGAACCAGAACGTTTAAAAAGTATTATTCATGCTATATTTTCTAACCCCGAATCGGAACCATCATCAGTTTTAGTTGAGACAGCAGTAGAGCGTTTTCAGCAATTGCGGGAAGAAATGGATAGAGGAGGAGCGCGTAAAAAGGTAAGTACAAGCGAATTAATTGATTGGTTTAAAGTTTTACGTCGTCATCCTGAAGATGAAGTGTTAGCACAACTTAATGGAAAACTTCCCTTTGTCAGTGTATTACTTAAAAGTTGGGATGACCATCGTCGTTATTTAAGTAAGTAGGTTGGTGTTGAAAGTAGTAAATAGGAGTAGTGAATGGTGAGTAGTGAATGGTGAGTAAGTAAGTCGGCACAAATAAAACCAACTATATTACAAAATGTAAACCGGTTTAAAAGCCTTATATCTACTCACTATTCACTACTCTCTATTCACTTGTCCCAATTATTATTTTCAACACCTCGCTACTTAGTAACAAGGCTTTAGAGCCAGTTTATATTTTGTAAAACAGCTTGCGGTTTATTGGAGCCGACTTAGTTAAGTGATGGAATATGAATTACCACTTTTAGAACTTTTTAATCGACTGCGGGAGGCTGGCTTACCTCTTGGTGTAGATGAGTATAAGTTAGTTTTACGTGCGTTACAAGCAGGTTTCGGGATAGAAAATAAAGTCGCTTTAGCAAATTTATGTTGTACTTTATGGGTTAAAACATCGGAAGAAAAGCTGTTATTTGACTATCATTTTGAGCGGATGATAGCTGAGGGTGCTTTAGTTTTTGCAGCAAAGTCCTCGAATACAGAAGAAACTAATCAAAGCTCTGAAAAAATAATAACTGATAAATGGACTCAAAAATTATTTAAAATCCCCGATTTGACTAGCTATTTGGTGTTAGGTAGTAGTCTCACTTTAGCTACGGGAATAATTGTATTCTTGGTGAATTCGTGGATGGATAGAAGATGTCCTAATATCATAAGTCAGCCGGTTGAATATGCAACAGTCAATCAAGAATATAACTATAATATTGCTACTTGTAGAGATAGCGATCGCGACAAGATAGAAATTACATCTTTGAAAAAACCCGACTGGTTGAATTTAAAAGATAATGGCGATGGAACAGCAATACTGGGTGGTACGCCAAAATTTTATGGTTATGGCATTGTCAGTTTGTGGAACACCTCTGGTAAATACCTCGCAACTTTTTCACAGAAAGGAGGTATTGGTAATACAACTTTTAGTCCAGATAGAAGGTTTTTAGCTACTACTTCATATTATGTAAACAAACCTACGGGTATAGTTCAGATATGGGGTATTTCTTTGCAAAAACAACTCCAAGAATTTGAATATCAAGCTCGCGTTAAGAAGATTTATTTTAGTCCCGATAGTCAGTATATTGCCGCAATTTTAGATAATAAAACTGTGATTTTAAGGGATATTTCAGGTAAAGATAAACCAGTAATTTTACCTCATCAAGGAATAGTTAATAGCGTGAGTTTTAGTCC
>JBCCSG010000494.1:0-4256 GCA_039200565.1 Cyanobacteria bacterium P01_D01_bin.50 | reverse complement strand
GCACCCATGGCAGTAAAAGCGCCTAGACTAAATAGAAATTTTCGTCTAGCGAATAATTTTTTTTTAGACATAGGTAATTTCTAAGCAAGCTTGTAAAAACCAAGCCGTTGCTTGATTACCAACCACATAAATTGAGGATTTCCCATAACGTAACGTTTCCACAAACGTTTTGGTTCTACAATCAAGCGAAACAACCATTCTAAACCCCATTTTTGCATCCATAAAGGCGCTCTTTGTACCATATCAGCAACTAACTCAAAGCTGACTCCAATACCTAAAGAAACGGGTACTCCTAGCTCTTGATAATTTTGATATATCCATTTTTCTTGTTTGGGAGCTCCCAATCCTACAAATAGAATATCCGGTGCTGCTGCTTTAATTTTAGAATTAATCAGCGCTAATTCTTCAGGTTGCGATTCAAATCCATAGGGAGGACAATGAGTTCCGACTATTTTAATATTTGGATGGCGTGCTTGCAAAGTTCTTTTAGCCGCTTCTGCAGCCCCTTCTCGCCCGCCCAGTAAGAATATTTTCAGTCCTTTATGTTCGGAAACAGCAGATAATTTTTCAAACAAATCCGTACCATTAACACGCCCATTTAAGGGTGTTTTCAAGAACTTAGCAGACCATAATAGCGAAACACCATCGGGTACTGCTAAAAATGCTTTTTCATAAATGTTACGAAAATCAGCATCGCGCTGAAGACTTAAAACATGTTGTGCGTTGGGAGTTACTACATAAGAAGGAGTACCACTAGTTAGGGCATGGTTTAGAATGCGCTCTACTACATCATTAAAGCTGTAGTTATCAATTTTGACTCCGCAAATATTTACCCTCATAATTTATCCTCATTAGATTTTCAAAAGTTGTCTGATTTGTTATCTTTGAAATTTTAAATTTCAGCAGTAGATAAAAGAGAATTTTTGGATTTAGATTTTAGCACTGAGTGATAAATTTTACGGATTTGAGCGCAGTAAGTTTTAACATCAAAAGGAATAACGGTTTGTCTAGCTGCGTTTCCTAAAGAGGCTCTCAAAGCCTTATTCTCAATTAATTCCTGCATTGCTTTAGATAACTGTTGGATATCTCCCGGTTTAACTAGCAAACCATTCTCTGTGGAAGCAACTAATTCAGGGATACCACCCACTGGCGTAACTATTACAGGTAAAGCCCAACCCATTGCTTCTAAAAGAGCCATTGGTAAGCCTTCGTTGTAGGAAGGTAAAACAAATACATTGATATCAGCAAGTAGTTTATCTCTTGTTTGAGAGTCTATCCACCCGAGAAATTTCACTTGATTTTGGAGATTTAGACTTTCAACTAATCTACGTGCTGTTTCAATATCTCCATCTCCGGCAACGATTAATTCA
Source organism: Cyanobacteria bacterium P01_D01_bin.50 (assembly GCA_039200565.1). GTDB lineage: Bacteria > Cyanobacteriota > Cyanobacteriia > Cyanobacteriales > Nostocaceae > Rivularia. Next base: position 2,886 of record JBCCSG010000494.1, on the reverse strand, counting down.
GAAGTTTTTTGTAAGCAAGATGGCATTTGAGCAAAAGCTTTGATTAAATCAAATGTTCCCTTGCGCGCACCAACTCTTCCAAAAAAGCCAAATTTGATTAATGAATTATCCCCCCGAGTTGGAATTTGAGCGGGTAATTCCGTAGGGTTGGGCAAAACTAAAACTTGTTTATCGTTTAATCCCAAGTTACTTATATAGTATTCTTCCCAAGTTTTGGAAAGAACAATAAAATCATCGCAGCGACGGAATATCTTACTGAAAATCGACTGTGCCCATTGAGGAAGTTTAGAGTAAGTTACATGAAATTCAGCCCCGTGAGCGTGCATCAGTACGGGCTTGTTGAAAATCATCGCAACCAATGCGATCGCTGCTTTTCGTACTAAGCTACCACCATCTGAAATATGAACGTGTACGATATCAGCTTTACTAGTCAGTAAATTCCATAATAATGCTACAAAAGCTTTGATAAAAACTTTGATTCTATGGAGAATGGTGCCTTCATCATGGCTAGTTATATGCTGAAATTCAACATCTCTAGAAGCGTATTTAAGCATAAGTTTTTCAACCGTTGCTATGCCTCCATTTTGTTCTAGGCTAGCACCCAGCATGAGAATATTTAATTTGCTCATCTGTCTCTAATATCTAAAAAATTTTTTAAAAAAGGTGTTTTGTCAAATTTTGTAGCGTAATTAAATCCGGAAGATTTATATTAAATTTCTTCTGATTTAAGAATCGCAGAAATGTATTATTATGACATCAGTATAATTACAGTAATTAAAGATCGATAAACAAAATTAGATATAGATAAATTGAGATATTAATGAGGATAAATAGGAAAGTGGCTTAACTATTTATTTATCAAAAAATAAGGGCTAAAGCCCTTACTACGAACACTAAATTATGAACTAAGAATATATTCTATTTTCTTAAGCAATCTCTAAGCTGTTTGGCAACAAGTTTGGCATTATCTGGTTTCAATAGCATAGAGCGATGAGTACCAGGAATTTCGTATATTTCTACTCCAGCAGCAGCATATTTATCCCAACCTAAATTAGCATCTTCAAGTCCATAAAATTCAAATGTCGCTGTGAAAATAGTAATCTTAACTGGTAATTGCTTTATTTCATATGCATTGGTAAACTTCTCAAGGCTTGACAATAACGGATAAAACTTTTTGCTAATTCTATACTCTATTCGCTCTTTCAAAAAGTTTATTATATCTTTCGGGGGAAGTTTCAAAACTTTTTTTAATCGTTGATAACGCTTTTTCCATGATATTCTGTCTGCTAGATTTTCTATTTCTGGAATAGGAGTATCAAGCATTCCTAAAAAAGCAATTTGTTCGTTTTCTGCGTATAATTGCTGTGCAATTTCATAACAAACTAAACCTTCGTAGGAATGACCCATTAAATGATAAGGACCTTGTGGCTGAATTTTCCGCATTCTCTGTAAACAACGAGATGCCATTTCTGGTGCTGTATCTAGTGGTTCCTGTATAATATACATTGGCTGTTCTGCTTCTAAATACTCTACCATTTGCTGATACAAGTAACCATTATTTGCAATTACAAATAAAGGTGGTTTTTTCCCATTAGAATTAAATTGAATAACGGTTTCGTTCACGATTTCTTTTTGGGAAATAATCGCAGCTAATTCTTCAATAGTGGATGCTTCAAAAAAGATTGTCTGAGAAAGTTTTTTATCAAATATTTTTTCAATTTCTACCACCATGGATGTAGCCATTAGTGAGTTGCCGCCTAATGAGAAGAAGTTATCTTTGATGCCAATTGGCTGAATGCTAAAAACTTGTTCCCAAACAGCTACTAATTTCTGTTCTACCTCGTTACGAGCTGATAAGTATTCTTCTTCAAGATTAAGGTTTGTTTTATCAGGTTTGGGAAGAGCACGACGATCGACTTTATCGTTTGGCGTTAGAGGTAAAGCGTCTAGAATGACAAATCCCGACGGTATCATGTATTCCGGTAGTCTGCTTTTAAGAAAATCTTTTAATTCTTTATTTGCAGGAGATTGAGAATTTTGGGGAACGATATAAGCTATCAAGCGTTTATCGCCAGCTTCGTATTCTTGAGGAATAACAACTGCTTCTTTAACGGCAGAATTTTGGTTAAGAATGGTTTCTATTTCCCCTAACTCAATCCGAAAACCGCGAATCTTAACTTGATGATCGATACGGCCAAGAAAATCAATATTACCATCGGGAAGAAAACGGGCTAAATCTCCGGATTTATACATCCGCATTCCGGGATTAAACGGATCGGGAATAAATTTTTGTGCGGTTAAATCTGGTCTATTTAAATAACCACGTGCTAGAGAAACACCACCGATATGTAATTCTCCAGGGACTCCTATAGGAACTGGATTCAAACAAGAATCGAGAATATAAATTTGTATGTTATCAAAAGGTCGTCCAATGGTCATTTCTATTAGTCCCGTATCTTCATTTATGGACTCAGATAATTTACATTTGGTAACGACTACAGTTGCTTCAGTAGGTCCGTAAGTATTAATTAACTCTGGATATTGATTGTCCTTAAAAGATGTTTGCCATGTTCTGACTTTCTCGGGAATTACCGCTTCTCCACCGATAATTACTAATCTTAATGAGGGAGGTGCAAGGTATTCTCCTGTTCCTAAATCAGAAGCTAATTGATGCCAGTATGCTGTAGGTAAATCTAATACAGTTAATTCTAATTCATGACACTTCTGAAGCATCTGAGATCCAGAAGTCAAAAAGTCGTCGGTTCGCAGTACTAAAGTAGCACCAGAAGTGAGAGAGAGATACATTTCTTCCACTGCAACATCAAAACTAATCGATGCAAATTGTAAAATGCGATCGCGATTATTTATTCCATATTCTCTAGTTGC
>JBCCSG010000493.1:0-4256 GCA_039200565.1 Cyanobacteria bacterium P01_D01_bin.50 | reverse complement strand
TCGGTGTTGAAAATAGTAATTAGAAATAGTGAATAGTGAGTAGTGAATAGCGTTCGCGGAGCGTGTCCGTTAGGACATAAAGTGCGGTCTTGGGGTCTCCCCAAGTGGAGCAACTTTTCAAGAGAGTGAGTAGCAACAAGGGTTTCAACTAAATTTACATTATGTAATATAGTTCGGTTTATTTGTGGCGACTTACTTATTACTTTTGACTTCCGGTTTGATGATCGAATATATAACCAAACCTTTCAAATATTTTAACCGCTTCCTTGCCTGAAATATTTGATAAACGACCCATTTATATTACAACCTCTCCAACAAAAGATTGAAATTCTTTCTTTTGATAAGGTTTTCCATGTTTTTCTTGGACATAAAGATATCCTTTAATCGCATCTTTAATATTTTCTACTGCTTCATCCAATGTTTTACCTTGACTTACACAACCAGGAAGTTCGGGAACTTCTGCAACATATCCTTGATATTCTGAATCGAATATAAAAATTACTTGAAATTTCATTACTAACTAACCTTAATTATCGAATGTTTAGCATAAATATAACGCTGCTTAAACCTAACTATTCCCCAACCTCACACATACCAATTCACCCGCTAATTCAATCGCTGCTTTCATACTCGTAGCGTCAGCAATTCCTTTACCTGCTATATCAAATGCGGTTCCGTGATCTGGAGATGTTCTAATAAATGGTAATCCAATAGTAGTATTAACTGCTCTATCAAATGCCATCAATTTTACCGGAATCAAACCTTGATCGTGATATAAAGCTAAATATCCATCTGCGACATTCTGGATGTTGGAATTACCGTACCAAGCTTGCCCAGGTTTTACCCACATTGTATCTGGCGGAATCAATCCTTCTAAGGTTAAAATAGGGCGTTTTTTCTTCTCTTCTTCTAACCAAGAAATTAACCAATCTGCTTCTTCACGCCCTAATTGCCCCCTTTCTCCACTGTGGGGATTTAACCCCGCGATCGCAATTCTCCCATTTTTAATCCCAAAGTCTTTCTCCAAACATTCCACCAATAAATCCAACTTCCGCGTCATCAACTCTGGTGTCAACGCTTGGGGTACTTCAGCTAATGGAATATGCGTAGTCGCAAGTAACGTACGCAGTGTCCAATTAGTGTGTGGCGAGCGAGCTACAAACAACATGCCAAACTTCTCCACACCAGCTTTCTCTGCCAAAAGTTCAGTTTGTCCCGGATAATTATAACCCGCAGCCTTCCAAGCAGATTTCGCTATTGGCCCGGTGACAATCCCGTCAAATTCACCTGCAAGGGTAGCAGCGATCGCTGTTTCCATATACGCAAAACTTGCCGCACCACTGGCTGCATTTTCTACTCCAGGAATAATTTCATCTTTTATATCTTGCCCTGCAAATACATCCAAAATTGATAATTCGGCAAAATTAGCCAAATATTCTATATTCTTATTTTCTTGTAAATTGGTATAATCTTTTAAGAGTAAATCACGGTTACCAACTACTGTTAAATCGCAATTCTTACCCACTTCTGTATCAGCCAAAGCCTTTAATATGACTTCCCCTCCAATTCCTGCCGGATCGCCTAAAGTTAATGCCAAACGAGGACGATAATTCAATTTTTTTCTCTTTTTTTGTTCGCTCAATTTATACACGATCTAAATTATTTTCAAATTTAATCTTTATTTACATTTTAATCTTTATTTCTGTCACAGAGCATACCAAATACCCTTTAAATATTATTTTTGCTACAATCAATACGAAGTCATTATGATTATGTCCTAACTTCTGACGAACGCAAGCGGTTAGCTCTTGTTTTCAGAACAATTTAGTGATATAGAGGCAGTGGCTCTAGAAAATATGTAAAAATAGTTACTATAAGAGATGTTAATTGTCAAAAATTGAAATATGCGTCCTGAAAAGTTAGTAATCAGATGAAAAAAAATGGGGAATGTATTTTTTTTGTAGAAGCTACACTTTTATTATTGAAACAAACTACAGCCATTAAAATTAGCCCCACCTTAAGGCAACAGACAAAGGGTAACTATCTATGAGAAAATTAGAGCAAAAGGTGTTAAGGAAATCAGCCCTCAAGCGTAAAGCTTTTAGTGGGTTACTAGCAGCCAGTTTGATGTTGTCAGGGGCTTTTGGGGGTACGCCAGCCTTGGCGCAGCAAAAAGAGGAAAGCAATCCCTTTACTTATGGCGATTTGATTGAGAAGATTGAAGCGGGTGAAATTGAGCGACTAGAGCTTGATGAAGCCGAGCAGGTAGCTACAGTATATTTGGCCTCAGGAGAATCGGATAAGCCGATAAGAGTCAAGCTGTTAGAACAAAACCCGGAGTTAATTAAAAAACTCAAAGATAATAAGGTTAATTTTGAAGAGGTTTCTTCTGAAAACAGCAGGGTGGCTGTAGGGCTGTTGATGAATCTCATGTGGATTTTGCCCTTAGTTGCCTTGATGCTGCTGTTTTTGCGTCGCACCGCCAATACTTCTTCTCAAGCGATGAATTTTGGTAAATCCAAAGCTCGTTTTCAGATAGAAGCAAGAACTGGGGTAAAATTTGATGATGTAGCGGGGATAGAAGAAGCCAAGGAGGAACTTGGTGAAGTTGTCACTTTCCTCAAGCAGCCGGAAAAATTTACTGCTGTCGGCGCACGTATTCCCAAAGGTGTATTATTAGTAGGGCCTCCTGGAACGGGTAAAACTTTACTAGCAAAAGCAATTGCTGGAGAAGCAGGAGTACCTTTCTTTAGTATTTCCGGTTCCGAATTTGTGGAAATGTTTGTGGGTGTGGGTGCTTCGAGGGTTCGCGATTTATTTAAGAAAGCAAAAGAAAATGCACCTTGTTTGATATTCATTGATGAAATTGACGCTGTGGGTAGACAGCGTGGTGCTGGTATCGGTGGTGGTAATGATGAGCGCGAGCAAACCTTGAACCAACTACTTACGGAGATGGATGGTTTTGAAGGTAACAATGGTATCATCATTATTGCAGCGACAAACCGTCCTGACGTACTCGATGCAGCGCTTTTACGTCCGGGACGTTTTGACCGGCAGGTGATTGTTGATGCACCAGATCGTAAAGGTCGTTTATCTATATTACAAGTTCACGCTCGCAATAAGAAAGTCGATCCTTCAGTTTCTTTGGAAGTAGTCGCTCGTCGTACCCCCGGTTTTACAGGAGCAGATTTAGCAAACCTTCTAAATGAAGCGGCGATTCTTACTGCTAGACGGCGTAAGGAAGCTATTACCCAAACAGAAATTGACGATGCAATTGACAGGTTAACTATCGGATTAACTCTTAATCCGTTGTTAGATAGTAAGAAAAAGCGATTAATTGCTTATCATGAAGTGGGACATGCTTTACTAGCGACACTTTTAGAACATGCAGATCCGTTAAATAAAGTGACAATTATTCCTCGGAGTGGTGGAGTTGGTGGTTTTTCCCAGCAAACACCAAACGAAGAGATGATTGATAGCGGTCTTTATAGTAGAGCTTGGATGAAAGATAATATTACCATGACTTTGGGAGGAAGGGCATCAGAAGCCGAAGTCTTTGGGGAAAAAGAAGTTACAGGTGGTGCTAGTAACGATTTGAAGATGGTTACTAATCTGGCTCGTAAAATGGTGACGATGTACGGGATGTCAGATTTAGGATTGGTAGCCTTAGAAAGTCAGAATCAAGATGTATTTTTGGGTAGGGATTGGGGCAGTCGCAACGATTATTCCGAAGACATGGCGATCAAAATTGATAAAAAAGTACGAGAAATTGCTCTTTCCTGCTATCAAGAAGCACGTCAAATTATGAGTAAACACCGTCCATTATTAGATCGTCTTGTAGATTTATTGATTGAACAAGAAACAATAGAAGGCGAACAGTTTCGTAAAATTGTTGCTGAATATACCCAGTTACCTGCAAATCAAATGGCGATTTCTTCATAATTCGTAATTGTGTGCCCGATACCAAACCCGGTTTTTTTCAACAAAACCGGGTTTTTGCAACTACTTATTTAGTTCGCTTTGAAAAGCATAAACTATAAAATTAAATTCATCGTCAGGGAGAAGAGAAGAAGCCTATAGAGCCAGCCGATATAATAAAGAATAAAAAACTATTTACTACTCACTCCTCACTACTCACTACTCACTACTCACTACTCACTATTCACTACTCACTACTCACTACTCACTATTCACCTATTAATAATTTTCGATTCTTCGATTTTGATTTGAGATTGACGGGAACCCCAACTACTTGT
>JBCCSG010000492.1:0-4298 GCA_039200565.1 Cyanobacteria bacterium P01_D01_bin.50 | reverse complement strand
TTGATTGTACCACCTTGCGTAAGAGCTAGATTTGATGCAGAAATATAAATATTACCTGATTCACCAGAACTAAAATTAGATGCAGCAATTCCACTGGGAGAAATTGGATTGAGCGCTGCAGTTCCATTTACTTGAATATCCCCAACAACATTAACAGTAATATTACCCCCCATTGCAGCACTGTAAGTTTTTGTGGAGAAAACACCTCCGTCATTTAGATGTAAATTTCCTACAGAAATATTAATATCTGCGCCTCTTCGGGTACCTAAAGTCTCAGTTAAGAAACTAGAAGGTGTAACCCCTGTAATATTTCCAATATCTGGTGCTATTCTTACGTCTCCAGAAAGTTCTAAAATACCTTTTGCACTAACTTGAATATCGGAAGGTGTTTCGTTTCCGGTATTTTGAATTAAGATTGAAGAGCCATCTTTAAGAGTAATATTTTGTCCTTGTAATTGAATTCCATTACTTGTTAAACCACTTGTATCTAATAATGACCGATCGATAAATTGAATATCTCCAAAATTTTCAATATTATCGTAACTTAACTGGAAATTTGAAGAAGTTGAATCAAGATTAACTGTACCTGTTTTGACTGCACCTAATTCTATCCCACCATTTTCAGCGGTTAAAACACCACCATTAAAAGTAATATTTTGTCCAACTAGTGCAATCGAATTTCCATCAGTTACCTGTAATGTTGATTGGGTGTTATTGCGAATCCTAGGGTTAAATAAACCCCCTATTAATTGATGTCCATTGCCATTGATTTGGATATTACCCGAATTGCTTCCCATTTGTAATCCCAAAGGCACGCTTACAGTCAACAAAGGTGCTTGCTGTGAATCTATAGCGCTATAGTTAAACCCATCTTCAAATAAAATACTTTCAGCAGTGCTTCCAAAAAATGAACCACCAATATCTAAAGATGCATTTTCCCCAAATATAATTCCTGCAGGGTTTATTAAAAATAAATTGGCATTACCTGATGTTTTAATTAAGCCATCAATATCAGAAATATTTCCACCTGTTACCCGATTAATAATATTAACTACATTGGTAGAATTATTGAAATTGGCTGAACCACCTGTGGGAATAGAAAATTCTTTGAAACTGTGAAATAAATTGTTACCTTTTTGAATACCGTTAAGAATATTGAAATGATTTCCTGTTGAGTTGACAGTTGTATTGGTAGTTCCATCTGATATTACTTGAGTATAGGCTGGTAACATAATTCCCAAAGTTAATATGCCAGTGATAAATCCAGGTAGACACGCGATCGCTTTCATTTTGTAAAAATTATTTTTAGATTCTGGATTTATAGTTCCCTAAGTTAGGCGACTATTAACATGGGGTTATGTTTAGGGCTTCCTTGCCTGATTTTTGATTCCAAAATATTACATAGCATGATTGAGGTTGGCATTGCACAGGTCAGCCAGCACCTGCCCCTACAAGAAAAATGTCAAGTTGGGGCCATTCCTGATTTCCATATAATCTGAAGAAAATCTCTAGTATCCGTTTTTCGAGTTTTATATCAGCTTCAAAGTTGTAATTTTCAGTTTTAACCATATGTAATCCATTCATGCTACTCTTTGAAGTGCTCCATACAGGATTTAAACAACCTTTATATCACTCCGAATCAGTTGATTGCACTGGTGCAGGAGAATAAATTTCTTCTATTCGTTCAAGCTCTAATTCAGTTAAATAATCTACTGTCCAGTTAGCTTGACGTTGTACCATATGAAATGGATAGGTATTAGCAACTCCTATTACTTTCATATTTACTGCTTTTGCTGCTTGAATACCGGCTAGTGTATCTTCAATCGCCAAACATTCGGTTAATTGCAGATTTAGTTCGGGATATTCTTGGTTCAGACGTTCGACTGCAAGCAAATAACCATCTGGTTCTGGTTTGCTGGTAGTAATATCATCGCCAGCAACTATAATTTTAAAGTATTCTGCTAACTCGCCGCGCTTGAGAACTAACTCTATTTCTTTGCGAATTGCACTGCTAACTATGGCTAACTTGAAATTACTCTCACTTATTTTTAATATTAAATCATTTAAACCGGGGTATAAAGGCAGTTTTTCCAAAGCCTCTATTTGCTCGGCGTAACTTTGGGCTTTTTTTTCTAATAACTTAGTAAAATACCCTTCATCAACAACTCTCCCGCGACTTGTTAATAAATCTCGCAAACAATCCCTGTCACTACGCCCTAAAGACATATGCTGATACTCTCCCGGTTTGAGTACCAGGTTTTCTTTGAGTAAAATTTCTTCTATCAATTGCTGATGAATTGACTTATCGTTGATGATAATACCATTAAAATCAAATATAACTGCCTTTATCATTATTTTATTAAGCTGGGGAAGGATAACCAAAACTACCATCTAACGGGTTATCGAGAGAAGTAGGTGCATATCGTCTAACATTCGTTTGAGTTGTTGCATCTTCTGCTGAAATCGGCTTGATACCCCTAGTTAGCTGACTAATAAACCATACATCTTCAGTTCGTACTGCTGCAAATCCTGCCGCTCCCATAGTTGCATCTAGACTACCAGCAGCATATTCGTGGATATAAGGTTCTTCAAAAATATTATTAAGCCATTCAAGTTGGCGCAAGGTTCTCTGATTACCATCTAAAACTAAAATTTGTCCCCCAACTACTAGTAACCGAAAACATTCATGCAAAATCTTTTGGGTAATAATGTTCGGTGTTTCATGAAACAACAAAGAAGCTGTAACTAAATCAAACGAAGCATCGGAAAAACATGTATGTTCGGCATTGCCTTGTTGCCACTCAATGTTTAAACCAGCACTTTCCGACTTGTGGAAACTTCTGAGCAACATATAAGGGGACAAATCCAATCCGATGACTTGCGCTTCGGGGAAAGCTTGTTTCAACATTAAAGTTGTCGAACCCGTGCCGCAACCCAAATCAAGAATGCGTCTTGGTTTTACTTTGACTCCATCAATTAAAGCTTGACGAATCCAAGTTTCATTCGGCGGTAACAGATATTGAGTCACGGCATCGTAGCTCACCGCAGCACTAGGGTTTAAGTAACCTCTCTCCACTCCATGAAAATTTTGCGAACTGTAGTACTCGGGTAAAACAACATCATCTCGTCGGAAGCGATCGCTTTCTTGTTCCCAATCCACACTTTGTGCATAATGTCTCAACTCTTCTTGGTTAATCAACAGAGGAACTAGGGGAGATAAAAAACTTTCCCAGATTGTATTTTCACTAACTGCCATCCGTATAAAACCTGATATAAAAGTATTTTCTTCATAAAATTTTAATATATTTTTGCAAATTAAGTATTTTTCGCTTCCCGACCAAAAATTGACATTCTCTTGTTTTGTACTACAATCGTATTACAATCATTTTTTGATTAGGTATGATTTATAGTTGCCATGACCGAATTGTGAAACAAAAGTCCTGTTATCAACAAAAGTTTGGCTCGAAATCTAAAATATAGAATCCTATTATGCCTTATAAAGACTTAGAAATATCAACAGAATCCCCCGTTTTATCTTGGGCAAATCATGAGTTGAAAAACGATGAAACCAAGATGGCTAAAAATGTAGCATCCCTACCTTTTGTATTTAAGCACGTAGCTTTAATGCCCGACGTTCATTTAGGAAAAGGAGCTTTAGTTGGTTCAGTAATTGCAACAAAAGAAGCGATAATTCCTGCGGCTGTGGGCGTGGATATTGGTTGTTTTATCGGAGATACTTTAATTCCCTTAGTAGATGGAAAGTCTTATTCTCTAAAAGAATTAGCTGCGAGAAATGAAGAATTTATTGTATATGCTTGTACTCCAACAGGTAAAATTGTTGCGGCAAAAGCTAGCGCCAGATTGACCCGAAAAAATGCGTCTTTGGTGAAAGTAATTTTAGATAATCATGAAGAAATTATTTGTACTCCTGACCATCAATTTATGTTGCGGGATGGAAGTTATAAAGAAGCGCAACATCTTCAAAGTGAAACATCTTTGATGCCATTTTATTCTAAATTAGATAAAGATGGTTATACTTTAATTTCTCAACCATATTCTGGTAGATGGCAAAAAGCACATTGGATAATTGCAAGATCGGGGTTGTTAGGAGAAATTCCTAAATTTGAAGGGCAAAGAACAGTTATTCACCACCGTAACTTCAATGAATCTGATAACCAACCAGAAAACTTGGAGTTCATGGGTAATAGAGAACATTCCGCCTATCATCGGAGTTTAGTAGAGCGAAATCAATACTGGCAATGTCCAGAATTTGAGCAAAAAAGAAAAGCTGCACTTGC
>JBCCSG010000491.1:0-4349 GCA_039200565.1 Cyanobacteria bacterium P01_D01_bin.50 | reverse complement strand
CTTATTAAGTGGAAAATCACCCCAAGAATTAGAGACGGATTCTCACACTGGAGAAATTGTCTGGGAATATTATGGGAGAAACATCAGCCCTTCCTTAAAAACAATAATTAATAAAGCGATCGCATATCATCCACGAGAGCGTTATTCTAGTGCTTTAGAAATGTTGAAGGCATTACAAACTTCAGCGACTCCTCTTCCACCTACCGTACCTTTTCAACCTGAAGCAATTAATTCTCATCTGTCAACGGTTGTATCTAACAAATCCGCACAAAATTTATCTCAAGAACAAGTTACCAAATATCAGGAAGAAAACAAGCATAAAAAATTAGGAATTTTGCCTCAAAGTACAATTATCGGTAGCGTCATTGGGATATTGACTATCTGTGGTTTGTGGTTACTAAGTCCAAAAAATGTTACACGCCAACCCGAAATTGAAGCTACTACAAAACCCGTGCTGCCCGAGCCTCAACTGACTGTTAAACCTATAGTAAATGATTTTTCGTGGCTTTCTTCAAGGAGAGTAACAGATGCAGATTTAAATGGTATGGATGGTTACACCTTAGATGTGATGAGAAATTCTATTTTTGCTCGTCACGGAAGACGTTTTAAAAATCCTGGTTTGCAAGAGTATTTCGATAAGCAACCTTGGTACAATCCTAAATATTCACCTGAAGAATTTCCGCCTAATGTACTATCAGAGTTAGAAAAGCTAAATGTGGAATATATTTGGGAATATCAAGATAGAACAAATAAAAGATTTTTTGGCAGATAATTGATAGCACTTTTCGGTTAATTACAATACAAATATTTCATTATTCTTCAAAATTTTAATTAGATTTCTATACTTATTTACTCAATATTATCTAAGTAATACTGCGACTTTTATACATCCGTAGCAAGTTGCAATTGGTACCATAAAACAGGCAAACTGTTTTCTAGTATCATAAATGCTAACTTAATTCGCTGTGTATGCAAGAAAATGAGTAAAATATATGACTGTGTTCCTTTTGCCCTACTAGCTCTTAATTTATACAAATGCTGCTTAACAACCGTTATCGGATTGTTCGGACTTTAGGAAGCGGTGGATTTGGACAAACTTTTCTAGCAGAAGATACCCAAATTCCTTCTTGCCGCCTTTGTGTCATAAAACAACTACGACCAATTCAAGATAATCCCCAGGTTTACCAGTTAGTGCAGGAGAGATTTGGACGCGAAGCAGCGATTTTGGAAGAACTGGGTGGTGGTAGCTCTCAGATTCCACGATTGTATGCTTACTTTAGCGATGATGGGCAATTTTACTTAGTCCAGGAGTATATCAAAGGGAAAACTCTTACGCAAATATTACAAGAACAAGGTTTGATGAATGAAATTTCTGTCAAAGGAATTTTAATCAGTATTTTGCCTGTTCTTGATTATGTTCATTCTAAAGGTATTGTTCACCGAGACATCAAGCCAGAAAACATTTTAATTGATACTGATGGTAAACCCGTACTGATAGACTTTGGTGCAGTTAAAGAAACTTTGGGAACAATGTTTACTCCTTCAGGGAATGCAACAAAATCAATCGTCATCGGTACCCCGGGATTTATGCCAACCGAACAATCAGTTGGAAGGCCAATGTTTGCCAGTGATATATATAGTTTGGGGTTGACTGCAATTTATTTGCTTACAGGTCAAATGCCGCAAGAATTAGCGACAGATCCTGCCACTGGTAAAATATTGTGGCGGCAGCATGCACCAGATGTCAAAAATGATTTTGCTGATATTTTAGATAAAGCAATTGGGTTTGATGCTAGAGAAAGATTTGCTAGTGCCAGCATTATGCTAGAAGCTCTGCAAACTGGAGTGTTAAGCGTACCTTCGAGTATTTCTTCTTATACCGTTAATTCCGATACTCTCGCTCCAGGAATAACCTTACCACCCCAAACTCATTTAAATACAGTTTCAATTGAACCACCATCTTCAACTCCAGCTAGTAATCGAGGCAGTGGTAAAGGAATTCTTCTTGGTAGTTTGATTGCAGGTAGTTTAATTGGTGCATCAATAATTGTTGGTTTTGTTTTAAATAAGCAACCTCAAGTAATTACAACACAACCTCAAGTAATTACAACACAACCTCAAGCAATTACAACACCACCTCCAACAATTAAAACACCACCTCCAACAATTACAACACCACCTCCAACAATTGCAAAACAACCACAGCCAACTATTCCACCTAGGAGAGCTTCAGAAAACTTAAATCAGCCAATAAATATACCAACGCCAACCCTAATACCAAAGCTAGAATTCCCAAGAAGAAATACATTACCGCCAGTAGTAAATACTGAAAGAATTCCAAAGATTGAGGCACCCTCAGCGCCACAAATTCCTCAAAAAACTAATCCGACTCCAGAATTTCCTATTCCCGAAGAAACTCCCATATCTCCTCCTACTGAATTTACACCACCACCAATTAAACAACCATCCCCAGAGAAAGTAGTAGAAAATTATTACTTAAAAATCAATCAAGGTAAGTATAAAACAGCTTGGAATCAGCTATCTGCTGAATTTAAAGATAACAAGCGGCTTCATCCAAATGGTTATTTTTCTTATCTGAGTTGGTGGAAAGGAAAAGTGGAAAGCGTAAATGTTGAGCAAGTAAAAATTTTAGAAGCAAATACAGATAGAGCGATAGTCAATGCTTCGTTGAGTTATTTAATGAAAAATCGTCTGGTTATTGATAGTTCCGTGCGTTTCTTATTAGAATGGGATACTCAAAACGGTAAATGGATAGTAAGAGAAGCGAATTAAGCAAGAAATTAAATTTCTTCTTGTATCACCTGTTCTATATATTTTTGAACTAAAGGAACTTGGAAATCAATTCGTTTTTCTGGTTCCGAAAATTTTCCGTTTATACTTTGTTGTTGCAATATTTCTTTCCGCACTAAGTTTCGTATAATTCCCTTATCTGAGGAGTTAGGAATTTCTCCTTCAACTAAACGTAATAAAAAGCTCTGTTCCGGCTGTGTCAGATTTCTCCAAACTTCTCGAAAATATTGGTATCCTCGCTCTAAAACTATAGGTATAACTGTCTCTACATCTTCAGGATAAGCTTTTGTAGTTCCTCTTTTGCGCTTTTCTTTGCTAATCTTTTCATTAAGTAATTCTATCAGTTCGTAGCACATTAACTGTACTAAATAAGGTTGACAACGAGTCAAGTAGATAATAGCTTCCACAGCAGATTCTTCATAGATATTTTTGGCAAAATCATCTATAGGTTCGACTATTAACTCCCGTGCTTCTGTTTCGCTGAGATATGACATTTTCAAAGCACGAGTGTTAATCAAATAATCGCTCCAGTAAGCAGGAAGTTCTGATAGTTGGTGAGCACCGCTAAACAATAAATTCCAAGATGAACGATGCTGTTGAATATGACGAAAGAAATTGAGAGGAGCGTAACTATTTGTCGCTTCTACCACCTCTCCAAGGCGTTCGTATTCATCCAGACATAAGAGAAATTGCTTGTTAGGAAAAGCCTGCTCTATTTCTAAAAGCCAATCTTGTAAAGCTAGAAATGGTTCAATCTGAAGCTTTTTTTTGTGTGGTTTGGGTAATTCTAAACGTCGGGGTAATCGTCTTGCGGCTTCGATTATGGTATCAGCTAAATATTGTGCCAATCCAGGTAAAGTTGTAACCGATGCTCCTCCTTGTAGATCGACAAGTAGCGGTACTAAATTGGCTTTTACTCTTCGTGGTAAATATTTAAGAGCGGAAGTTTTTCCACTACGACGGCCACCATATAGTAATAATACTGGTGGTTGTTCGGAAAGTGCCAAAGTTTCAATTTCCCGAAAAATCTTATTGCGCCCTTTGAAACGTTCCTTTGCCTTTTCAGGATCTAAAGCGCTTCCAGGAAGATATACTTGTCTTATTTCTTCTGATTCGAGGGCTTTTTGCTTTAAATTGCGCTGTGCTGTCTTTAGAATACTTAACCAGCGCTCGGCAATTCTTCCATAAATAGTGGCTAATCGAGAACTTCTACCTTTTGCCAATCGATCGATTAACTCTCGTAAATCGCCGATACAGTCTTGAAGTGATTGGTAAGTACGATAATCAGAAGAAGCTTCAACGGCAGCATTTACATCTTGGCTGACATCCAATAGCAAAGGTACTATCCAACCATTTTCTTTTGACAATGGTGAGGTAATCCAATCTAGCTGGTAACGAACTTCAGCGATGTCGCTAACTGTCTGACATACATCCAAACTGTCTAAAGCAATTTTAGCGATCGCATCGGCTGCTACTTTTTGCTGATTAGTGAAATTATTTAGATATTCAATTGTTTCTCTTGCTGCTGCTGGATTTTG
>JBCCSG010000490.1:0-4370 GCA_039200565.1 Cyanobacteria bacterium P01_D01_bin.50 | reverse complement strand
TCATATAGAATTGGTATTAGCTGGGAAGCAAATAATTAGTAATTAAAAATTGTGAATTTATAGTATAAAACTTTCACATTTCATAGTGCGATCGCAATTAATTAACATTTCTATATAAGTTTAAAATTATACGAAGAATAATTGTTTCGATTTGAATAAAGCACCTCAACTAACTTAAGACAGTAAATCGTTTCACACAAACTAAATTTTTGATAAATAGATGAATTGAAGACGCTATTCGTGTTATTGGTAGATTATATCTAGCTCTTACAAACGGCATGGTTGGCATTATGAGGAAAAAACAGCACATGGTGCTCAATTAACATTATCATTTTCGTCATACTATAGCCCGGCGCATCACTCTTGTGGGATATTGAAAATAGTTATTTATATATGAATAAATTCCCGTTCGTAAGATTCAAGACCTATAATTTCCCCTACAAACACTCCGAGGCTTTAAAATAAGCAGTTATGTCTAAGGTTCTAGTCTCCGATTCAATTGACCAAGCAGGAATTGACATCCTGTCGCAAGTTGCTAGCGTTGATGTCAAATTAGGTTTAAAACCAGAAGAATTACAGCAAGTCATTGGTGAATATGATGCGCTGATGATTCGTTCAGGTACTCGCGTAACTCAAGAAGTAATTGAAGCTGCCACAAATCTGAAAATAATCGGTCGTGCGGGTGTAGGTGTTGATAATGTAGATGTACCAGCAGCCACGCGCCGAGGAATTGTTGTAGTAAATTCACCAGAAGGTAATACCATTGCAGCTGCCGAACACGCTTTAGCAATGATGATGGCTATGTCTCGCAATATTGCCGATGCCAATGCTTCGGTGAAAAAAGGGGAATGGAGTCGCAAAAGTTTTGTTGGGGCTGAAGTTTATAAAAAAACTTTAGGAATTGTTGGTTTAGGTAAAATTGGTTCTCACGTTGCCAACGTTGCCAAAGCAATGGGAATGAAATTACTAGCTTTCGATCCTTTTATTTCTAACGAAAGAGCTGAACAAATGGGCGTTCAGTTGGTGGATATAGATTTATTGGTACAGCAAGCTGATTACATTACGCTGCATATTCCCAAAACTCCAGAAACTACTCATTTAATTAACGCCGATATGCTGGCGAAAATGAAACCTAACGCTCGCATCATCAATTGCGCCCGTGGTGGAATTATTGATGAAGAAGCTTTAGCTACAGCGCTCAAAGAAGGTAAAATCAAAGGCGCGGCGTTGGATGTTTACGAATCGGAACCTTTAGGTGAGTCTCCTTTAAAAGCTTTAGGTAAAGAAGTTGTTCTAACACCGCATTTAGGAGCATCTACAGCTGAAGCACAAGTAAACGTAGCCATTGACGTAGCCGAACAAATTCGTGATGTATTATTAGGATTACCAGCGCGATCGGCGGTAAATATTCCAGGGCTTAATCCTAATGTATTGGAAGAACTTAAGCCTTATATGCAGCTAGCAGAAACATTAGGAAACTTAGTAGGACAGCTTGCTGGTGGTAGAGTAGAAGTACTAAATGTGAGACTGCAAGGAGAATTAGCAACAAACAAGACTCAACCCTTAGTTATAGCTTCGCTCAAAGGATTGCTGTACCAAGCTTTGCGCGAACGAGTCAATTATGTTAATGCCAACATAGAGGCGAAAGAAAGAGGAATTCGCGTCATCGAAACGCGGGATGATTCCATTAAAGATTACGCTGGATCATTACATTTAGAAGCTACGGGTAACTTGGGAACTCACGCCGTAACCGGTGCTTTGTTAGGTGATGGAGAAATTCGTATAACTGGTCTTGATAATTTTCCCATCAACGTACCACCAAATCGTTATATGCTATTTACTGTACACCGGGATATGCCTGGAATTATCGGTAAAATAGGCTCTTTACTGGGTAGTTTTAACGTTAATATTGCCAGCATGCAGGTAGGGCGTAAAATTGTTCGCGGTGATGCAGTTATGGTTATTAGTATAGATGACCCATTACCAGACGGAATCTTGAAAGAGATTATCAAAGTAGACGGTATTCGAGACGCATATACAGTAACCCTTTAGTAAATTTTGGATTTTGGATTTTGGATTTTGGATTATTACTGTTGGTTAATTTTTCGGCAGCCCATATCAATTGTTGGAAATAGCGGTTAATCAGTAGCTACTAGCTTTTTCTCAGAATCTAAAATCTAAAATCTAAAATCTAAAATCTAAAATCCGATGGTAAAAACTTGGTGGGAACTACAAATTCTATGCTCAGGGGAAATTGAAGATTCAGTCTTCTGGCGACTGGAAAAATTTGGCTGTCGGGGAACTGCCAGTCAAAAAAAAGGTAATGGGATTTTAGTACAAGCTTACTTACCAGAATCTGAAGCACATCTGCTAGACTTAGCAGCCCTATCACTGTGGTTGCGTCAAGATGCTCTTTGCTTAGAAACTTCCTTACCTTCCTTGCAGTGGAAACTAATTGATGAAGAAGATTGGGCAAGTAGCTGGAAACAACATTGGCAACCCCAAGAAATAGGCGATCGCTTTTTAATAAACCCCTCTTGGATAGCTGCTCCGGAAAGTGGCGATCAGCCGCAGGGCTGCGCCGAGCGCATAATATTGCAGCTCGATCCCGGTTCAGCTTTTGGTACCGGCGCTCATGCTACAACTCAACTGTGTTTAGAGTCGCTAGAAATGCGCTTTAGTGATATACCGGAATCCTTTGTCGGCTCTGCGGAGAAAAAAGAAGATGTGGTAATTGCGGATATTGGTTGTGGTTCAGGTATCCTTTCCATCGGAGCATTACTATTAGGAGCGCAAAAAGCCTACGCAGTAGATGTTGATTCATTAGCAGTTAGTTCAACCATAGAAAATCGTGACATTAACGGCATTGCTCCCGAACGTTTGAGCGTTGCACAGGGGAGCGTAGAAGCGATGCAACAGCTGCTCACAGAGCCAGTAGATGGTATCGTCTGCAATATTTTAGCTGACATAATAATGGAAATACTTCCTGGCATGAGCGCGATCGTTAAACCTACAACTTGGGGTATTTTCAGCGGTATTTTATTAGAACAATCCAACGCCGTCACCCATGTTTTAGAGGAAAATGGCTGGGTAGTTGCCACCTTGTGGAAGCGGAAAGAATGGTGTTGTTTGAATGTCAGAAGACAATGAACAATGAACAATGAACAATGAACAACTAATAATTGATAAGATTGTAGGGTGCCGTGACGGTTACGGTAACTTATCAACCTGAACGTTATTATTTGAACTTACCGTCACGCACCACCAAGAACAAATAATTGATCATTGATAATTGATCATTGATAAGTGCCGTGACGGTTACGGTAACTTATCAACCTGAACGTTATTATTTGAACTTACCGTCACGCACCACCAAGAGTAGTGAATAGTGAACAGTGAACAGTGAACAGTGAACAACTAATAATTGATAATTGATAATTGATCATTGATAATTGATCATTGATTATTTAAGTTTATAAATCTTAACCACTATTGGTAACTTACGTTTTTGTTGAGAAGAAAGATTATTTGATGAAGGATTAGCGCTTCTTTTAGAAATTACTATCTTGTGTTTTAAGCCGAGATGACGCAAATAACCGGCTACTTCCTCACCCCGTTTTCTGGAGATTTTCTGACTAAACTCTGATTTGCCAAAATTAGAATAAACTCGTATTCCAACACTTTTATAGTCAAATTCTGCAATTTTCTTTGCTAATTGATTTAAAGTTTCTACACCTTCACCAGTAATTCTGCTGGAGTCAAGTACGAATTTGACTTCACCTTGCACTAGATTTTGTGCAATATCATCGGCTGTTTTTAATTTTTTGGGGGTAGGTTTAGGAGTGGGTGTAGGGTTAGACGTATTTGCGATCGCAGTTTCTAATTTATTCGGCTCATAAATCAAAGATGTATTTTTAGTATCAACCTCATAAGTATATTCTACATCTGAATAGGAACCAAAACCGAACTGATACGCCAACCAAAAACCAGTAATGCTAAGACCGAAAGTAGCCACCAAAATAGAAATAAAGCCAACCGGACTTTCACGCTTACTCATAAAACCCCACATTAAAACCGGTATGTCATCGGAATATTCAATATAAACTTTTTTACACTATTTTTCAGTATTTTTCAGTAAACGCTACTACGGCTCTACTCGGCTCAACCTCACCCCCTTCCCCTCTCCTTATTAAGGAGAGGGGTGCCCGAACGGGCGGGGTGAGGTATCCCAGAGTGTATTAGAATCAAGCGAAAAGCGCTTTTTCCCACCTCCCCATCTCCCCCCTCTCCCGCGTTCACTATGCGATGGGGGGTGTTGAGGCGATTGCAACTGCCATGGCCGATGTCGTGGCCGGGCAGGGCGGGCTAGT
>JBCCSG010000489.1:0-4375 GCA_039200565.1 Cyanobacteria bacterium P01_D01_bin.50 | reverse complement strand
CCTACAATTTTGAGGGTTACTAAGAGCGGGATAGGAGTAGGAGTTAGGAGTTAGGAGTTAGGAGTTAGGAGTTAGGAGTTTGTCTCCCTATTCCCCCATCTGCCCCTAGGCGTTGTGCCACTTGCGTGACTGTCGGGAAACCGGAGGCCAACGCAGTGGCTCACCATCTGCCCTCAATCTAACCGCGTTGCTGGAGATTCTTAACTTGCTGTGTTCGTGGAATTCTCACCCTCAGCTTGGGAAACGATGGAGCGTATACCTTCGATAGTACCGGGTATTGTGCGCGGATCCATAAACATGACTTTGGCACTTTCGCTTTGTCCGATTGCTGCGCCCATGTCTAAATAACCCAAGGCTAATAGCACTTCTAATGCTTTCTGAGCGCTGGAATTATCTTTCATCTTTTGAGCAAGAATTTCTGACGATTGGGCAACTGCTTGGGCTTTGAGCACTTGCTGCTGACGTTCGGCTTCTGCTCTGAGTAAAATAGCTTTTTGCTCTGCTTCTGCCTGTAAAATTACTGCTTTTTGATTGGCTTCTGCTTCTAAAACTTGGGCTTCTGCTCTACCTCTAGAACTATTCACCGCAGCTTCTCGTTCACCCTCGGATGTTAAAATTGCTGCCCGCTTTTTCCTTTCTGCGGACATTTGTAATTCCATTGAGTCTTGTACTGCTTTAGAAGGAATAATATCGCGCAATTCAACCCTAGTAACTTTTACACCCCAAGGATCTGTGGCAATATCTAACTCCCGTAATAAAGTTTCATTAACTTCGCTACGAGCGGTAAAAGTTTGGTCAAGTTCTAATTGTCCCATTTCCGAGCGAATTTGAGTCAATACCAAATTCACCATCGCTGCTTGGAGATTTTCTACTTTGTAGTAAGCTTTCTCCATATCGACAATGCGCCAGTAAACCACAGCATCAACTTCAATGGCTACATTGTCGCGAGTAATACATTTCTGGGGAGGAACATCTATTACTTTCTCCCGAATAGTTTCGCGGAAAGCCACTCTATCAAAGAAAGGAACTATGAAATTAAGTCCGGGTTCTAACTTTGTGTTGTAGCTACCCAATCTTTCTACTAACGCTTCATTTCCTTGGTTGATAATTTTCACAGAACCAGCTAAAGCAGAACCGCCTAAAGCTAAGGATATCAGTAAAAATAATTGTTCCATTTTTTCTCCTGATGTTTTTTCTAACACAAAAATTAAGAATGCAAAATATTTTCGGGCATGACAATCAAAGTTGTACCTTCGCGCCGAACTACGTAAACTCTTTGATAAGGCGCAATTAAAACTTTGTCGTCATCACATCGAGCTTGCCAAGAATTACCTTCATATAAAACTCGTCCCGTTTTTCCTGGTGGTATTTCGGTGATAGTTTCCGCTAAGATTGCATCCCTAATTTTCGATTTGCGTCGTGGTGAAAGATACTTACGGCTAAGCACTATTAATGATGTGGAAAGCAGCAACCAACACAATGCTTGCAGCCATAAATTTCCCAAAACCAAAGACAATAACGCCACTAAAAAGGCGCTAATGCCCATCATAAAAGCGACAAAAGCAGTCGGGATAAATAATTCCGACAAACACAAACAGGCACCGGCTATCAGCCATATTAAAGTCGTAAAGGGCATATATCATCCTAAAAACTACATTCAGGATAGATGGATTCAGAAGTTCAGTGACAATGAAGGCTTAAGTAACAAGTATCAAAGTTAAAAAATTATACTGCAAGCTTTTTCGTTACTTTTAAAGCAAAGATTTATTTAAGCCACACCGTACTAAATTTAAATACACCTGCCTTCTATAAATTTCGTGAAAAGTCAAACTTGTGATTTTACGGTAAATTTTGATTACTTCTAATAACAAACTTTGGTTAAAACTATACTCGCCCAGTCAAGGGTTCCCATAAGAATTTTTTTAGAAGAAAAAAATTCTTATGGGTGCCCGTCTAATCCAAGCTTAATTTTTTTGACCGCTGAATGTAACTGAAATTTACCTGTTAATTATAATTAATGGAATTTATACCTGATGATTTCTACTCAACGGATAGTTTATTGTACCAATCCCCACTGTACCGATCCCGTTAATACTGTAGGTAATCGCTTGTGCGCTAATTGCTTTACACCTCTTGTTTACCAATATGTTTGGGCCGTAGATACTAAAAAAAATCAACGCGAGTTAGGAGAAAAAATTGCTTCTCGCTACGAAGTTATTTCTCCTCAAATTTGGCTGGATACTCAGCCAATCTTAGCACCAGAAAACTGCGAACAATTACCTAAAAAAATCATTCCCTATCTACGCTTACATCAATATAAATTACACGTACCTCGCGTCTACGGATTTGTGCGTTTGCCTCAAGAAAATGAGGATAATATCCTGTTGCTAGAAAATGTGCCCATCAATGATAAAGGTAGTCTTTATCCTTCAATTACCGATGTATGGGAACATTCAACGGCAGTAAGACAAGTTTACTGGTTGTGGCAAATTCTCGAATTGTGGAAGCCTTTATCTGAGTTGGGAGTTGCAGGGAGTTTGCTGATTACAGAAAACCTGCGCGTACAAGGTTGGTGCGTGCGCTTGCTGGAACTGATTGAAAATACAAATACGCCTTCTCTGCAGCAGTTGGGAGAATGTTGGCGACCAATTGTAGCTATTTCCAACACAAAAGTTAACAATTCTTTGAAAAAAATTGTCGAGCTCCTCTGTAGCGGTGTGGTTGATTTAGAGACTATTGAAACGAGACTAAATCAACTATTACTATCAGCAGCAGCGGAATTACCTTTGACTTTAAAAGTATCTGGAATTACAGATAAAGGACAGCAACCAATCAGAAATGAAGACAATTGTTTCCCCACTAGCAAGGATTCATCTGAAGACACTTTATTACCTAAAGTATCTATTGTTTGCGATGGTATTGGCGGACATGAAGGCGGCGAAGTTGCTTCCAGCTTGGCCTTGCAGTCGGTAAGGTTACAAATCCGCGCTTTGCTTGGCTTTGTTGCACAGCAAACCGAAATCGTATCCCCAGATTTATTAAAACAACAAATTGAAGCGAGTTTGCGAGTTGTAAATAACTTAATTTGCAACGCTAACAACCAGCAAAAACGTGAAAAAAGAGAACGTATGGCGACGACGCTGGTAATGGCGGTACAAATACCCCAAAGCGTGCAAACTACCGCGAATTGGCGCTCGGAAAATGCCTGTGAACTTTATTTAGCAAGCGTTGGTGATAGTCGTGCTTACTGGATTACTCGCGACTATTGTCAGTTACTTACAGTTGATGACGATGTTGCCACACGCGAAGTGATTCACAGTCGTAGTTTGTATCGTCAAGCATTACAGCGTCC
This sequence comes from Cyanobacteria bacterium P01_D01_bin.50, assembly GCA_039200565.1. Lineage (GTDB taxonomy): Bacteria > Cyanobacteriota > Cyanobacteriia > Cyanobacteriales > Nostocaceae > Rivularia. The sequence goes on along the minus strand of JBCCSG010000489.1, from coordinate 1,023 downwards.
AGATGCTACCGCTCTAACTCAAGCTTTAGGTACCAAAGAAGGGGAATTTCTTCACCCCCTTCTCAAACGCTTTATTTTGGAAGAAGATGGAATATTATTGCTATGTTCTGACGGTTTAAGCGACAATAATTTGGTCGAACATTATTGGCGCGATTACGCTTTACCTGTATTAACGGGTGAAGTATCTCCCCAAGATGCTGCTTATTCTTGGATTAAGTTAGCCAATCAAAGAAACGGACACGATAACATTTCAGTAGTTATAACCCATTGCCGCGTTATCCCAGATAAAATCGCTATAGTAAGTCCCAAAACATCTGAAATAGAAGTTTTGCAAGATGAATTTAGCGCTTCTTCAGAACCAGAATTAGCCCAAAGTTCCCAAGCATTGTTAGACTTGCGACTTTCTGATGACGAACCTGCGAACACCACTACTCCCCTACCCGCCAAGAAAAAATCTAAACGCAACCCAATATTATTACTATTCGGATTATTGCTGCTGATAATTGGAGGTACAGCATTCTTTTTGCTGGCATGGTGGCAAATTAATCCTAAATCATTTAACCGAACCTGTCAGCAACTTCCTCAAGGATTAGAGCAAGTCTGTCCACCTTATTGAGGAGATGAGGGGATTGGAAGACATTTAAAAATTCTCTACTCCAGTGGTACTAACTCCTAGGCTGGAGAGACTCAACTCTTCCCATAGAATTTTTTTTAGAAGAAGAAAAATTTCTATGGGTGCTCGTCAAATTGCTAATAGTTGACCAAAGTAAACTTCTAGAGTGAATATATAAGGATGCAAACTCTTGCCTTTATGTCAGTTAGATTTTATGTGTTTCTCAATTTCCTTAGATACTGTTGGAAGCTAGAAACTATTAACAATGTAGCTTGTATGCTTCGGTTGTGTATGACAGTCTCGCTGGCATAGAAGTTTATTTCCAAGCTAAAACAAAATTTAAAGTGGCAAGTAGTCTATTTTTGATAAAAAATAAATTAATTGAGGGATAGCCGTGGCGACAGTAGTGG
>JBCCSG010000488.1:0-4395 GCA_039200565.1 Cyanobacteria bacterium P01_D01_bin.50 | reverse complement strand
ATTGGATGAATTAGAACGCCGTGCTAAATCTGAACCAGAATTACAATCCCTGAATTTACAAGCAGTTGGTGTACTAGGGCAATCTCTAGGGGGTTATACAGTCTTAGCTGCTGCGGGGGCACAATTGAGCCGTGAAAAACTTACAGATACTTGCTCTACAACTGTAGGAGAGCGTCCAATACTTAACTTATCAATGTTAATTCAATGCCGATTTTTAGAAATACCTACTGATAAATCATTGACTGTAAAGGACGATCGCATTAAAGCTGTGATTGCAATCAATCCACTAACAAGTCATTTATTCGGACAAACAGGATTAAATAAATTACAAACACCTGTATTATTCATTGCGGGTACAGATGATTACTTTGTTCCTGCTTTACCAGAGCAAATTAAACCCTTTCAAAAATTAAACATTGAAGATAAGTATTTAGTTATGATAGAAAACGGCACTCACTTTTCAACATTAGAAATGGTGAATGATGGAGATGGTTTACCAGTTCCTGAAAGCTTTATTGGAGCAGATCCAATCAAAGCTCAACCACAAATGCGCTCTCTAAGTCTTGCATTTTTTAATCGATATCTCCTCAATAAATCTGAAAGCGAGATGTACTTGGATCAAGCTTATTTAAACACATTCAAACCCGAACCTTTTCGATTTAATATAGTCCAAGATTTTTCAAAATAATTTTGATTTAAGTTTTCTCTTTCTCAATGTTATGAAAATTCTAATACAACCAGCGGCTCGCAGTCCGCCATTTACTGCCAATTAAGTTACACTTTTGACTTTTTACGTACAGACACACACCTTTAAACTCCTTGTAGAATCAGGGGAAAGGGTAAAAAATTAAACGATTAAACTTTTACTCTTTCTCTTTTTTTACTTCACATCTTGCATCCAAAAAAATTCTGACTTGATTTTGACTTTCGCCAAGCGGTATACCCGCCTGGGACTGTAAGTCCCAGTCTAATAGTATAAGTCCATTAAAATGGACTAAAAGTATCGCGACATAAAAGTAGTAATCTTTTTGATTATCAAATTTATATTTTAAGTAATTACTCTTAGAATACAAGATATGATTTACTTTAGCCCGGATACCGATATACGGAATTGAGTATGAAAACTAAGAAAGCGTTGGAGGAACAAGCTCCCGTCGTGGCTTACGAGGATTTTTCTTACGCTTTTTCACCAATAAATATGCAGCAGGGGTAAAATAAAGTGCTAGTAGGGGAGAACCACCAATACCACCCGCGATCGCAATCGCCAAAGGCAGCCAGAAAGGATCGCCATCACTAATTAGCGGAATAAAACCTACCATTGTCGTAATGGTTGTAGTTAATACGTGACGTGTTGCTTTGACTACAACTTCCCGCACTGCTTTCACATCACCCTGCTTAGCTCCTTCATCTTCATTAAAGGCTGACAAAATAATAATCGCACCGTTGATGGCAATACCAATTAAACCCATTGTGCCGACAATTGCCATAAATCCAAATACGGAGCCAAAAGCCCATAAAGCAAATAAAGCTAAACCAACCGAACCAACCCCAACAGCAAATACGATACCAGCTTGTCGGAAGGAACCCAGGGATAATACTAAGGTAATTACCATGATTAAACCCAACAATCCTACAGTTGACATGAGGTTTCCCGTAGCTTCACCACTTTCAGCTTGTTCTCCACCAAATTCATATCTGTATCCTGGAGGTAGTTCGGATTCAAAATTTTGTGCTTCCAAACGTTCCTGCAATTCTCCTAAAACAACTGAAGGTAAAACCCCAGCGGAAATAAAAGCTTGGACGGTATTAACCCTTTGCTCGTTACGTCGGGAAATACTCGCCAATTGAGGAACCAAGTTAAAATCACCTAACGCAGATAAAGGACGTAAATTTTCTTGCGAACCACCACCTTGTTGATTGGGCTGTAAATTAAGAGAAGCAATTTGAGATAAATCTCCCCGGTTTGTATCAGCAATTCTTACTCTTACGGGTAAATTTTCCGTAGCTTCCAGAATCGAACCACCAACTGAACCTTCCAAATAAGTTTCTAACTGTTGCGCTATAGTTCTATTATCAAGTCCTACTAACCGTGCTTGTTCTTCATCGACTTGTAATCCCAACTTGGGTAAAGTCTCCGTCAAATCATCCCTAACATGAGTAACATTGGGTATCTGCGTTAAAATTTCCCTGACTTGAACGCCTAATGTTCTTAATTGTTGGATATCGGGACCAAAAATCCGCATTTCTACGGGAGCTTCAAATGGCGGCCCTTGCTCCAATTGTTTTACTAATACCCGCGCTTGGGGAAATGCTATATCTAACTCATCTTGTAAAGTCCTGATTAATTGCGCAACTTCTTTATTAGTATTTAGCTGTACCATTGCTTGAGCATAGTAAGCAGCATTTTTTATCCCACCGGTAAAGTTATAGTAAAATTTGGGAGCGCTTTCCCCAACAAACCAGTGCACTTCCTCAACCTCGGAATGTTTTTGAATCAATTTACGAGCCAACAATACATCCTCGCGACTTTGAGCAATAGAAGTTTGAGCAGGAAACTCGACTTCAATTTGAAATTGATCGCGAGCTAGAGAAGGGAAAAACTGCGTCGGTAGGGAACCCACATTCATAAAACCCATTATGGGTAATATCATGGTTAACGCAACAGCAATTAAAGGTTTCGCTGTAGCCCAGTTTAAAGTTTGACGATAAATCCGACCTAAAAAAGGTGAAGAAAAACCTGAATTCCACCAAGCACCGGGATTTTTGACGATCGATAAAAGTCTTGAGAGTGCAGACTTACGGGATTTGCGTTTCGGACGAATATCTTGTTCTTCAACTTGAGTTTTAGCCAAAAAACGTCCCGAAAGAGCAGCAATTACCGTCAAAGAAATTACCAAAGAAGAAACTAGGGACATAATTACCCCCCAAGCTATGGAACCAACAAATTCCCCCGCTCCTCCCGGTAATAAACCAATTGGTAAGAAGGTGAGTATTGTAGTTAAACTTGATGTCAGCAGGGGAACAGTTAAGTAATTAACGGTTTTCACTACCGCATCTTTTGGCTTTAATCCATGTTCAAGTTCTACCTGAATTTCATCAACTACTACAATCGCGTTATCAATCAACAAACCTAAAGCAATAATTAACCCTGAAACAGACATCTGATGAATCGGAATATTGAAAACTTGCAATTCACCAAACACCGCGAACACTGTTAATGGTAATGCAGCACCAACAATCAGAGAAGAGCGCCAACCCATCCCCACAAAAGTAACGGCAATTACCAGGAAACCACTAAATATCAAATTAGATATCAGATTATCTAAACGTGTTTCTACGTAATGACTTTGGTCAAAAATTACTTCTAATTTGACTCCCCTGGGAAGGCGCGTGCGAAAATCATCTAATGAAGAGCGAATTTTCTGTGCCCATAAATCAATTCGGTTCCCTGATTCCATCAGCACTCCCAAGGCTACCCCTGGTTTACTGCCAATTAAAGCCAAGTCTGTTACTGGTTGTCTAACACCTCTAGTGACTCGCGCAATATCTCCCAAACGAGTAAACTGTCCGCTCGTAGTCGAAGAAATCGGTATTTGACGAATTCGTTCTAAAGAATCGAGTTCACCTTCTACCTCTATCGCTACAGTATTTCGCCGACTTCGTAATTGTCCAGCGCTGATTTTCGCATCACTTTGCTGTATTTGCTGCGATAATTGTTGAGCATTCAACCCAACTGCTGCTAAATCCGACGGATTAATTTCCACAGTAATTTCTTCCGAAGGGAAACCAAAGGTGTCAACCTTTTCTGTTCCTGCAACAGATCGAAGTTGAACGTCAAGTTCTTGAGCAAAGCGTCGTAAAATAGCATAGTTAGGTTCTCCAACTCCATTCCATATCAGAGTTGGAATTACAGCATAAGCTCTAGTTTCCGCTTCATCTAAATCGGGTTCCAAAACTCCCGATGGTAATTGCGGTTCTGCATCTGCTAACTTATCCCTTACCCTTGTCCAGATAGGTTCGGCTTCACTTACAGTCTGTTTTAATTCGATCGAAACCGTAGATAAACCAATACGAGAATCGGATGTGATAGTATCAATTTCCTTAATTTCAGACATTTCCGACTCGATCACTTCTGTTACTAGCGCCTCTACACGTTCGGCGCTAGCTCCCGGAAATAAGGTTGTAATTATACCAGTTCGCGCTACTAGCTGTGGATCTTCCTGACGTGGTAAGGATTGAAATGCAGAAAGTCCCCAAAATATTATCAATATGAAAGTTAGAATTAGAAGACGAGTATTTCGGAAAAAAGGAAGAACCATGATTTTAGTGAGTAGTGAGTGGTGAGTGGTGAGTGGTGAGTAGTGAGTGGTGAGTAGTGAGTGGTGAGTAGTGAGT
>JBCCSG010000487.1:0-4416 GCA_039200565.1 Cyanobacteria bacterium P01_D01_bin.50 | reverse complement strand
TGGTAACTTGTCCAGCTAAATCATAAGTGTAGGTAGTATAAGTTCCATTCCCATTGTCTTCCCGAACCAAACGACCTACATCATCGTAAGAATAAGTAACAATAGCATTACCATCCCCATCAGTTAACCCAGCTAACCGACTTACCGCATCATAACTGTAATTAACTCCATTGCCATTCCCATCAGTCATACTGGTACGACGACCACCAGCATCGTAGGTGTAAGCTAAAGAGCGACCATTTCCGTAGGTAATCTTAGTTAACCTATCAGCTGCGTCATATTCTAAGGTAGTTGTGCCACTAGCATCAGTAGCAGAAACTAAATTACCTCCTTCGTCATAAATATATCCCGTAGCCGAACCATCAGCATTGGCTTGATTGAGTAATTGACCGCGATTATTATATTGATAATCAATTCCTTGACCGCGACGGTTAACTGATTGAGTAACATTACCTTCACCATCGTAAGCAAACGTCTCCTTACTACCATCAGCATAGGTAATGGTGGTTAAATTACCCGATTCATCGTAGTCATAATCAAGAGTATTACCGCGAGGATCAGTTACCGTATCTAAGAAATTAAAATTAGGTTCGTAACTAAAAGTGGTAATATGTCCTAATGGGTCTATCTGAGAAGTAACATTACCTGCACTGTCATAACCCAAACCTAACCTACTCCCATCAGGAGCAGTAATTGTAATAGGGTTTCCCAGTTCGTCGTAATCAATATCAACGGTTCTGTCTAAACTATCGGTAACTTGAGCAACTTGACCGAAATCATTGAGTAAGAAATTAGAACTAGCACCACTGCTATCGTTAACAGTTACCTCTCCATTCTCACCATAACTGTAGGTAATTTCTTCCGCACCAGCGTTGACACTCTCTTTAATTAATCTGCCGCGAGAGTCATATTCAAAACTAACCTGAGTCCCATTGGCATCAGTGATGGAACTTACCGCATTGGCATCATTATAGGTATAGCTAATAGTACCTTCAGGGGTAGAAACAGTAGTTAACAAATTCCCATCATAGGTATAGGTAGTAATGTTTCCCAATGAATCAGCCACACTAGTTATCAAGCCATCATCATTACGGGTAAAGGTGAGACTATCCCCATTACTAGCCACTAAACCTGTTAACAGACTTCCTTCCGTATATTCAGCCGTGAGACGATTGCCATTGGTATCTTCAATAAAATCTAACTGACCATCAGCAAGAAATTCCGTAACAGTACCACTTTGAGAAGTTAAAGTATATCTTCCCTCAACTAAACTTAAAGTACCAAAGTCTCCCGGTGCTGCTAAATAACTACCATCATCTTGAATTGAAAAACCTCTCGATGTTCCCGGACTAACAATAGAAACATTCCCATCTTCATCAACGACTACGCGGATATCCCCCAGAAAACCACCACCAACACCAAAGGAACCCAAACTATTGCGCTGAGTTAAAGCTTGATAATCACTAGCTTGTTGAAACTCAAAACCAACCAAACGGTCAGCATCAGCCACATATTCCCCAATTTCGGCAAAATAATTGGCATTCTTAATCAATAACTGCTGATAATCTCCTGCTGTAGTTCCAGTTTCAGCAATAAAATTGTCATAAATAGGATTCCAAGCTTCCTCAGTTAAATTACTTGGTTTGAGACTGGCTCGTAAACTTTCCCAATCAATAGTTTCATCAGGATTAATAGTACTAACAGAGAAATTAATTGTATCTCCACTAGCAGCATCGGGAATAAATTCAACAGTAAAAGTATTACTCGCTCCTGGAGGTAATACCCCTGGAACACCTTGATTATTAATTCCTAAAAATTGAACTTCGCTGTCACTGAATTCTCTTTCTAAACCGGGACGAAATAACCCCCCAGTTGCTTCTAAATTCAGTAAAGGCGCAGCAATTTCCGTATCTCCAACGTTGCGATAGGTTACGGTTATTTCATCAGTACCATTCGCAGCAATGCTTCTGGGAGCGCTGATAATTACTTCTAGTGGATTGCCCCTAGTATTGCCAAAATTAATATTTTCAACCGTTTCACCTTCTGCCACATCCACAGAGTAGAAATCAGGACTGGCAATGCTATCTGGTAAAACTTGGATACTTTCTACATCAAAACCAGGAGCAGATCCTAAATTATCAAGTCCCACAATTTTGACAGCTTTTACAGGTTCAGTAAAGCTTATTGTAGATAAATCAAATTCAGTTACTGTACCACCATCAGCAGTTCCTAAAAATACAAATTCTTGGGCATCCGAACTCACAAAAACTTCTGCTTTTTCGCTTGCAGAGCCTTCTTCTTCAATAAAAAGATCATTCCCAGGACTATCAATGAGAGTTTCATCTGTAAACTCAACAGTAATAAATGAATCTTTTGTAAGAGATACAAAATCACTAGTATCTCCCAACACATCTGTTTCGTTAGGGAAAGGTTCTCCTGTAGCGCTATTAAAAGATTCTAAAACAACATCAGCAAAACTATCTCCTATATTGGTGTTACTTCCCAGAGGAAAAGTTTGCTTAAATCTTTGAGGGATTACTTCTCTAACGATGTAAGTTCCAGGTTCAAGAGAAGTAAATTCATATTTTCCTGACTCATCAGTAGTAGTTACCGGCTCATCAGCATCAAGAACGCCATTATTATTTGTATCTAGATATATTTGAACTTCTGCTTGTCCTTGCTCACCTGAATCTAAAACACCATCGTCATTTAAATCGTTCCAAACAGTACCTTTAATCTGAGCATTGGCTAAAGTACCACCAAATTCAACATCCAACTTAGCAATAGTATCAGTATTAAAACTTAAACCTTCAACATTTACCTCTATGCTGTCTTCCGTAAAAGTAATGTCAGAGCTATCTAATCCTAAATTTGTAATAGTTTCATCAATAGTTACATTGGAGATTTCAGGGATAGTTCCTGATACATCAGTAAAAACATAGCCATTGAAAGTTCCTGAACTAGTCCTTGTATAAGGAGAGGATTCCGAAAAATCGAAAAGAATACTATTTGCAGAAAAATCTATACGTATATCGACTCGATTTCCTCCAGAAAGCAGCTGATCACCTAATAAATCGGTGAATTCAAATCCTTCCCCTACTGTATCGACCAACTTATTACTACTTGGGGTTTCTCTATTTGGAGAAAAAGTTTCTAGTTGGATTTCTTTACCTTCAAAGCCCGAAGCATTTAAATTAGATGACATTTTTCTAATGAATCTCCCGTTTTTGTTAAGTGATGCAATTGAGTTATACGTCGAGCTTTGTTTGTCTTCTACTTCTTAATTGGTAGAAAATTTAAATACTTTGAAATCGTAGCTATTAAGTATTATTGTTTTGTTCTAAACTTTCTCCACCATTAATGGTAAAAACCTGTTCAATAATCCAGATACTGCTATCAATCAGTTGCAATTAAAGAGAATGCAGAAAATGGCGTAAATAAATGTGTTAGCAAATATATACGGAAGTACTATTACAAAAGTTCAATAACTAAGTATTCATGCGGTAATTAGACAAAAACTAATTACGAATTTGTATTCCGCATAAATTAAAAGATTTGATTGAAAATGTATAATAAGTAATTTGAATATTACAAACCTAATATTCAAATTACAAGTGATACACATTACATTAGAATTTATTCTTCATGTAGTATTAAACTTTTTTTGTTACTTTTTGTAACCACTTAAGCTTGTGTTTTTATCTAAGAAAAATAAAATTTTTATTGTCTTGACCTTTTTAATTAATTGACTAACTTAAACCATAAATCCCACACCAATAAAACTCCCATATACATAGTGAAGGAAAATTGTGTTGCTCTTCTTGCGGATTTATAGGTTAGTCATACAAGCACGCTCACTTGGGATTATTAAAAATGAAGCATCAGTAAAACTATGCATTTGATAGTACATTTGTGCTATTGTCGTGATTTGATAAGTGATTTGTTTCTGAAAAGCGACAACTATTTTGTTATGGTTCAGTCAAAATTTAGAAATTATGTTTTTTGAAAAAGCGACACATAAAATGTTAATTTTCTAAGAAGCGACATTTAATTTGTTAAATCAGTCTCAAGTTTAAACAAGTATGAAAAAGGCTATAATCATTGTAGGATAGCGATTATAGCCTTGTTATGTTCGACGACATTATTTTGTTATGACGACATATAATTTGTTAACCGACATTGGTTGTCGAATAACATATAAATTAGTTATTAATATTTAGTAATTAATTTCCGTTCAATTATCTACTAGATATTTATATCCCACAATTAGCTACGCATGAACATTGCATTATCATGCCATCCATCAAAGTTATTATCCATAAGAATTCTATTTCCTACACGGACAGCGATGTTATCAAGACCATCACCATTCCAATCCCCTACTAGATATTCATCTTCAGAATTACCCCTACCATA
>JBCCSG010000486.1:0-4504 GCA_039200565.1 Cyanobacteria bacterium P01_D01_bin.50 | reverse complement strand
GGTATATTAATCATTGATGTAGTTTAATTTCTAGCTGATATTTTCAGATGTCATTGATTGCAGAAAACCAGGCTTTTGCTCAACAAACCCTCTTAGAAGAAGCAGAGTCTTATCTGAGGGAATCAGTCGCTCCCAAGGCTTCTGAGATTGATAGCAATCCAGCAGTTTTGAAAGAAGTCTTGAAACAAATGGGCGATCGCTCTTTACTAGCGCTACGGGTTCCCAAAGTCTGGGGAGGTATGGAAGTTAGTAACGAAACATTTCGTAATTTCCAGCAGTTAGTAGCACGTTATTCTGGAGCTTTGGCGTTTTTGCAAATCCAACATCAGGGTGCAGCAGGATTGATCTCATATAGTGAGAATGAATCCCTAAAACAGCGATATCTTCCCCAAATAGCCAAGGGTGAAATATTTGTTGGTATTGGTTTTTCCCAACTACGAAGAAAAGGAGAGCCACTAATTAAAGCATTACAATCCGAAGGTGGATATAAGATAGAAGGAAAAGTACCTTGGGTAACGGGTTTTGGTTTCTTTAAGGATTTTATAGTTGGTGCGCTACTGCCCGATAATCGCGCAATTTACGGTATGGTTCCTTTTACTGAAACCTACCAAGAAGCAGGTGGTACGATTTCTTTCAGCGAGCCAATGCAACTGAGTGCAATGCAATCAACTAATACAGTCAGCGCTACTTTCACAAATTGGTTTTTACCTGAAGAAAATGTAGTACTTGTCACCAAAGAGGCAGGTACAATTCACGAAAATGACAAAAAGAATGTGTTATTTGCTGGTTTTTTAGCTTTGGGTTGTGCAAGAGCAGGGCTCGACATTGTGGAAACTGCTGCTAAAACTAAGCAAATGGATTTCCTGTACAATGCTTTTGAGTCTCTCAATGATGAATTTACCCGTTGTCAGACAGCGATGATGGATGAGATAGCAGCAAAATCCCAGTCTTTTGAAGAAAACCTACAATTAAGGGTTTGGGCAATTAATCTTGCTGGAAGATGTGCTCAAGCGGCAGTTACAGTTTCTAGCGGTGCGGCTAATTACAAACACCATGCTGCACAAAGAGTATATCGTGAAGCCTTAATGTTTACTGTTTCAGGTCAAACTACGGAGGTTATGGAAGCTACTCTTGCTCGGTTAGTTCATGATTCCTGAAAATGAAATATTAATTAAAGATTTAATTACCAGGGAAATTACCTTTATTGAGCAATTTTATTTAGTTGCTGTAATCAAAAACGCCCGTTTCACATCGGGCACTGTACGGGGTTTGTAACGGTAAATAAGTTAAATCTTCACATATTAATGATATTCTAATCAAGTTAAAATTTTTTCAGGATAGTACATCAATGGAAACACCAGCCATCAGCGGTTTATATGAAATCGTTATTGGTGCAACAGCAGATGATGAATCTAACCAGATCCAATATTGGCAACAGTTTGGCTTTAATATAGGACAATCGACTTCTACTACAGATAAACCCCTAATTCGTTCCGGTAATTTGGAAGTTTTGCGGTTTGAAGGTAGCTTACCTGCAGAAGCTTGCTTATTCTCGTCCTGGTTCGTTAGGAGTTTGTTTATATACCATGAAGGTCAAGGATATTCAGTCTTATCACCAGCGCGTTAGTAGTAGCGAAGCTACAGAGATAACACAGATGTATGAGAACGAATTTGGCGAAAATAGTTTTTCCTTTGTCGCTCCTGATGGATATTTTTGGACTTTAATTGGGTTATAAAAAATGGATTTAAAAGAGCAAAACTGGCAAAATTTTATTACAAATCATTTACGAGATTGGCAGGGAATTTGGACAAGATATTCTCCCGAAGGAGAGATTATAGAATCATTTCAAAGTCTAAGAAGTTTCCGTAGCAATCCAGAACAAACAGAAATTTATCAAACTAATCGTTATACATATGCTGACGGTAGGATAGAAGAAAAAAATTGGCAGTCAAATAAACGAGATAAAATACAATCTGATGGAATGGTTCACTCAGCATTTCCTTCAATGAGGTCTTTTTTCTTTGAAGAAGGTGCAGCTGGATGGTCTGCTACACAGTTAGAACCTGGTTCAATTTTTCAACCTGCTGAATTTTTCTTCATGCATGAAGATATAAGACATAGTGTTGCCATTATTTATCAGGGTAATGGCAATTTGATGCGAATGACAAGTATTCGGGAAGATGCAGTAGAATTTCCCAGTAAATATTGGTCAAAGTCAGTCAATCTTTTACCCGAGAGAGATTTGAGCGGCAATTGGCAAGGAACTTCTGTTACTATGACTCCAGATTTAAAAGTTTCTCAACCAATACAAACTCAATTACAATGGCCTTTATTAGAAAATAAAACGTTCTTTTTCCCTGATGGTATTTCTCTAAGTTGTCCGACAAAAGTCAATATTGGCAATTCTTTTACTATTGCAGCAAATTGGCTGGTAACAGATTCCCAATTACAACAACTCAATGTTAAATATGATAAAGAAGGAGTTTATTCTGGCTTAACTTTAGAAATATTTCAACTGTCAAATATATAGAATTTAGGACTTACTGGCACATTTTACTTGTAGGGGCACGTGACACTTTGCTTGATTTATAACGCAATAATAAGACTTGTGGTGTCACGCACCACCCGAGTCTTGTGACAATTGCGTAAGTCCTGGAATTATTTCTAATTATTTAGCATCATTTAGACATCATAATGGATATAACCTAGTAAAAAATGAGGTTGTAGATGAATTTAAATAATTTTGTCGAACCCAGATATGATATTTGGATGAAAACAGCAAATATATTGTCAGAAAATTATCTTTCCGATAAAAATAATGTTGATTGGGATCGGTTAAAAAAAAATATTCCTTCAGCTAGCTTTGAAAGAATCCAGAAGATTTTTCATAAAATCAAGAACAGTGAAACAATTAATAAAGGAGAACGGATTCTTTTAATAATGTTAAAGCTTCTTAATGATAATCCCGTCAATAATGAAGCAGAAATCCTCAAACAATTACAAAAGCATATTATTGAAATAGAAACAATATTTGTTCCTTGGGAGATTGTCTTAGAAAATCAAAAAAGAAATCACCATGAAGCAGAAACCGATCCGATGAAATTAGCAGAATTATATCGAGTTGATGCTACACAAAGAGCGATTCAAGATGCAAGAGCAGGTATTCCTCCTCAACAGCGCGATCAATTTTATCGTGGGATTATGAAACCGCCATCAGAAACGGCTTCTCGTCGCAATATTTTTCCCGGAAAAGCAATTTATGGTTTAACTGGACACTTAATTACCATTGATGAGAAAACTGGTGCGCTCCAAATTCAACAAGTTGGAGAACCTTATCAGTCTACCATCACAGGTCTTTGGTTTGATAAAGAATATTTTAAATCAATGCCCGAGCGTCTCTATGATTTTCAAAAACCTGGTTCTGATGGTAAAAATGTTTGGGACAATTATACATTTAATGAAGCGGCGGATATTAGTAATAAAAAAAGTTAATCTAGATTAAGAAAAGGTACTCAAAATTATGTCGTCAAAAGTAGCTATTATAAGTGGAGGAACTCGTGGTATTGGTTTCGGTATCTCCGAGCAACTAGCCATTGAATGCTCGCGGGTTTTGCAACAGATTTTAATTAAGAATTAATTGCGAGTAAATCCACAGCCAACATTATCAGGTGAGGGTAAGGAGGGAGAAGAGGGGAAAGAAAATTACTTATTCTTTTCATTATTAACCCAAGCTTTGTTCCCTTGGTTAACCAGTAGTACTTCCGTTACTAACTTTGCACAATGTTGAAAATTGGAAAACCAAAAATTTTTTCCCTACTCCCTACTCCCTACTCCCTAATTCAAATAATCCTATCGGGATGAATCAACTTATAACCTGCGGCTTTAATCTTCTCATTACTTACACGAGCATTGAGGAAACGATAGCTGGGTTTTGTGTCATCCCAAAGAATCTTTTCTAAACCTTCGCGATCGCAAACTTTATCGGATAATTCGCGAATGGTAAGGTTAAAGTCATTCACCAAATTATAGATACCACCCAACCTTCTTTGACACAGAAAATCCATAGCCGCAATAATGTCGTCGATGTGAATCCAACTGGTAAAAGTTTCACCACTTCCAGGCATGTTTTTACCAGCAATTCGTCCAAACCGCTTTGTAATTTCCCGTTTGGGGCCGTAAATTCCCCCCAAGCGTAGGATAGTAATCTTTACATCTTCACTAGCGGAGTTTAACAAAAGCTGCTCTGCTTTACACAGCACCTCGTTATATCCACTGTTATTATCAACCGGGGAAGTTTCATCAACCCACTCCCCTTTTTTATTACCGTATACCGAGCAGCTACTGAGATAAATTAACTGTTTAACACTGGGAGTCTCCTGCAATGCTGCTACCAGATTTTTCGCAGTTGGAATGTAAGTTTCCCGATATACCTCCGCATCCACTTGGCGATCGCTAATGGGAGCAATGCTCAAAACTACGGTATCCTGATTTTGCAGGAGCGAT
>JBCCSG010000485.1:0-4508 GCA_039200565.1 Cyanobacteria bacterium P01_D01_bin.50 | reverse complement strand
AGTAGGCAGTCGGCAGTCGGCAGTGGAGAAATAAATAAGCTATTTATAAATAAAATTAACTAAATTTGCTGAAACTATTGCACAATAAAGGTTTAAAAAATTTAATTCTGAAATTTAGCATACTATGTAGTAAAGAGCCAACTTTATTATTTAGATAACTATTCATAGACTCAATCGTAGTCAAGCCTCTCAAGTTACATATAACTTTGTTTTTACAATATTTTACATAAGTTGCTTGATTTAGCTGATTCAAAATCAAATGATTGTTGAATCAGGCATGAAAAAATGTAACAAATATATTAAGTAACAGAATAAAAAACTGAATCTAATCGTATTTACCTTTTATACATTTCAATGGTTGGTTTAAAATTACTTTGATTTTGTAACTTCTATTTAATTAACAATTACGAATGAAAAAGTCACGAACTCTAATCGCGATCGCGTTACCCTTATTAGCTTTGTTAATAATAATACAACCTCTTGGACGTTTACTACTGAGCCCCTTGGAGTGTCAGTTAAAAAGATGGCAATTATCAACATCACTTCCCACTTTAAAACCAGACGTATCTAATCAAAAGTCAACAACACCAGCATTGATTGCGATTAACAAACCACTTTTTCCCTGTTGTGAAGGGGATACATCTTGCTTGGATAAACAAATATGGGGAGAAAACGATCGCCAACCCGATAAAAAAGTTCTTTTAAATTCTTTGGATAATAGTTTGGAATATTTACAAACCCCAACTGCTGAAGCTGCATATAAAAGATATCAAAATCGAGTACCTGGAATTACCAGAGAAAGGGTAATTAAGAGTTTACAACGGTTTCGTCAATTGCTGCTTGAGTCTAAAACCGCAGCAGAATTAAATCAAGCTATTGTCAAAGAGTTTGAGTTTTATCAATCAGTGGGACACGATAAGAATGGAAAAGTCTTATTTACTGCTTATTTTGAGCCGCTTTATGTCGCCAGTCGCTTCCCTACACCAGAATACCGCTATCCAATTTATAGTTTACCGCCAGATTTAGACAATTGGGAAAGACCACATCCTACACGTTTGGATTTAGAAGGTGCTGATGGTTTGCAAGGTAGCAAAGGTAAATTAAAGGGCTTAGAGTTATTTTGGTTTAACTCTCGCCTTGAACCTTACATGATTCACATCCAAGGCTCCGCCAAGTTGCGACTGCTCGATGGCACTCAAACAACCGTCGGTTACGCCGGAAATGTTCGTCATAACTACCAAAGCATCGGCAAAGCCCTAATCGATGATGGTGAATTACCATCAACCGGTGTCACCATGCCGACAATCTTAGAATACTTTGACAAGTACCCTGAAAAATTAGATGTTTACCTTCCCCGCGATCCCAGTTTTGTCTTTTTCCGGGAAAACAAGGGTACGCCAGCGCAAGGCTCCATCCAAGTTGAATTAAGTGCTGAACGTTCAATTGCTACAGATAAATCCTTAATGCCTCCTGGAGCTTTAGCCTTGATACGCAGTCATTTTCCCTTTGCCACAGATAACGGTGATATGGAACATCGTACCGTAAGTCGTTATGTTTTAGACCAAGATGCCGGGGGTGCCATCAAAGGTGCGGGTAGAGTTGATTACTTCCTAGGTACTGGGAAAATTGCTGGCGATCGCGCTGGAGTTACAGTCAGTAATGGACAACTTTATTATTTGTTCGTCAAGAATAAATAATCATAAGTCATCTATTATTAGATAGATTTTTCATTGTTGTTTATGTGGATTGCTTATGATATTTATAAGCAAAATTTTAGTGCATCAAAATTTACATGAATGATGCAATACAACTTCACAGAATATTTAATATAAATCGTAAGAATACCCGGGCATAGCAATGTCGAACCAGGATTTATATGTATCGTTATAAAGGCTTTTTTTAGAGGTTGGGGATGAAATAGCTGATTATTAGCCTCTTTTTTTCAAGAAGTTGGAGGAATAAACACCCTCGAATACTTTGTAGAAATATTTACGATCGTTTAAGCCACTTTTAGAATAAATTGTACGGGGAAATATGGAACTAATTAATTTATTTGTCGTCAAACAAAAAAGTGTTGTTAACCCTATTCACAAGCTATAAATTTTGTCAATAGCTTCATGTTAAAACTTGCTTGTGCTGCTCCGAAATATTTTTGTAATAAATAATTTGTACAAATCAGAAAAAGAATATAACTGATTTGTATATACAACTATTAATGCTGTAAAGCGTGAGATATTAGGCTCAAAATCTCATTAAATGCACGATATAACGTTTTATTGGAGAAATTAAAGTGATTCGGATTTTAGTTGATGCTGACCTAATTTTGGAGGCTTTAATGAATCGTAATACCGTAACAGATGTTAGAGAATTGTTAGATAAAGTAAACCCTTGGATTCAGATGTATATAACAGACGTTGGATGGCAAAAAATATACACATATCTCAGTCATTTAAAAAATACAAAAGTTGCAGAAATGGTTATTAATTGGTTGCAAGACAAAATTCATATTTGCTCTGTTAATCAAATTATTTTACAACAAGCACGTTCCTCACCCATTAAAGATTTTGAATCCGCTGTAGAAATTATCTGTGCTAATTATCAAAAACTAGATGCTATTGTTACTCACAAACGTGATGACTTTGCGGAAGCATCAGATAAATTTTGGGTTTGGTCTATGGCAGAATTATGGATACGTGCTAATTTAGAAAGTCAACTACAAACAGAGCAGTTGATTTAACTTCTTGTTGCATACTAGTAGAAGTGAAGATAAATTGTTTCAAGTATGCCAAGGAGATAATTGCTTCTTCAATTTGAAGACGGCAACAGTGTTAAATTACCCTGCTTCTAAAATTTCCGTTTCTTTGTGTAAACGAGTCATTCTCAACTTATGGTACTCTGTTTGTCCAGGTTGAAAAATAACACCAAAAAAAATCTTTACTAAGTAGTCACCCTTTGCCGTCACATTAAAACCGAAATCATTTTCTGTATTTAGACGAGCATTGAGAAGGTAATTGAGCGGTTAACCCTTAGGATAATTGAAATTATTCGAGTTGTTATTCCTATTGTTAAGGGATAACTATGGTAAGAAGGTAGTATTTGATTAATTACAGCACGGTGTAAATAGAGTACCTGTTTCAAAAGTTTGAAACCCCTATACTTTTTGACTTTTGATTCTTGACTTCCGCGAAGCTAATTATCATAGTTTACCCTGTATTGCTAGCGTACAGAAATAGATAATTGGTAGTTTAAAATACCATTACCGCTAGTTTGCTGAGTAACATTGCTATTTGGAGCATTCAATTCGACTTTTATCGGAGATTGAGCAGGAGCATAATTTGCTGATATTTCGACTTGATGTTCTCCAACTGATAAATAACGGGATAAATCAATCTCAGTGGTTTTATTACTCATTTTTTTCACGACTTTCCCATTGACGATTATTTCGCCTGTTAAACGAGTTGCGTTGGTGTCAATTTTGAGAATATGTGGTTGTGATAATTTCGCAGCACTTAAACTGACTCTACCGCGTTGATATCCGGAAGAATTACTAGTAAAAGTCCTGGAACTACTTGAACTACGATTCATATTATTGATGTCTGACTGTATGAGAGTACTTTGACTATTGCTAACTAAATTATTTGCAAAAGCTGTGGAAATACCAATTAGTGTAACCGCGCCGCAAGCAAGAAATAACGTTTTTTTCATGATATGTTATCAATTATCAATTAACCTACAGGCTATTAGGGTGTGTTAAGCGTTAATCTGATACAAAAATTGATATTTATAATTTTTGTAAAAGTCACTTAACTTATATCTTCTAATTAAAGTATAAACAACTAATTACTCAAAATAAAATATTTAATTAATATTATGTTTTTATGGGATTTTTGAGTCCATTTGAATGAAGTCATCATTCCACCGACTTTATTTGGAGCAGTTTGGGCAGTATAAGTAGGTTGGCATTGAAAATAGTAATTGGGATAAGGCAAGCCGGCAAGCCGGCAACAGGCAATAGAAATAAGGGTTTGAGGGTAATTTACCCAAGCTGTAATAAGCTGCCACTTTCGAGTAGTATATTTAGAAATATTATTTAAAAGCTAAAAATCTTATCCCTTTTGCCTTCAGCATGACAGCCTCTTGCCTTGCTATAGCTTGGTTTATTTGTGCCGACTTACTTACCTTCTCATGGGTACCCGTTATTGGGTTGTGCCGGCGGAACAGACAGCATTAATCTGTGTTTGCAATTAAATGTATTTATAAATACATCATACTGACATTAATACCAGCTTGGTTCGATTACAGTACCTGAAAATATGCAGGTTTTAAGCGATCGATTGATATGCCGCAACCGACTCTACAAGCAAGTATCCACTAAATCCAAAATAATTTTGAATTAAACCCAATTAGCAATAATGGAAAAGTCCCCCATAAAGGGGACAATAACTAAACTAAACTGTCAAAAAATCTTATCTTCTAATCATCGGAAGGTTAGGTCTTTTTGGTCTTTT
>JBCCSG010000484.1:0-4530 GCA_039200565.1 Cyanobacteria bacterium P01_D01_bin.50 | reverse complement strand
TCGTTCCATTCTTTATCGGATGTTCCCAAACCCGTAAGGGGACGTACGTACAGGGGATACAGAAAGATTTCTTCTGGTTGAAACCGTAATGCAGAACGTATTGATTGCAACCATGTTTCTACTGTTTGTCCGGGTAATCCGTAGATTAAATCAATGTTGATAATTGGAAAACCTGCCGATCGCATTCTTGTCAGCGCTGCTTCTACTTCGGCGGTGCTTTGACGGCGGTTAACTGCTGCAACCTCTGATTCAAAGAAGCTTTGCACGCCGATACTGGCACGAGTTACACCTCGCGATCGCAATAATTCTAGTTTCTCTTTCGTAGCGGTTTCCGGTGACATTTCCACGGATATAGGAATCTGCTGTAAATTCGCACCCATCGTATCTTCTGCAACATTCAAAACCGTTTCTAAATGATGAATCGGTAACTGAGTTGGTGTACCTCCACCAATCGCAAACCGTGCAAATGAACTTTTACCTAAAGCTGTTTTTACATGTTTTGCTTGTTTTTGGAGAGTATTGACGTATTGAGTGACAAAATTTTCGTTGTGAGTGACGGTGGTAAACAAATTGCAGAAACCGCAGCGCATTTCACAAAAGGGGATGTGAATATAGAGGAATAAAGCGTGTTTATCTTCTTTACTCCATGCATCAGTGAGGGGTATTTGGGGAGAAATTGGACGATAAGCGGTTTTGTGGGGGTAGGAATAAACGTACGCTTGGAAAGGAGAGCTTTCGATTTTGGATTTTAGATTTGGGATTTTGGATTGGGGGTTTTGCTGACTTTTAATCATAATATCTATTTGTGAATATTTTATGAATGAATATTTATTTAGTTATCGTCTATTTGTCGTCCAAACACCAACCCAATTATCATCTTGAGTTTTGCCAATATCGTAAAAATAAATAACAGCATCTAAACCAATTGCATATTCTCTCAAATTAGTTAAATTTTCTTGTAATAATTTATCTATTTCTTGAAAGCGTCTATAGAAGTTTCTAAAATATTCGCCTTCTTCTGATAAAACATTCTCCCATTCCTCTCCTGGTTGACTAAATCTTTCAAAATCGTATATTTGGACAAATCCTATAGATTCTAATAAATTAGCGATGAGAGATTCCTTTGTATTTCCAAATTCCAATACAAATTTTTTCTCGCGATAACTTGCTGTATATTCAATCACAGAAAATTCTATATTAGATAAAATTTTAACTAGCCGTTTGATGATATTTAAGCTATTAGCTTTTATAACGTGATTTTGTTTAATTTTTATTTTTTTGTCTCTTTGAATTCTTCCTTCATTAGGCTCAAATTGCATTTTTGGAGCAATCCCAATCCAATCTCCATCAAAAGATTCAAATATGATAATATGGAAGGCTTCCTGTTCTGGTTTCCTCGTTTTTTTAGAGCTATACCAACATGGAACATTTGCTCGATAAATCTGTAAATTTTGAGCTTTCAAATTAATAATCTTAAAAAGATTACAAAATTGTTTACTATATTGTTTTGCTGCTTCGGAAGGAGAATCAAATTCTGAACGTAAACTCATAAAATCATGATTGTCCCAATTGTTTTCATCAGTAACAAAATCTAAAAAATCATTAACATCTACAAATTCTATAAAACCTTCTGACTGTAGCAATTTAAAAATAGAAAACTCTCCTTTTTTATTAACTTGCCATAATAATACTCGAAATATATCATCATCATATGTAATTCCTTCTGTAGCGACTTCTAATTCAGAGATAAGTTGAAGAGTATTTAATGTCATATATAACTCCTGTTTGATTATTGAAAAAACTAAATAGATAATGCTGTATTAACAAAAATCAAACCTTCGCCAACACAAATTCCCCATAAGGAACATTCCACACCACGGGATGACTAATCCGATGTCCGGTGTAACCATGCTCACCATAGGTAGTTCCGTGATCGGAGGTGA
This sequence comes from Cyanobacteria bacterium P01_D01_bin.50, assembly GCA_039200565.1. Classification (GTDB taxonomy): domain Bacteria; phylum Cyanobacteriota; class Cyanobacteriia; order Cyanobacteriales; family Nostocaceae; genus Rivularia. The sequence continues at coordinate 2,587 of JBCCSG010000484.1, read as the reverse complement.
GTATGCAAAAGGTAGAAGCACGTTTTTGTAAAGCATCCCAGAGTTTTCCTAGTTGGCGATCGATGTATTCTAAAGCGGCGGCGTGAGATTCTAATGTGTCTGTTTTAGCACCTTGGAGATAGAAATAATTGGGTTGATGAAGAGCGGAAATATTAATAAATAAGAATAAACGTTGACTTTGAGGAGTTTTGTTGAGAATTTTCTGTGCTAATAATATTTGATTTTCTGTCGATTTTGGTTCGGTAACTCCTAATTCTCGATTCCAGTAACTTTCTGCAAACATGGAGGGAATCACGTTACTCAAGGGATTCTGTTTGTTGAAAAAACCGACACCACCAATACAAACGGTATGATAACCCTTTCGCGCTAATCCTTTAACTATATTTTCACCTTCTAAAAGACAGGTTTTTTCGGTAGTGGTAGTACTTCCGGCGAATTTCAAAGCGAACAATCTGGGGTGAATTCCTGGGGTTACAGGTGTGGGAAGAAAACCCGCGAAAAATGCTTGATGGGATGCATAGGTAAAGCTTCCCGGTGAATGTCGTTTTTCCCAACCATTTGGTAATACTTTAGCTAAATTTGGGGTGCGGTTTTGTGCGAGTAATTCTGTTGCGATATCGTAACGGAGAGTGTCGAGGGTGATGAATACGATATCGTGGGTGCCGATGATTTGGTTGATGTTTTGCATTGGTTATTTTGTGAGTTACACGACTGAGTTAATATAGCAATATTGTTATAATCAAGAATTGATGCCTGAAACTCGTATTGTCTTCTATAAAGAAGAGGATGGTGAAGTTCCCGTTCTAGAATGGTTGAAGCAACTTTCAAAAGAAAATAAGAAAGCTTATGCTAATTGTGTTGGTAAAATTAATTTACTTGAATCATTCGGATACGAACTGCGTAGACCTGCTGTGGATTATTTGAGGGATAATATATATGAGTTGAGAGCAAAACATATTCATGTTCAATATCGTATTTTGTATTTCTTCCACGGTCAAAACGTGACGATTCTTGCTCATGCTATTACCAAAGAACAAGCAGTAGTACCGGATATTGATATTGAAAGAGCTATAAAAAGAAAATCTTTGTTTGAAGAAAACCCAGATACTCATACTTATCAAGGAGAAAATGAAGAAAACTAACGACGCTTTGAAAATACTTGAAAATATTCATCGTAATGATTCCGAACTTCAAGAAATGGTAATTACAGCTTCTATTAATGCGGAAGTAGCACAGCTAATATATGAAGCAAGAACTCAAGCGGGATTAACACAAAAGCAACTAGCCGATCTAGTAGGTACAAAGCAACCCGTAATTGCTCGACTTGAAGACGCTGATTATGAAGGACATTCGCTTTCGATGCTGCAAAAAATTGCTTCTGCTCTCAACAAACAAGTTAAAATTTCTCTGACACCAATAGAAGACGAGCAATATGTTTAATTTTATTTGATAAGTAAGTCGGCATAAATAAACCCGCGCTATATTAAGTAATGTAAATTTAGTTAAAAGCCTTGTTACTACTCACTATTCACTATTCACTATTCCCAATTACTATTTTCAACACCGAGCTACTTAATTGCTTTTAATTCACTTTCATAAGTATCTAAACCCCGATGAGTAATCCCCGGCAATAAATCCCCAAAAGCATTTATTTCCAACACCGCATGTTGTTCCCAATTCGGTAAAACTAACAAATCAACTCCGCAATATAAACTATCAGGAAATAACCCCGCAGCTTCTTCACAAGTACGCTTCATTTTCTCCCAATTCTCCTCACCAACTTTATCTAAAAATTCATTTATATCTCCTCTTTCATTACCCAAATGTAAATTAGTCATGGGACTTTTTCCTACTCTTACAACTGTATGCTGTGCTTCACCATTAATAACCACAACCCGTAAATCAAAACCACATCCTTGTAACCGCGCTTTTGGTAGCCATTCCTCTACTTGTACCCCTTCCGCAGTTAAAATATTGATAATATCGGCGACTTCTTCGCGTTTTGTATAATTACGAATTTTCCGGGAATTATATAGTAAAGTCTCCCCATCTTCTCGTACTCTTTCCACCGTCGTGATAGCCGATTCAAAGCCGGAATTAGCGCGGTAAGCGATCACTCCAGAAGCGCTAGAACCGTGAGATAATTTGATAAACACCCGTGTTAAACCTTGAGCATGCATTTGTTCGCGTAGATGTTCGTAATTATGGATTTTCCCCAAACTACGCGCTACGGGAACGTTGTTTTTGCTAAATCTTTCATGGCACCTTGGTTTATCGAACATTACCGCAATATCCCGAGGATGATTCATAAATCTTAATCCCCCTCTCCTTAACCAAGGAGAGGAATTAGAAGTAGGGTTATCCAATCCCCCTCTCCTTAAACAAGGAGAGGGGTTAGGGGTGAGGTTATTCTCTCCTCCAATTAACCAAGAAGACGAATCCGGGTTGAGGTTTAACTGTTTCTCCCACCGTCGTAATAAACTCCGCCATCCCAAATACCACTGTCGCGGATAAAGAATCCTTCCCTTATCAAACTCCAACCTCTCAACATCTCGGCAACTAATCCGCTGATAATTATTAATTTCTC
>JBCCSG010000483.1:0-4557 GCA_039200565.1 Cyanobacteria bacterium P01_D01_bin.50 | reverse complement strand
TGTCAAGTTCGTGACTTGTATTTTCCGTTGTATCGTCTACATCTTTATCACCACTTTCTTCTTCTTGTTGTGGTTCTTCTGCTTCTGTAACTTTTCGATATAAATCGGCGATCGCGCTTCTCAGAATTTCTTGAGGTATTAACCCGAAATTATCCATCAATTTCTGAGTTAATAAGCCCGTTTGTTCGTCAAACTCATACATAGGGGGGAATTGTGCGTAGCGCTCCCCTCTACAATTTCTACGCCATATGGAGGGCTTACTTGGTAGCGCTGATTCTCTTTCCTTTTTAAGTTGCGCCTGTCTCTCTTTTATCAAATCATCTACGTAAGCACAGGTTAAATTTTCTTCGACTTTAGATAGCTGCTCGATTATTGGCTGATATTTTTCCGAACACAATCTTAGTAGTTTTGTGATAGGAATTTGAAACAGAGCGTGGGGACGATATGCAAAATCTTGGAAATTTTCTGCTAACTTGAGCGCTCGCTTCTCCTCGGTGCTACCTTTATCCCATCCAAACTCATTGAGTAATTCTCGATACTCCCTCTTGCTATATGCTTGCTTGTATTCCCACAATAAGAAACTAGCATGAAGGTATTCTGCGGTGCTTATCTCTAGGTGCTTTCGGGGGTTCCCATCTATATTATGGGTTTCTTGATAGCTTGATTCAGAAAGTAATTGCATGATATTATTTAAGCTCGTTTTTTGAAAGTTTTTGGTCTTCCTTCAAGACCAATTTTTATTTATCCGACTAAACCAAATATTAAGCAGCGATATTCTGCTGCTGTTTCTTGCGATAAGCTGCGAGCGCATACGCCAAAGTATGTTGGTGATATTTAGGCATCGAAGGTAGTTCTATGTCTGTACCCCAAAGGTATATCGTCCGCTTTGATATTTTTAAAGTCTCTGATAGTAACGTAAGGTATTGCCCCCGAAACTTAGTAGAACTTACTTCTTTTAATCTTTCTTTCTGCGATAACCCGTTTAAAAGCATCTCATTTATAAATTGAACTGCTGTAATTTTGGGGGCTAAATACTTTTCAATTGCAATTTTCTTTAATACTTCTGGAGATAGGGCTACCCGAGCGTAGCTACAAGTCATACGAGCGTGTTGCGGCATTCCTTCAAAATTTGGATTGTCTCCCCATTCTCTTACTGTCTTCTTCTGCATACCCAATAATTTTGAGATTAGATTTATGCACTTGGTGCTGTATCCGAAGCGAATTTCTTCAGATAAGATTGCTTCTTGGTTTAACTTGTCTATGCCAAAGCAATAACGTAGAAACTCTCTAGGTTCTATGCTCTCGGTTGATAGGTGTTGAAAAAATTGATAATTTTGCATTTTTCTCAAAGGTGGTTTTTACGAACTATTTGCAACTAATTGGATATTAATACCTTTTGCGTATTTTATCAATACTAATCGTTGTGAAAAAATACAAATATTGATAAAAAAAATTGATACGTGTGTGATATTTTTGAAAAAAACGTAAATTCGTTTATGCCAACTGGTGATGATGAACGCAAGCAGCGACTTTCTATTTTATGCAAGCGACTTCGCGGTGAGGAGTCGTTGCGTTCCTTTACCAAAAAACGCAGTCAGGAACTTGGAGGGATTACTTTTACGACTTGGGGCGCTTGGGAAAATGGAAAAGCAGGTTTAAGCCCAGGTTCTTTAGCCCGATTAGTAAATTTTATTGGTTGTTCTCATCAACTTCTTTATAGATACTTGGATGGCATTATTACTTTAGAGGAGTTACTTCAACCGACTCAAACAAACGATGCCGAACCAAATGAGCAATTAGATTTCTCTCCCGATGCCGCTGCTGTATGGATAAATTCACTAGCTCCCGAAGAAAAATTATTTATTGCCTCACAAAGTTTTCAATCATTTCAAAAACAAATTGACGATCTTGTTGAGCAAAGAGCCGAGAAATTAGTTGGGCAAGAAGTGAAATTATTGATAAGTTTGCTATCTGGTGATGATTATCCTGCGTTTTCTGAGATTGCCGAAGTCGCAGATAAATTGAATTTAAAAACCGAGGACTTGATAAAATTATGCAGTCGCATTTACTCAAAGAGTAAATAATACAGAAGTATTATTTTACCTGCTTGGAGGATGTTGATATGTGTATTAATCGAGACGATAGAGGATTGTTTCAAGTGCAAAAATGCCGCCACTATAAGCGATAACGTAGAAATAGCCGCATTTCTCAGGGGCTTTATTGTTGGTGGGTGTCTCGAAACTTCGTATTTTTGCATTTTTCTCAAAGGTCGATTTTTACGATTAATTTGCAATTAATGAGATATTTGATTTCCATCATAGCTAATCGGTTGATAACTTATCAATCGGTTAAACATATCAACTGATTATATATATTCTGTAAAATATAAGCGTATATAATTGATTGACAATACTAATCGGTTAAATGCTTTCATATTGGCAATGCCTGTATTAAACAAAATCAAAAAATTTTTAGATACCAAGGGAATCACTCCTTACCGTTTTCGGGAAGATACTGGTATTGCTAACCGCACGGCTTACGACTTGTACAACAATCCAACCCAGGTACCTCATACAACAGTACTAAGCAAAATTTGCGATCGCTATGAAATTCAGCCTGGGGAAATACTTGAATGGGTTCCGCCGTCAAGCAAGTCGTAACCTTTATCTGTTGTATTTTGTATTTTTGATTTTCTACTAAATTTCAAATTATTCGTACTTTTATCTTTCTTAAGTTTGTCTTGTATTTAATTAGTTGCAAGAAACTATGCAGAAATTTTATAGCAAGTTTTTCTAGCAATAAAATACCTACACTAAGTATCTTCCTTAAAGCTTTTTCATTCTTTTCAAAGAGCCACAAATTCATAAACTTTTAGTTTTCACGCATAGTTCCTATCATGCATTTTTTTAGTTGATAGATTATTCTTTGTAGCTTAATCGATAATATTCCTAATCACCAAAAACTAGAAACTTTTATTTTATTGCCAATCAAACTTGTAACGCTTCAAATTATATGTCTATATAGTTTGTGTAAATTGATTAGATTTAAGCTCAACTTTAATTTATCTCCAGTTGAATTGAAGCGATAAGGCTTGTTAAGAAAAATCTACTCTACAAGCATTATCGTCTAACATTCACTCTTATTTCTCTTATTTCAAGTAGTAATTAAACCCGATGATGGTATGTGATGACAATATTATATATACCCAGAAAAGCCTTGCTCAAAGATATGGAATAACTATTTCAGCTTTGCAACAATGGTATCCCTACGCCGGAATAGTAAAACCGAAGAAGAGAGGGGGATACTTTGATTTAGATGCTGTGCAAACTGCCGATTTTTTTTACGTAGCCACCAAGATAAGACGACTAACCAGAGATGAATATTTAGAACGAGTAATTCCTTCTGGTGGTTTGGATGAATTTATGCGTCAAAATAACGGACTGAGCCTATACGATTTTTTGACGAAGCATATTTCTGAAGACGAAAAACAAGACCCAATTGTAAAATCTGTAATTAGAAGGATTGAAAGAGATGAAGCACATCAACAAAATAGCTCAAATTTTGCAAACTACACCTGAAATAGTAATTCAGGTATGTAAAAAACTAAGCTTAGTTGTAAATAAAGATAGTACTATTAAGCCAGAAGTAGAGCAGCAATTAATTCAATTAAAACAAGTAGCTGCTGCTGAAAATATGTCCCTGGAAGAAGCCGCTAATCATTTACTGGAAATGCGCCAAGAACGCTCCAGTTCTAATAACGAACACACATTTGATGAAAACCAATACATCCAACAAAGATTTGGCGTAAATCCAGAAGAATCTGAATCAAATAGCTTCGTTAAAGTGTTGCATTCGGACGTAGCTAGAGGAAAGCAACTTGCAACATTACGACATAAGGTAGTTCTGGAAACTTCTACTTTGATGTTGGAGGATATGTTATTTAACGGAGTCCAAGAACCCACCACGGAATTAGAAGAAGTACAAGGTCGAGTTTATAAGCGCATTGACGATGATTTTTTCGGCAAAGTCAATTGGGGAGAGGAGCCGCACCCGTCGTTGGAGATGCAGCCCCAACAATTGAAATCAACCTCGAAGACAAAATCCTTGCCCGAGAAATCATTGAACAAATGATACCAGTTTGTGATTCTTACCTTGCCGAAGCTACAGAGCAATTTAGGATTGCAGCAATACAAGGAGTGGGAATTGTATTCTTGGGTAACTTTTCTGGGATGGTAGTGGGATTTATGCTATCTCCCCCAACATCAATAAATGTATCTAAAACTGTTTGTGGTTCTTTGTTTGGTGGCTTAGTTGGAATTTCTGTTGCACTAACTTTGATTTTGAAGAAAACCAGGGAGTTTACTGTTCATGAGAGCAATTAAAGATTTCTTAATTAATATCGGTGGTGGAATTTTAACGGGTTGTGGTATCAGCGGGTTTATCGGTCACATGATGGGAATTGGTGCTACTCTTGCTCTTAATCCTTTGCTATTGCTATTTGGCGCTATTTTTGGCGGAGCATGGGTATGTATACTGCGTTCTACTTTTGCAACATAT
>JBCCSG010000482.1:0-4567 GCA_039200565.1 Cyanobacteria bacterium P01_D01_bin.50 | reverse complement strand
TTTTATTCGTCTTTAAAAGACGAGGCTTTATAACATTTTTCGTGCTTATTCTTCTTAATTTTTACTTCTTACTTTTTAATTCTTACTTAAGCCCGAAGGGCTTCGGTAACGAATTTTCAATACCCCAATGGTTCCGAACTGAATCTCCAAACATATGCATATAAGTTTAAACTACTAATGTAATAACGAGTTTCAACAGTTGTTTTACCATTCTCAGTTCTAACTGATTCAACCATACCTATACTATTTAATTTGTTCCATTTATTATCTGGATCAATTCTATTGGAGATGTCGGAAAGCATTAAATAATTACGTATCTCTTCACGTCCATGACCCAACTCACGACTACTGTACTGACTTGCATTCTTGCCTTTATTACGTTTTGATATCGCTTCTTTAAATAGTAATTCTACATTTTCATACAAGTTTTTTTGATTCTTTTTTAATGCGATTATATAATCTCCATCTTTTTGTGATATAACATTGACTATTTCTTTTTGACATCCAGTTGAAGTAGAAAAATAATAATTTATGTGTGAAAAGACTATTCATTTTAATCAATAGTCACAAATTATAATCACTTTTTATTATTTAAACATAAGTACTATGATGACATCGCACAAAGAACTATAAATTTTTATCTATGATTTTAGCCTTAAAACTTATTGCTTCTTATTGAGAATAGAAATTTCATCTAAAATAAGCCAATAATATGACTACGCAAAATAATACAGTCTGTTTTTATTCTCTTCATAGAAAAAATGTTCAGTAAAAACCCCTTTGTGACAGTTGGGGTGCGGAATGTGGGTTGTATAGCTTTATGTTCGCTAAACGTTGTAGCGGGAGTTAAACGTACTCAAGCACCGTACCACTCTTACTGGTTTAACCCGCACAACAATTGAGATGATGCCGTCCCCCAATTCATCCGTACACGTAGCGGGAGTGCAATTATCTTTATCACTGGTTTTGCTGGTTTTTTGGGTTGGGGAATTTCTGATTACAACAATGCAATTGAGGGTGATGAGATTATTGACGATTCGGTAAATATAGAAGCCCCCAATTACCTCCACCTATTAATCCGAATTTGAATGGTGTTTCGACTAATAACCTAATTCACTTTCCGTCTCGTTCCTTATCTAATCATGGTGATTTAGATGTAGCGAGCGAATCTGAAACATTGTCTCCACAAGAATTTTATTCTCAACTTCAACAAGAGGATTTATAGGGTGATGATGATTCCAATCCAAATAATAATGCAAATTAGGAGTTAAGCTGTTGTGCATTAAAAATGCACAATACTCTTGTCAAAAGTCAAAAGTCCGGCATTCAAAAGTAAAGATAGTTTGAGACCTCATTATCAAATAGAATAATATACAATTTAGATGCGTAGCAGCTTAAATATGTCCAGAAATCGTCGCAATCATGTTGATATTGACTATTCCGATGGTGGTTCAATTGTTCCTACCACACGCTTGCAGGGAATGTTAAACCAAGTTCAACAGCAAGGAGGTGTAGTAAATCAGCAACCAGGAATACCAATGTCTGTTGATTCTCAATCTGTGGAAGTAAGGTATGTCAATTCACAAATTAGCTATATGTTGGTTAATTTTTTTATCAATGGTAGCTATATCTGACCAAGTTATGCTTCTGGTAAGAAGATTGAAGTTATACCAGAGGAAGTACCCTTATTTGCTATGCCTGTATTTCTGCAGTTGGAATAAAGTTAAGAGTGATTAATTAGGAATTATCTTAATTTCTCACTCTTTTTGTGGAAAGTAATCGGTAGAGCCAACCTTTACTACTACACCGATTATGACGAAAAGCTTTAGGAATGATCCCAGTCAGTTTTTATTGACCTACGATTATTAAGAAAGCGATCAATAGACATCGCTGCAATACAACCGTCACCAGCGGCTACAACTGCTTGCTTATAGGGTGTGTTGCGTATATCCCCAATTGCCCAGACTCCTTCGACACTGGTACCCATAGTTTCGTCTACTTTAACACCACCACCAGGATTATATTCTATGAGATTGCCAATAAAATCGGTAATAGGTTTTGAGCCATTCTGATATATAAACACTCCTTCTAAGTTCAGAAATATGGGTTCCTTTGCATCTTTCTGCTTCAACTTCACCCCTGTTACCCCCATCTCGTTTCCTTCAACAGACATGAGACGAGTACCGTGCCAATGCTTCACATTGGGCATACGAAGTAAGTCTTGGGCATGTTCATTTTCGGGGGATTTAAAAGTAATCCAGTTAACAGTAGAGGCAAATTTGGTAAGAAACTGGGCTTCTTCTATTGCTTCTTGATTAGTACCAACAACAGCCACTTCTTGCTCTTTATAAAATGCACCATCGCAAGTAGCACAATAACTGACTCCACGACCTAAATAATCAGATTCTCCCTCAAAAGACGCAACTCGACCCATTGCGCCAGTAGCAAGAACTAATGATTTACCAACAAATGTACCTTCTGGGGTATAGACTTTTTTCAAAGCACCATCAATATCAATATTAAAAACTTGAGCACGCTGATAAGTAGTCCCATAAAAAATGGCCTGGTCTCTCATCTCATTTAATAATTCTTCCCCACTTATATCTTTAGAGACTCCAGGGTAATTGGCAATTTTGTGGGTAATAGCCAAAGCACCTACAGCAGGATTTTTATCCAAGATAACAGTTTTATGATTTGCTCTTGATGTATATAGCGCACAACTGCAGCCTGCCGGACCGCCTCCAATAATAACAACATCAAACTCGTATATATCCAAAATACTAATTCCCGTCAATTTTTAAACTAACCTTAAGGATACATCTGCATATGTTTGACTTGCAACAAATATCTTAGGACTTATCCATTGACAGCGTGGTAAAATAATGTATTGCAATATTTAAGTGTCGTCTACTTTCTCGATTCCACACAATAGAAAAATAAGTATGCATTAGTGAGTATTTTTGTCAATGCGTAAATCCTATATCTGTAGCAAATTTCCATAGTTATAGTTTTATGGATTAACAATTCTCATAAATCAATGTATGCGATCTAACTTGAACGGAGAGGAGAAAAGACTCTAGCATTTTCAAGGAATTTTTCCAGGAGTAATAAGCTTCGTCGAGAGATGAACGGTGAGTTGTAAAAATAAAAATGGCACAAGAAAATCCATCAATATCTACATCTAGAAAATGAGCCTCTTCTAGCATCCACTGAAATTTTACTTTTTGATCAAACTTGTGCTGGCGTAAAAACTGTTCAAAGTGAAAATATAATGAAAAATAATTTCTTGCGTCAAGTACACATGTTCTACAATTAAAAGAAAACTCAATATATCCTTTATATAAATGTCCTTCTTGTTCGTTAACTTTGCCACTGAAACACCCAATACTAAAAAAATTTGTCTCAGGTAAATTAAGTGATAGTACTAATGCCTTTAGAGCATTATCTGATGACAATTCGGGAATAGTATCAATCAATTGTGGTCTAACTTTCAGGTTTTTAAAACCATAGTTAGTCCTTCCGTTATTTTCCTTGGTTTCACTGCTGCTATAGGGAATCGCTTTGCCATAATTGCTAATAAATAGCGAATTAGAATACGGTGATGGTGATTTCATTCAAAGTTTGAATTAGTAATGGCATTAGTAATGGCGGCATGATTATGTATACTATAACCCCAGGTAATGGGTATACATAACTCATAAGTATACAACTTTTATGTAGATTAGCTTGCTTAATTAAATGATATCTGTTGTACCAGGTGCTGTTGTATTTGATATTCCCAGACTTGAACGACAGATAGCTTATTTCAGTGATTACGTTGACTTAACAAGTGAGATTGATATTAATCGAATAGTTATCCCTGGTGGTGTAGATGTTGATGGTAACTATATTGAAATTTAACTTTGCGACTCGAATGTTTACCATACTTTGGGAGGGGGTATGACTGGTGGAGGAAAGAGTCAGTTTGAAAAAGCAATGGTTCTTCCTAACCGCATTGCGCTATCCTCCTAGTTTAGTAAAACTTGCTCTAAGTGATGTCAAATTAGTATCCCTGACTTGCTTCAATGGACTTCCTCATATCATCGCACCCGTTGCAGAAGATGCGGCTAATACCCTTCTGGGTTGGATTTTTCAACTTTTTCGATTGAAAATACTTCTGATAATCAAAACTTCCCTAAAAAGTCAAAAAAATCTGCAACCGATTCACTTATTACAAATAATCAAAAGGAAGAATATTCTTTTAACATTAACCTTGATGATTTAACCAAATCTCAGATTCATTCACTCCATAGTCGAGGTTACGAACTGCATCAAATATTGCAAGAGGTGTTTAATTTATCTCGTGCTGATGGTAGGAAATATAGGCGAATCAGGGATATTGTTGCTGAATTTATTTCTAGTTTAAAATACCAAAATAAAGATGATGTTTGAAATTTATTTGATTGGTGATATTCCTGGTGGATTTATTGCAGTAGCAATAAGGTAAGTTCAATTCTTGCTATTACCATTGGGGATAAATGATTGCCGATACTGAAAATATTAGTACGGAATTATTTTAATTCCGAAA
>JBCCSG010000481.1:0-4588 GCA_039200565.1 Cyanobacteria bacterium P01_D01_bin.50 | reverse complement strand
CCACCACCAACGCTACAATCACATTGATACTATCCGACTTCCCCCAATCCGCTATGACAACCAATTCCCTACAACAACTCCCTCAACTTCTCGCTCCTGCTGGTAATTGGGAATGCGCCAAAGCTGCTGTAGAAAACGGTGCTGATGCGATTTATTTTGGTTTGGATAAGTTTAACGCTAGAATGCGTGCGGAAAATTTCACGGAAGCTGATTTACCAGAGTTGATGGAGTTTCTCCACTTGCGGGGTGTAAAGGGTTATGTCACTTTAAATACGTTAGTTTTTCCCCAGGAGCTTAAACAAGCACAGCGCTATATAAAATCAATTATTGCTGCTGGGGTTGATGCGGTTATCGTTCAGGATGTCGGGATTTGTCGTCTAATTCGCCACATTTCACCAGACTTCCCCATCCATGCTTCTACGCAAATGACGGTAACTAGTGCTGTTGGGGTGGAATTCGCTAAGGAACTTGGTTGTAATTTAGTGGTGTTAGCTCGGGAATGTTCGATTAAGGAAATTAATAAGATAAAGCAGCAGACTAAAGAAAGTTCCTTACCTTTAGAAGTTTTTGTTCATGGTGCTTTGTGTGTTGCTTATTCCGGACAATGTTTGACTTCCGAAGCCTTGGGAGGACGTTCGGCTAACCGTGGTGAATGTGCCCAAGCTTGCCGGATGACCTACGAGTTAATATCAGATGGAGAAATTGTTGATTTAGGCGTTCGCAAATATTTATTGAGTCCTCAAGATCTTGCTGGGATTGATGTTCTACCGGATTTAATCAAATCTGGGGTTAGTTGTTTAAAAATTGAAGGAAGATTGAAATCTCCAGAGTATGTCGCGAATGTAACTAAGGTTTATCGAGAAGCTTTGGATCGCTTAGGGGACAAGGGGACAAGGGAACAAGGGGATAAAGAAAAATATAATCTGGAAATGGCTTTTTCCCGGGGAATTTATACGGGATGGTTTGAGGGTATTAATAATCAAGAATTGGTTCACGCTCGGTTTGGGAAGAAGCGTGGGGTTTATTTAGGAGAAGTTAAACGCATTAACAAAGAAAAAGTAACCATTTGTAGAGACGTTATACATAACGTCTCCCTAGGTAATGTTTCTATCCCTATCAAACCCGGTGATGGTGTTGTATTTGATTGCGGACACCCGGAAGCGAAGGAGGAAGGTGGTAGAATTTATGGGGTGGAAAATAAGGGTAAGGATGTTGTACTTACTTTTGGTAAAGGTAATTTAAATTTACGACGGATTCATGTTGGCGATCGCCTTTGGAAAACTTCAGATCCGGAACTTGATAAGCAGCTACGACAAAGTTTTGCGGGAGATAATCCGAAGTTTGTACGTCCGATTTCTGTTGAAGTATATGGGGAGTTAGGACAAAATTTAGTTGCTGTAGCTCGCGATGAAATTGGTCATGTGGTACAAGTTGAATCTGGAATTACTCTAGTTGAAGCTCATAATAAACCTTTAACTACTCAACGTTTACAAGAACAATTTGGACGTTTGGGTAATACTCCTTTTTATTTAGAAGACTTGACAAATTGCATCAACTATGGATTGATGTTGCCGGTGAGTGAATTAAATAAAATGCGTCGGGAAATTGTTGCGAAGTTGGAAGAATTGCGAATTCAACCCAAACGATGGTTAATTAACGAAAACGCTTCTCTCAAAAATTTACTTCCCCTAATCGATTCCTCTAACATTCCCCATTCCCCAAATTTAATAGTCTTAGTTAGAAACCTCAACCAACTAGAAACAGCATTAAAAACCGGAATAACAACCATATATTGCGAATTTGAAGATCCCAGAAAATATCGTCAAGCAGTACAAAAAATTCGTTCCAATGCCCAATGCCCTAACATCTTCGTTGCTCCACCAAGAATTACTAAACCGTCAGAAAACTGGATTTTAGAGCAGGTACGTAATTCTAATGCTGATGGTTATTTAATTCGGAATTACGATCATTTAAAATTCTTTGCTGAAAAAAGATGTATTGGGGATTTTTCGTTAAATGTCGCTAATGCTTTAACGGCAGATTACTTTAAAAATGGGTTTCATTTACAACGTCTTACCGCTTCTTACGACTTAAACATTCATCAACTCCAAGATTTATTAAAAACTTCTCCTCCCGAATGGTACGAGGTGACAATACATCAACATATACCGATGTTTCATATGGAACATTGTGTTTTTTGTGCCTTTCTTTCCGAAGGTACCGACTTCCGCAATTGTGGAAGACCTTGCGAACAACATGAGGTAAAAATAAAGGATAGAGTCGGCACGGAACACGTTTTACAAGCTGATGCTGGTTGTCGGAATACAGTATTTAACGGTACAGCCCAAACTGGTGCGGAATACGTACACAAACTTTTGGAATTAGGTTTACAAAACTTTCGGATTGAATTTGTGAACGAAAAACCCGCAGAAGTCGAGCAAACTATATACAAATATCAACAGTTACTCAACGGTGAAATTAAAGGTTCGCAATTGTGGCGAGAATTGAATTTGCAAAGTCAATTAGGTGTCACTCGGGGAACTGTTGTGAGTTAGTTTTTTTGGTTCAGGCTTGCAGCTACAATTTTTTTCTGCTAGTCTTAAAACGACTGGTCATTTTATAAGGCAGCTTTTTAAGAGCATATCCTTGCCTTCATTGGTAAAAAGGTAAGCTTCTAGAACTTACCAGGTACAAATTATTTACATAAACAAAGAATAGGAAGTGAAGTAATGTCCGAACAATCACCTGTTTACGTCATCGATCAGTTTGAGGTACTAAATTCAGAAAAATATTTCAAGAAATACGGAATACCCCTCGCTCCAATACTCGGATGCTTTACTGATGATGAGATTCAAGCCGCTCACGAGTATCAGGAAAACGGAAAGTTGATTGGAAAGGTCGCTCCAAAAGCGACATGGTGAGAAAAGAAAATAGTAAACTAAACTTATTGAGTAAGAAAACCATGAATGTTCCTGTTATATCAACAGTTGTAGCGGCCATTTTAATTATTCTTCAGCAATCTCTAATGCTCAACGTTGGCATGCATCGTGCCAAAACGCAAATTGGTATCGGTGTAGGCAAGGACGATATATTAGAGCGTAAGGTGCGCCGCCATGGCAATCTCGCAGAAAACTCCGCATTATTTGTTGTCACCCTCGCATTGACAGAGTTGCGCGGCGCTCCGAGTATTATTGTCATCGGATTTGGTGCCGTCTTTGTTATTGCTCGTTTTTTCCATGCACTTGGCTTTTCCTCACTCGCAGGTTCTCATCTAACCGAAGGCAGCAAAATGTTTCAGATTATGCGTGCCATCGGTGCTATGGGGACAGTATTCACAGGTGTAGCCCTCGGTGGTTTTCTACTTTTCACAATCAAAGCATAATTTCAGTAAACCCCTTGGAAAAAAGGATTTCCTTGGCGATTTATAATTCGTAACTCACTCTGCTAGGATAGTAAATGACTGGTCATGTAAAGTATAATATGCCACGCGGACAAAATAAGGGAAAACTCCTCGAAGCTGGTCTTAATCTTCTGTATAGCCAGGGTTTTAATGCTTCTGGAGTACAGGAAATTGCAGATGCTAGCGAAGTTCCCAAGGGTTCATTTTATAACTATTTCAAAAACAAAGAAGATTTTGCTGTGCAGGTTTTAGAGCTTTATACCTCAGATCTGAGTGCATATCTTGAACAAATCCTGCTCAAAGCGGAAGGCTCGCCGCTTTCACGGCTTCAAAGCATGTTTGAAAATTGGGTACAAAAATTCGATGGTTGCTGTTTTGGATGTTTAGCGGGCAATCTAAGTCAAGAACTTGCAATTCAAAATCCAGTATTTCAAAAAGCTATTGATCGCTCATTTAACAAGTTGCAAGGTTATTACACAGCTTGCCTGGAAGAAGCAAAGGAAGCGGGGGAGATAGACCAAAATTCAGATCCAAAACTTCTTGCTGCATTCATTTATAACGCTTGGCAGGGTGCTATAGTTCGTGCAAAAGCGCAAGGCAATGTGGAACCTTTGCAGAATTTTCTTTATGTTGTCTTCGATATACTTTTGGCATAGGCAATGTCTTGAGTTACCTCCAAAAATTTTTCCAAAATCATCGCAATATTAACTTGCGGTTTTTTTTTGAGAATCTTTGACCGAAAATCATAGGGTTTCTATACGAGTAGATTTACTCAAACAGCCATGAGCCAGAAATATTTTTTTTAACCGTTGAAAAAACATTACCCAAAGTTGGACAATGACCTCATGCCAACAGCAGCATAAGGATTCCCAGTAGGAATTTCACCTACTACCCGAAGTGCCTTTAGGCTTCCTACGTAGGGCATTGTCTTGAGACTCCGACCTAGGTCGCCTGACCACGGGAGCGCAGAAGACCGCTGGTAAAATAATTGTGACGACGTACTCCGGAAAGTTCGCGTCTTAGCTCGTTCCAATGTGACCAACTGTGTTTTCTAGTACCACCTAGATAAGCTTGGTTGGAAGGAATGAGCTTTATATATTTGTGAGGTAAACGGTCAGAGAACCGCTTAAATGACCTAGTACGAACACCGCGACGCGCTACTACCAATGCAGCCGCAGTGTCAGAACT
>JBCCSG010000480.1:0-4592 GCA_039200565.1 Cyanobacteria bacterium P01_D01_bin.50 | reverse complement strand
GTTGAAGATGCTAGTAATACAGTAGAAAGAACATTGCAAGATATTGTTGACTAATTAAATTATGATTCATCCGTGCTTAGTATGCTAGCAAAATAGTAAAAAAATGGAATAGGGAACAGGAAAGAAAAAATAGTATTTACTATCAAGTTAATTTCTATAGCCTGTTCCCTTTATATAGTAAATAATTCAAGCTTTTCACCAATACTTTTAGCTGCCATATGTACTGAATAACCAAAATTATTTGATTAAATTATTAATAGGGCAAGCTAAATAAAATTTTTCCGATTTATTGAGTTTATTTAGTTAAAATAAGACTTGATATTTTGAATTTAAATAATTTTATTTATTATTTTTTAAATACCACATTTGTAATACTAACCTGTGGATTTCTAAAAAGGAAACATGATGTTTTTGTGCTAATTCCGCACAGTCTGCATATTCAGGATGTACGTTTGCGATCGCTTTATCTTTTTCGCTTTTCCTCCATGCGACTTTTACTCTAGCTTTGCCGTATTCAGTTTCTACTTCTTGGATTTCTCTTTGCAGCACGGCACGTTGCTGAGTTAAACGACGGATTCCTAATGTGGTAGTTTCACGAAATATCACTGCTTCACATTCAACGATATTTTCTGGATGACAAATAACAGTTAATAAAATTCCCGGACGAGATTTTTTCATGCCTATAGCTTGGGTAAAAATGTCTAATGCACCCACAGCAAATAATGCTTCAAATATATAACCAATTGCTTGAGGACTGATATCATCTATTTGTGTTTCTAAAACCGAAATATTTTCTAAATAAGGACTAGTATCATTTTCAGATTGCTTTTTTGCCTCTTCTTCGCGGCAATTAGCCCCTTTGTGAGTAATTCGGGTATTAAGATCTTTTTCGAGCTTCGTCGTTTCACCCAACCAAATACGTAAAATATTCGGTATCGGTAAGTCTAAATTACCCGCACCCATGCCGACTTTTTCAAGAATCATATTAGGTGGCGAACCAAATTCTCTAGCAAGAGTTGTCACAATTGCTGCACCTGTTGGTGTAACTAATTCTTTTTCAATACCGTTACTGTAAACGGGACATTTACGCATTTCCCATAATTTTAATACCGCTGGTACGGGTACGGCCATTATTCCATGAGCTGCGCGTACAGTTCCCCCACCAGTTGGCAGCTTAGAGCAGTATAGTAAAGGTAGTCCTTCTTTATTGCACTCAATATCTAACCAATCCAAACTCAAACAAGTACCGACAATATCCACAATTGCATCTACTGCACCGACTTCATGAAAGTGAACCTTTTCTGGGGCAATACCGTGTACTGCGCCTTCTGCAACTGCTAATTGTTGGAATATTTTCAAGCTCCAAACTTTAGCCCTTTGAGGTAAACCCGCTTTTTCAATAATTTGCTGAATTTCTGGCAAATGTCGCCCGTGATGACGATCGTGATGGTGATGATTCTTGATTAAATCTACATGAACTTTAGTTGCTTGCTGATTGTTGCGGCTAACAAGTTCAGTCCACAATTTATATTCTTGTTCAATTCCTAACTTGTTGAGATTTTCAACTAGATATTCAAGGCTTACTCCCAAACTTACCAGAGCACCCAAACACATATCACCAGAAATTCCCGTGGGACATTGAAAATAAGCAATTTTACTCATAATTACAAATAATTTTGTTAGTCTTGCATTTCCATCTCTAAAGTATTTTGAATTTTTTCCCCACCTACAGCAGGTATGGCATCTGCATGACGGGTACCCATGACTTTTGAATTAATTTATTACATATCCCAATTTTTCGTTCATGGCAAAAATTTTGACAATCCATCCCGATAATCCGCAAAGTCGTCGAATAGAAGAAATAAAAGCAGCACTACAAAGTGGCGCAGTCATGCTTTATCCTACTGATACAGTCTACGCCATAGGTTGCGATTTGAGTGTTAAGTCGGCAATACAACGGGTACGACAAATAAAACAGCTAGCCAATGAAAAACCACTGACATTTTTATGTCCCTCTCTTTCTAATGTGGCTACCTATGCTTTTGTCAGTAATGCAGCTTATCGGATTATGAAGCACCTGATCCCTGGTACTTACACATTTTTGTTACCCGCTACTAAATTAGTACCGAAATTAGTACAAAACCCAAAACGCAAAACTACTGGAATTAGAGTTCCACAAAATGCCGTTTGTTTAGCGTTATTAGAAGCTTTAGGAAACCCCATTATCTCCACTTCAGCCCATATCCCACCTCCAGACATTGACTCGGAAGATTCATGGGTAGAACAAGATATCTCATCGCGAATAGAGTTATTTGACCGGATGTCCAGTTTAGTAGATGTAATTATAGATACTGGTCAAGAACCAGGTTATCAAGTTTCTACGATTGTAGATTTAACTGAAGAACAGCCAACAATTGTACGTCAAGGGTTGGGCTGGGAAGAAGCTACAGCTTGGATATAAGAAATTTAGGAGAATATGTGGGAGTGAAGATTAAGGATTTATTAAAGGCGGTATATAAGCAAGTTTTGATATCGGCGACAACGGCGATACAAAAATCGTGTTTTGCATCCAACGGCTTTATTTTTTATGGAAGTTAAATACCCTTGCTGTTTGGCTTCGTCTTTTCACAGGATTTTGATACTCCAATTTCCGAATTGTCACATTCATCAAGCTAATATGGGAATAGGGGTACTAAGCTGCAAAGCCTTATATAATAGATATTTCAAGCTTGCTTGAGTATTTATACTTAAGAGTGTGACAGTCGTCTTTTGAAGAAATCCCAAGAAAGCGACACATCAGCATATCCGGAACCTGTGGATATTTCTTACATTCATAAATGTGAGCAGTGCTGATGGCGACTCTTGATAGATAAAGCTTTACTACAAGTGCCTCCTAACACTGACTCCGTAGTAGTTACGGTGCAGTACCACTCCTAAAAAATGATGAAAACAAACTTTGCTAATCTACCTTCCTCTACCTCTGCTGTTGAAAACCAAGCTGCAAATGTAGTGCAACAAGATACTAACAATGTCTTAATTCAGCAGATATGTCAAGAATTAGAATCTCAGGTTAAAGCTACCCCCGCAACTATTCAAGTAGTCGCCACACGCATAGCCAAAGAAGTAGAACGTATTTGCTCCAAAAGCTACCGCATTCAAAAATCTGGACAAGTTAAGTCTTGGTTATTTAGTTTAGCGCGCCATCGCTTGCAAAAGTGCTTGCATTATTATCAACTAGGTTCTAGACGCGGTAGAGTCGAATTACATAGTACTCTTGGTTCTATGGTATACCGCCATATCAGTCTTCCTGGTTGTCAGTTAGGTTTTGATGCACGTTACAACTTGATTGAAGATTTTCTCCAAGCATTCTATATCGAAGCTATCAAAGCCTTTCGTCGGGAAAACGAATTACCCCAAGACTACACTCCTCGCACTCGCTTGCAATTAGGAGAGTATATGGCATTTACCGAACAGTATGCTAAACGTCGTATTTCTCTACCAGGCAACGCTAACCAACAGTTAATCATACTCCGGGCTCAAGGCTTTAGCCGCCGTTTACCTCAAGAAACTACAGTGGATATGGAAATGGCTTTAGAATCAGCCAAATCCGAAGATGCAGAATCCTATCAACGCAGTTCTGCCGTTCAACAAGTTCGATCGCAAATGGTTGCACAATCTAATTTCGATCCAGCAGAAGAAGCCGAACGCGATCGGGTTGTTTCAGAGTTGGTGAATTATCTACAAACTCAAGGCCAAAATGATTGTGTAGATTACTTATCGTTGAAACTACAAGATCTCTCCGCTCCAGAAATCGACAAGATTTTAGGTCTAACTAGTCGTCAGCGCGATTATCTACAACAGCGTTTTAAGTACCATGTAGAAAAGTTTGCACGCACTCATAATTGGCAATTAGTACACCAGTGGTTGGGTGCAAGTTTGGAACAAAAGTTAGGAATGTCTTCGGCTCAGTGGGAAGCTTTTGTTGCACAACTTTCCGAACAACAACGTCAAATGTTGCAGTTGAAAAGCTCAGAACAAAACGATCAAGCGATTGCAAAAGCGCTCAAGTGTACTCCAAAACAATTACAAAAACGCTGGACCAAATTGCTAGAACTAGCATGGTCTATCCGCAACGGTAATAGTGAAATTCAAGCAGGTTAATCGTTCAGGTGAATAACATCTACCAATTCTGAGTTCAATGTGCAACTTTTACAAGAAATTTACAATTACTCTAGTACCGCTGTGGGTCAGTCAAAAGTCAAAACAGACCGTGCCTTTGGCGAGCAAAAGTATTACAGATAATGGGTTTCAACCTTTCAAAACGGTTACCTTATTTACGCGCCCACTGTACTAGACGATTTATTTGGTTTCAAAGGAAACAGTAAAAAACTCCAATTATTCTCTATAAATGAAAGTAACAAATGCAAATTCAAATATTTGTTCTTGTTTAATAAATTGTTCATTTATCAGGGGATAAATCAGGAAGCTCTACTCTAATTATTCTATTTATTAAAGTACTTCCATGATTCTTAGACTTAAGGACGCTTGATTTTCTCTCAACTTGAGCTAAGTATTAATACTTTAGTAAGTTG
>JBCCSG010000479.1:0-4593 GCA_039200565.1 Cyanobacteria bacterium P01_D01_bin.50 | reverse complement strand
GAACTAATTGTAGAAACTGTTTCCAGACTGCGCCACCAAATATCGAAAGCTTCTACTTCTTGTTCTAAAATACCTTCAGCCTCTAGGGCCATCCTGCGACGACTTTCTTGGTTTTGCGCCACTACTGCTTTCAAATCATCTACATTAAATGCCTGTACGTTATCTAGTTCATTAACATCTGAATGAACATTACGCGGCACCGAAATATCAAATAACATTAAAGAGCGACTGGGTTCTAAAACCAATTCTAATTTGCTGCGATCGAGTATTGGTTTAGTAGCAGAAGTACTTGTAAATACTAAATCGCTCTCGTTAATTACCGACATCATTTTTTCCAGGGTTTGAGTCTGGATGGCACAAGTATTAAATTGTTTTGCTAATTCCTCCGCTCTTTTGATCGAACGATTTAAGATACAAATTTCTTCTGCACCTTTGGATATCAAATGCTGTACTAATAAGCGCGACATTTTCCCAGCGCCGACGATCGCGACTCTAACGGCAGCTAAATTTTGTACTTTCATCTGGGCTAATTCCACCGCTGCGGAACTGATGGAAACCGCACCAGTTCCAATACTAGTTTCGCTACGTACGCGCTTACCGGCGGTGATTGCTTGTTTAAATAATCTATTTAGAACAGTTTTAATACCTTTGTATTGCTGACCAATTTTATGAGTAGTTTTCACCTGAGCCAGAATTTGCCCTTCTCCGAGTACCAAGCTATCCAAACCAGCCGAGACTCGCATCAAATGCATGACAGCATCTTGATGGAGCAACATAAACAGGTGAGGTCTTAAGGAGATTGTAGGTAACTTACTATATTCTGAGAGAAACTGAGTGACTTCTCGGATACCTTGTTCGCTTTCTTGGGTAACAATATAAATTTCCAAGCGGTTGCAAGTACTGAGAATTGTCACTTCTTCAATACTTGGATAGCTTAACAGAGAGGCGATCGCGCCTTCAGTCTGTGGTTCGGGAATGCTGAGTTTTTCTCGAACTTCTACTGGGGCTGTTTTGTGGCTTAACCCTACTACTGCTATATGCATTTGCTAAATGGTAATTTGCTAACTATTTATTGATAATTTATAAGGGGAATTGGGAATGGGGCATGGAGAAGTTAGAAGTTATAAGTGATGAATTTTTAGTTATCCATTACTTAATTTCCCCCTCAATTCCCAATCCCCAACTCCATTCCTACTAACCACTAACTCCGTGAGCAGCTAACTTTTTAGGTAAGATTGATGGTTGCTGGTTTATCAAACATATGTATGGTATCGACAAATCTAGCTGTTTTAGATTGGCTCGAAATTACCAAGCTTTGGGTTCTAGCGCCTCCGTGGAAGAAACGAACCCCTTCCATTAAGGTTCCAGGAGTGATACCGCAAGCTGCAAAGAGTACGTTCTCACCCTTAGCTAGTTCTTCAGCTTCATAACACTTATCTGGGTCGGTAATATCCATTTCTTGAAGTCGTTTCAGGTTACCTTCTTTGCTTTCGCCAATTAAACCGGTTTTTACAACTTCTGGATCGTAGATCAATTGTCCTTGGAAATGACCACCCAAGCAACGCATTGCAGCAGCTGAAATCACACCTTCGGGTGCCGCACCAATACCCATCAATGCATGAATGTTAGTACCAGCAAAACCG
The DNA here is from genome assembly GCA_039200565.1 of Cyanobacteria bacterium P01_D01_bin.50. GTDB lineage: Bacteria > Cyanobacteriota > Cyanobacteriia > Cyanobacteriales > Nostocaceae > Rivularia. The sequence continues at coordinate 2,950 of JBCCSG010000479.1, read as the reverse complement.
CAGGAAATTGCCGCAGAAACGTCACCATCGCTAATTAGGCGTACTCTAGCACCTGCTTGACGAATTTCTGCAATTAGTTCTTTGTGACGGGGACGATCCATCACAACTACTACCAATTCTTCAACGGAACGATTCAAGCACTCGGATAGAATCTTGAGGTTTTCGGTGGCAGACTTATTAATATCTACTTTTCCTTTTGCTTGAGATGGTGCTGCGAGCTTTTTCATATAGAAGTCAGGTGCAGCAAACAAACCGCCTTTTTCCGAAATTGCCAATACAGCCATAGAGCCATTTTGACCGTAAGCTACCAGGTTAGTACCTTCACAAGGGTCAACCGCGATATCAATTTCGATTAACTCATCGGGGTTACAGTAATTTTTGGCATCTTCACGAGTACAAATTCCCACCTCTTCACCGATGTAAAGCATGGGAGCCTCATCACGTTCGCCTTCTCCAATCACAATGCGCCCGCGCATGTAGATTTTATTCATTCTCTCCCGCATAGCTTCCACAGCTACTTGATCCGCGGTATTCTTCTCGCCTTTACCCATCCAGCGAGAACTAGCGATCGCCGCTTGTTCAACTACTTCAATAATCTCTAACCCAAGAGTATTTTCCACGAAGTCTGCCCTCTTAAAATTGCTTGCTAAACGCGGTATGTGCGAATTGCGATTTCAGTTATCCAGTCTACCAAAGGGCGTATACCCCTGGAAATCCGTCTTGCCTGTTCGTTTTGTTAAGTTTTGCTGCTAAAGGATAAAACTGGGTGCTAGAAAGCTTGTTGTGCGGATGATTATAGTTACATTTTATCCATACTTGGGTCGCTACGTCCTCACCCTCGAAGGCTGCGGCTGCACCTACAAATTCAACCTGTAGGGACAACGATGGGGTTTTTAGTCCGCGAAGGCAGGCTTTAGCCTAAGAGCGCTTATAGTTTGAAAAAACACTTCAAGCCGCTGTATTTAAATCCCTCTCCCAACCTGCTAGTCTAAAAGAAAGTGCTATAAATTCCTTTAATAAGAACATGTTTGATTTTCTCAATCCACTTTTAGGTCGCCATCCTGAACAGATGAAAGCGAACGTCGAAATTTATACTTGGCAGACTTGTCCTTACTGTATCCGTGCGAAAATGCTTTTGTGGTGGAAAGGCGTTAAATTCACTGAATATAAAATAGATGGAGACACTGTAGCTAGAAATGCAATGGCAGAGCGGGCAAATGGAGGGCGTACGGTGCCGCAAATTTTTATTAATAACCAACACGTTGGCGGTTGCGATGAATTGTATCAATTAGATACTCAAGGTCAACTTGATTCTCTTTTAAATCAACCTGCAACTGCTTAAGAATATTATTCTTTTCCAAAAAAAAATAGATAATTTCTACAAACCCAGTTTATCAAAGAAACCGGGTTGTTTTTTCATGGATTCACAATTTCAATAACCGCCATTACCATTTCAAAAAATTTTTGATACAAACCATTGAGATCGGTAGATATGACATTAAAACCTATTTACAAAATTGATACCCATAATAACTAGCCACTAACAGCCAACAACCAACATTAAGAATATGTTAAGTAGTCATGAAGAATATCTTATACACAGAAAATGGATGCAACAAGCTCTAAAGCTATCTCAATCGGCGGGAGATGCAGGTGAAGTTCCTGTGGGCGCTGTTATTATTGATTCATCCAACAATATAATTGCAGAAGGTGAAAATAGAAAAGAACGCGATAAAGATCCTACAGCCCATGCGGAAATCCTCGCTATACGAGAAGCAACACGCTCTTTACAAAATTGGCGGCTTCATGAATGTACTCTCTACGTTACTCTCGAACCTTGCCCGATGTGTGCTGGTGCTATTGTTCAAGCCCGTGTTGGCCTACTAGTCTATGGAGTAGATGACCCGAAAACTGGGGCTATTCGCACTGTTGCGAATATTCCCGATAGTGCGGCTTCCAATCACCATTTGCGTGTAATTGGAGGCATCCTAGAATCTGAGTGTCGCTCATCATTACAAGCTTGGTTTGCTAATCAGCGACATCGCAAAATATAAAGGACAGAGGTAAAACTGTCCAGTCAGTGCTACAAAAGTTAGGGCAGAAAATCTACGGTGTTACTAATCAAGAATTCTTTACATTTAGATTCACTTAATATTCACCAGTCACCGTGATGATGGAATTTTACTCAATATTTGATACCAGTAAAAGAAGAAAAGCCAATAGTGAGTTAGACACTAAATTAGCTGATACTAATTCGCGAATTTCTCCTTGGTTAAGTTCTCTAACTTACTTGTTAGCGGGAAATATACTGTTACCTTTGTACTTTAGCCAAATTACAATTACCGGACAGGAAAATTTACCATTAACTGGTCCTGTAATCTTAGCTCCTACTCACAAAGCGCGTTGGGATTCGTTACTTTTGCCTTACGCAACAGGACGTTGTGTTACCGGTAGAGATTTGCGTTTTATGGTCACGAGTACTGAGTGTCGAGGCTTTCAAGGCTGGTTTGTCCGGCGTTTGGGAGGATTCCCCATTAATGCAAAACGTCCTTCCATTACAACTCTCCGCCACACAGTTGAATTGCTACAACATGGCGAAATGTTAGTCATTTATCCCGAAGGCGGAATTTTTCGCGATCGCGAAGTTCACCAGCTAAAACCTGGAATTGCGCGTTTGGCTTTGAGCGCTGAATTATCTCACCCCGGTTTGGAAGTGAAAATTGTACCTATTTGTTTTAATTACAGTCACCCCTATCCAACTTGGGGTACCGACGTAAGCATTAGTATCGCTCCGTCAATCAAAGTGTCCGACTATGTTCGAGGTTGTGTAAAGCAAGACGCTAAAAGTCTTACAGACGATTTAGCTCATGCACTCCAACAACTAAACTATCAATATGATGATTTAGCTAGTAGTGCTTTTATACAAATAGAAAGTTAGTTTTTAATCGTT